>NZ_RCCC01000001.1:759755-1077011 GCF_003663825.1 Acidovorax sp. 106 | reverse complement strand
CGCTGGATTGCCACCGTGCCCAGAACCTGGCCCAGGCGGAGGAGCTTTACCGTGCGGTGCTGAGCCTTGCGCCAGACCATGCAGACGCGAACCATAACCTGGGGGCGATTGCGATGGAGTGCGGGCAGTTTTTGGCGGCAGTGCCGTTTTTTCAGGCCGCGTTGCAGGCCAACCCCAAAAACCGCCAATACTGGGTGAGTCTGGTGGACGCCCTCCTCCAGGCGGGGGAGCACACCCTGGCGGAAGATATTTTGGAAGACGCCCGACGTGCGGGCCTGGCGGGCGACGCTGCGGGCGAATTGGTCGAACGGCTGGTCGACGCCGTCATGCGGCGCACGCGCAGCGCCCGGCCACCCCAAGGGCGCATGGCGTCCGCAGACCAGGTTGCCGAACTCAACCGCCTGTTTGAGGCGGAGAAGTTTGACGACGTGGTGCGTTTGGGTCGCAAGATGACGCGCCAGTACCCCCAGTGCCCCATGGGTTTCAAATCATTGAGTGCCGCGCTGATGCAACTGGGTCAGATGGACAAGGCCGTTGCGCCCATGCGCCAGGCGCTGCAGCTCAATCCCCGGGATGTGGACATGCTCAGCAACTATGGCCTGGCGCGTTCTCTCAAGGGTGATCTGGTGCAGGCCGAGGTGCTGTTGCGCCAAGCCGTGGGCCATGCGCCGCGATTCCCGCAAGGCTGGTTCAATCTGGCCATCGTCTTGCGTGGGCAAGCGCGCTTGCAGGCGTCTGAGCAGGCCTACCGCCAGGCCCTGGAGGTGGGGGGCGATGACCCCAAGGTGCTGCTCAACCTGGGGATACTGCTGGGCGAAATGCACCGATTCACGGAGGGGCAAGCGTGCGTGCGCCGGGCGTTGGCGCTGGACTCGAACATGGTGCATGCGCATGTGAGCCTGGGCATGTTGCTCAAAGACCAGGGGCGATTGCCTGAGGCCCTGCAGGCGCTGCAAAGGGCGCTGGAACTGAGCCCGGCAGACCACGGTGTGCACAGCAGCTATCTCTTTGTGGCCAACTGCATGCCCGAGATTGATCCGCTGGAGCGCTTTGCGGCCTACCAGCGCTTTAATCAGTATTTTGGTGAGCCACACCGCAGTGCATGGCGCCCCCATACCAATGACCGCAACCCTGCACGCCGCCTGCGCGTGGGCTACGTGGCACCGGTGTTTCGTACCCATGCCTGTCGTCCGTTTCTGGAGCCCTTGTTGGAGAGGCATGACCACGACCGCGTGGAGCTGTTTGCTTACGCGGGGCCGTTTGAATTGGAAGACGAGGTCACCGATCACTACCGCACGTTGTTCGAGCACTGGATCGACACCCGTCAGATGAGCGATGACGAACTGGCGGCACGCATCCGTGCAGACGGTATCGATGTCCTGGTGGACATTGCCGGGCAGACCAAGGGGCATCGGCTGGGGGCCTTTGCCCGCAAACCAGCGCCAGTGTCCCTGCATTGGCTGGACTCGGGCTACACCACAGGCCTTACCGCCATTGATTACTACCTGACCGACGCCATGACCGTGCCAGAGGGCTCGGAACACCTGTTCTCCGAAACCCCCTGGCGCTTGCCGCGGGCGCCCTTCGCCTACCGCCCTGGTGGCCAGGCGGGTGACGTTAGCGAACTGCCTGCTTTGGCCAATGGCTATGTCACCTTTGGCACCCTCACGCGCGCTGTGCGGCTCAATGACCGTGTGGTGCGGGCTTGGGCTGCGTTGTTGCACCGGGTGCCCGGCTCCAGGCTGGAGCTCAACAGCGGCAACTTCTGCCAGGCCGAGGTGCGCGAGCAATGGTGGCCCCGGTTCGAGGCGCTGGGCATTCCCCGCGACCGCGTCATCATGGGGTTTGAAAGCCCGCCCTGGAACGTGCTGCGCCGGGTGGACATCGCGCTCGATTGCTTTCCGCAAAACTCAGGCACCACGCTGATCGAGTCACTCTATATGGGGCTGCCGTTCGTTTCGCTGGCTGGAGTACCCAGCATGGGCACGCTCGGTGCCTCGGTCCTGTCGGCCGTAGGGCACCCCGAGTGGATTGCCCGCAGCGAAGCTGAATATGTGGACAAGCTGGTGGCGCTTGCCAGCGACTTGCCCAGCCTCGCCCAGACCCGCCGTACCCTGCGCGCGCAAATGCAGGCCTCGGCGTTGATGGACGAGGCAGGTTTTGCCCGCGAGGTGGAAGACGCCTATGCACAAATGTTTGCCCGCTGGTGCGCCAGCCAGGGCTGATGGCCGCAGATGCAACGCCTTTCACCCCCCACACTGGCTTTGCCGCACGGCAGTGCCTCACTATGCTTGACGCCATGAAAGCCGTACTGCTCGCTGGCGGGCTCGGAACCCGCATCTCCGAAGAGTCACACCTCAAACCCAAGCCCATGATCGAGATCGGTGGGCGGCCCATCCTGTGGCACATCATGAAGATGTATGCCGCGCATGGCGTCAACGACTTCATCATCTGCCTGGGCTACAAGGGCTATGTGATCAAGGAGTATTTCGCCAACTACTTCCTGCACATGTCCGACGTGACTTTTGACATGGCCAACAACCGCATGGAAGTGCACCACCGCCACGCCGAGCCCTGGCGCGTGACGCTGGTGGACACGGGTGAGAACACCATGACGGGCGGGCGCCTGCGCCGGGTGCAGGAATACCTGGAGCCCGGCCAGCCGTTTTGCTTTACCTATGGCGATGGCGTTGCCGACCTGGACATGACGGCTCAATTCGCCTTCCACCGCGCCCACGGCTGCCAGGCCACGGTGACGGCCGTGCAACCCCCCGGGCGCTACGGTGCGTTGGTGCGCAACGGTGACGTGGTGGCGGGCTTCGAGGAAAAGCCCCGGGGCGACGGCGGCTGGATCAACGGCGGCTTCTTTGTGCTGCAGCCCGAGGTGATTGCGCGCATTGCCGACGACGCCACCAGCTGGGAGCTGGAGCCCATGGCCCATTTGGCCCAAAGCGGCCAGCTGCGCGCGTTTGAGCACACCGGCTTTTGGCAGCCCATGGACACGCTGCGCGAGAAAAACCTGCTCGAAGACCTGTGGCAAAGCGGCCGAGCCCCCTGGAAGACCTGGTAATGACAAACCCCGTGCGGCCCACCCCTGATTTCTGGCGCGGCAAGCGCGTGCTGCTGACTGGGCACACCGGCTTCAAAGGCAGCTGGCTGGCCTTGTGGCTGGCGCGCCTGGGGGCTGAGGTGACCGGCCTGGCCCTGGCCCCCGCCACCGAGCCCAACCTGTTCACCCTGGCCCGCGTGGCCGACGACCTGCATGCCAGCCATGCGTGCGACGTGCGCGATGCTCAAGCCGTGGCCACCCGCGTGCAGGCCACCCGCCCGCACATCGTGCTGCACTTGGCCGCGCAGGCGCTGGTGCGCGCAGGCTATGCTGACCCGCTGGGCACCCACGCCACCAACGTCATGGGCACGGCCCATGTGCTCGACGCATTGCGGGGTCAGCGCGATGTGCGCGCCGTGGTGGTTGTGACCACCGACAAGGTCTACCGCAACCGCGAATGGGCCTACCCCTACCGCGAGGACGACCCGCTGGGCGGCCACGACCCCTACAGCGCCAGCAAGGCGGCGGCCGAGATCGTCACCGCCAGCTACCGCGATGCTTTTTTGGCCGCGCAAGGCGTGGCCGTGGCCACGGCGCGGGCGGGCAATGTGATTGGCGGCGGCGATTGGGCGGCCGACCGCCTGCTGCCCGATGCCGTGCGCGCTTGGAGCACCGGGCAGACCCTGCACATCCGCCACCCCGAGGCCACACGCCCCTGGCAGCATGTGATCGAGCCGCTGGCCGCCTACCTGTGCCTGGCCGAACGGCTGTGGGCCGACCCCGCCCGCGCCGGGGCCTACAACTTTGGCCCCTTGCCGCACGAGGCGGCCACGGTAGGGGATGTCATCAAAATGGCCTCTAGCGCTTATCCTTCTAGCGCAACCAGCTATGAAAATAATAGCAATGGCCCGCACGAGGCGGGCTGGCTGGCGCTAGAGACTGCGCACGCCCGCCAAGCGCTGGGTGTGGCCCCGCGCTGGGGCCTGCACACGGCGGTGGAGCGCACCATGGCCTGGTACCGCGCCCAGCACGGCGGGGCCGATGCACGCGCTCTCTGCCTGGCCGACCTGGATGCGTGGGAGGCCACCGCATGAGCGGCCACACCAGCCAACGCTTTGCCTGCACCGCCTTGCCTCTGCACGGCCTGGTGCGCGTACAGCGCCAGCCCCTGCAAGATGCGCGCGGCCTGTTCGAGCGCATGTTCTGCGCCGACGAGTTGGCCGCCGCAGGCTGGACGCAGCCCATTGCCCAAATCAACCACAGCATTACCCGCCAGCGCGGCAGCGTGCGCGGCCTGCACTACCAGCGCCCGCCCCATGCCGAGATGAAGCTGGTGAGCTGCCTGCGCGGTGAGGCGTGGGATGTGGCCGTGGACCTGCGCGCAGGCTCGCCCACGTTTTTGCAATGGCACGCTGAGCGCCTGTCGCCGGGCAACGGCTGCGCGCTGCTCATCCCGCCCGGCTTTGCGCACGGCTTTCAGGCTTTGAGCGAAGACGCCGAGCTGCTGTACCTGCACTCTGCCGCCTACGCACCGGGCGCAGAAGCGGGCCTGAACCCGCTGGACCCGCTGCTCGCATTGCCCTGGCCGCTGCCTGTGGGCGAGATGTCTGAGCGCGACCGCAGCCACGCGCTGCTGACCGAATCGTTTGAAGGAGTGCGTCTGTGAAGTGCCGACACTGCGGCCAGCCGCTGCACCTGCCGTTTTTAGACCTGGGCAGCGCCCCGCCGTCCAACGCCTACCTGAGCGAAGCCGCCCTGCGCGGGCCAGAGACCTGGTTCCCCCTGCGCGTGCTGGCTTGCCAGCACTGCTGGCTGGTGCAAACCGAAGACCACGCCGGGCGCGAGGCGCTGTTCACGCACGACTACGCTTACTTCAGCTCGTTCTCTACCTCCTGGCTCGCCCATGCCAAAGCCTATGTGCAGGCCATGCAGCAGCGGCTGGGCTTGGGCGCGGGCAGCTGCGTGGTCGAGGTGGCATCGAACGACGGCTACCTGCTGCAGTACGTGCAGCAGGCGGGCATTCCTTGCTACGGCATCGAGCCCACGGCCAGCACGGCCAAGGCGGCGCGGGCGCTGGGGCTGGAGGTGGTGGAGCGCTTTTTTGGCGTGGCCCTGGCCGACGAGCTGGCCCGCGCTGGCCGCCAGGCCGACCTGATTGCCGCCAACAACGTGCTGGCCCATGTGCCGGACATCAACGACTTTGTGGCGGGCTTTGCGCGCCTGCTCAAGCCCCATGGTGTGGCGACGTTCGAGTTTCCGCACCTGCTGCGCATGGTGCAGGGCTGCCAGTTCGACACGGCCTACCACGAGCACTACTCGTACCTTTCACTCACCGCAGTGCAGCGCATTTTTGCGGCCAACGGGCTGGCGGTGGTGGATGTGCAAGAGCTGCCCACCCACGGCGGCAGCCTGCGCGTGTTTGCCGCTCGCGCGGATGCTGCATCCCACCCACAGGCCACGCCCGAAGGCGCCGCCCGTGTGGCCCACCTGTTGGCCGCAGAGGCCGCTGCAGGCATGCTGGGCGACGCGTTTTATAGCGATTTTCAGCCCCAGGCCACGCTGATAAAGCGTGAGCTGCTATCTTTTTTATTGCAGTGCCAAGCCCAGGGCCTCACCGTGGGGGCCTACGGTGCCGCCGCCAAAGGCAACACCCTGCTCAACTTTGCGGGCGTGCGGCCCGACCTGCTGCCCTACGTGGTGGACAAGAACCCCGCCAAGCAGGGCCAGTATTTGCCGGGCAGCCGCATCCCCATCGTCGATGAAGCCCACCTGCGCGCGCACCGGCCTGACCGGGTGCTGATCCTGCCTTGGAACCTGCGGGATGAAGTGGCCGCGCAGCTCTGCGATGTGCGCGGCTGGGGCGGCCTGTTTGTCGTGGCCGTGCCACGGCTGGAAGTGTTTTGAATTGCCTTATTGCTTGAATCTGAGGAGCCTCGCGCCATGACTGCCACCCCCGCCATGACCAGCAACGACCCGCGCGACCTGGACGGCAAGCGCCTGCAGCTCGCCATGCAAACCCTGGGGCGCGACCCGGCGATGCGCGCCCGCATGATTGCCCTGCTGCGCGAATGCGAGGGGCAGATTGCCTGCGCGGGCTCGGTGCGAGACGAGGTGGTGGGCCCCATCATCGACGCCCTGCACCTGGACACCGACCAGTACGACAAGGTGCTGGCCGACGGCACGCGCTTTCAGTTTCTGTACCGCACCAAGATCGCCCGCGACTTTCTGCTGTCCGAGGCGGAGCACCCCACCCATGTCTGGGAGCCGCAGACCACCAAGCTGCTGCTGGAGCTGGGGCGTGACCTGCAAGGGGATGTGCTGGTAGGCGGGGCTTACTTTGGTGACCAGGCTGTGCTGGTGGCCCGTCAGCTCGCAGGGCGCGACCTGAAAGTGCACTGCTTTGAGCCCAACCCTCAGCAGGCCGCGATGCTGCAGCGCAATATCGACCTGAACCACCTGACCAACGTGGTGGTGAATGTGGCGGGCCTGTGGAGCCGCAGCGGCGAGCGCATGCGCCTTGACGGATTTGACTCGTTCGCCAACATGGTCAGCGTGCAGGACGGCAGCGGCTTTGACACCGTGGCCATGGACGACTACGCCCAGCAACAGGGCCGCCGCATCGGCCTGATCCAGCTGGACATTGAAGGGGCCGAGCTGGCGGCGCTGCAGGGCGCGCAGCAAGTGCTGGCCCGTGACAAGCCCCATGTGGTGTTCGAGCTGCACCGCACTTATGTGGACTGGTCTCAGGGCCTGCGCGCCACGCCCCTGTGCCGCCTGCTGCTGGACCTGGGCTACACCGTGTACGCGGTGCGCGACATCAACTCCCACCGGGAGATGCCCGGCCAGCCTGTCGAGCTGGTGCCACTGGATTCGGTGTACTTGGACGGCCCGCCACACGGCTTCAACATGCTGGCCGTGCCCGACGCGGCGCGTGTGCAGGGCAGTGCCTTCCGTATTGTGGAAGGCGTCAGCCCCAAGCTGCTACCGCACAAAGACCCGCACCTGCACCACCCCGTGGGCGGGTTCTGAGGGGGCGGGCCGTTGATGTCCCAGGCGGATCACCACTTTCTACAAGGCCAGCACTTCACCGTAGTGGGCGCGGCGGGCTTTGTGGGACGGCGGCTGTGCGCCACGTTGCAGGCGCGCGGCGCGCAGGTCTGGGCACCGGAGCGCCATGCGCCCTGGCCCTGGCAGCCGCCGCCCGGCCATGTGTTGGGTCATGTGATGTATTGCGCGGGGCTCACGGCCGACTACCTGGCCCGCCCCTTCGACACCGTGCAAGCCCATGTCAGCCACCTGGCGCAGGTGCTGCAGTACGGGCTGGCGCGGGGCACGCTGCAGTCGCTGGTCTATTTGTCGTCCACCCGGCTGTACGACGGTTTGGGGGATCTGGGGAGTGAGGGCGTGGCCGGCGAGGGTGCCGTGCTGCCCATGGACCCAGCCAACCCTCGCCATCTGTATGACCTCTCCAAGGGCTTGGGCGAATCCCTGTGCCATGTGGCGGGGCAGGGCCGGGCCCGCGTGGCGCGGTTGGCGTGTGTGTACGAAGGTCCGCAGGATGCCGATGGCTTTTTGCCCACCCTGCTGCGGCAGGTGCTACAGGCCCGCGCCGCCGGGGCCGGGCAGATCACTGTGCAGTCATCGCCCCATTTCACCCGCGACTACGTGCACCTGGACGACGTGGTCGATGCCCTGATCCGCATTTCTGTGCAGGGGCAAGCACCGGTGTACAACGTGGCCTCCGGTGTCAACGTGTCCAATGCCGAACTGTTTGATTACCTGAAGCAGCGCTGGGGTTGTGCCGTGCAGCCCTTGCTGGATACTCGCCCAGCCCCCACGCCGCGCGTGAGCATCGAGCGCCTGCGCACGGAGCTGCAATGGCAGCCCCGTATGCTGCTGGCGGCGCTGGACCCACTGCTGGCCACCGGCCAAGGAGCCTGAGCATGCTCAAGCCACTGCATCTGTCACGCACCGAACTCGCCGCCTATGTGGCCCGCCAACTGGCCATGTTCTACCCCGATGGGCTGGATACCGATGCCCCGACGGTGCTAGCGGCGCACATGGATGCCGCCCTCGCCCGCCTGGGCCGCTGTATCAACGAGGTGCGGTGGTGGACGCCCGATGAGTTTGACCACCTGCATTCCACCCAGTACACGCTGTTTCTGTATTACTTGGCCAACACGGTCTGGAAGGCCACCGGAAACCGCTCGTTGTGCAGCAAGCTGTTTGGTCTGAACAAGGCGCTCAACGGGATCGACCTGTTCTACGAGATTGACATGCCCGAGGTGATGTTCATCGGCCATTCTGTGGGCATCGTCTTTGCCAAAGCCACCTATGGTAACTACCTCGTGGTGTACCAAAACTCCACCGTGGGCAAAAACCATGGCGTGGCCCCCGTGCTGGGCGAGGGGGTGGTGATGTATGCGGGCACCGCCATCATCGGTGGCTGCCAGGTGGGCGATGGCACGGTGCTGGCGCAAGGCACGAGCCTTGTCAACACCGACACGCCCCGGCACTGCACCGTGTACCCCGGCCAGAGCGGGCAGGTGGTCTTCAAGCCTACGCGCCGCGATCCGTTGCAGGACATCTTCCGGCGCTGAGCCGTTTGCACGCTGGGGCAGCCAGCGCCCTGCTGGCGGGCGCGGGTGCCCGCATTGCCCGGTGTTCCACGCGTGCGGCCCTGCTAAACCTGAGTGCAGAGTTTCTTGTAAAAAATGGCTGTAAGCCAATACCAGTAAGCGCTGGCAGCTACTGTTTTTGATGCTTTGGTGTGCGCTGTTGCCGCACCTTGTGGTGCCAGGCAACAAAAAACCCCGGTACCTTTTACGGCCACCGGGGTGTGAGGGCAGGGTGGACTGCAGGCCCACCAACCTGCCATCCAAAGGCAATGGCGCTTTTTTACTTGAGCAGCGACAGCACGCCCTGCGGGATCTGGTTGGCCTGGGCCACCATGGCTGTACCGGCCTGTTGCAGGATCTGGGCGCGCGACAGGTTGGCGGTTTCTGCCGCAAAGTCGGCATCCAGAATGCGCGAGCGCGAAGCGGACAGGTTTTCAGAAGTGATGTTCAGGCTGGAGATGCTGGTTTCAAAGCGGGCTTGCAACGCGCCCAGTTTGGCTCGCTCGCCACTGATGAAGGCCAGCGCTGAGTCTACGGTTTTGAGGGCCTCGGTGGCTTTGCCAAAGGTGGTGATGTCCAGGTCCGACACCTTTTGCAAGGTGGATGCCGAGTCGGCAAACACGTCGGTGGCCGCTGCGGTGGAGTTGTCGATGGCAAACGACTTTTCCGAATCCAGCGTGATGTAGCCGCTGGTCAGGGTGCTGTCGGCTGTCGAGTCTGCCGCTAGCGTTGCGGCTGCGCCCGAATTGGTGCCGTCGGCCGCCAGTTTTTGTACCGTCACGGCCCCGGAGTTCACTACAGCGGTGTCGGCCACGCGGATGTCATTGCCTGTGGCATTCGTCAGGATGATGGCGGTGCCGGTGTTGTCCAGCGCAGCAGTCACCCCGGTCTTGGACGATTGGTCGTTGATGGCGGCAATGGCGGAAGACAGACCGTCCGCTGTGCTGGCGGCACTCAATGTGAAAGAAACGGCCTGATCGGTGCCATTGTCAGAGCGCAGATTCAGCGAGTAGGCGCCCGCTGAACCGAAGGCCAGCTTGACTTCTGTGCGGGCGGTCGCGGTCACGCCGGTGTCGGCTTTGACAAAGTTCACGTTGTCAGCCACCGTTTTGGCGGTTTGGTTGGCGGCGACGTTGACCACTTTGCTGCCGATAGAACCATTGATGGTGACGGCCGCGCTGGTGACACCGTTGGCACCCCATGCGCCAGAACCAGTGGCGACACCTGGAGACTGGACTTGGTTGTTGCCGTACACCGTGGTGCGCAGATTGGCCGTGGCCGCTGTGATGGTCTGGTTGGCGTTGGCGCCCACTTGGAATTGCTGGGTTCCAAACGTGCCGTCCAAGAGCTTTTGTCCGTTGAACTCGGTGGTTTGCGAGATGCGATCGAGTTCGGCCACCAGCTGCGAGACTTCTTGCTGCAGCGCTTTGCGGTCGCCGGAGCTGTTGGAGGCATTGGCCGATTGCACCGCCAATTCGCGCACCCGCTGCAGGATGTCGCCTGCGGATTTCATGGCCCCTTCCGTGACTTGCGCCAGGGAAATACCATCGTTGGCATTGCGTGCCGCCTGGTTCAGCCCACGGATCTGGCTGGTAAAGCGCTCTGAAATCGCCAGCCCGGCCGCATCGTCCTTGGCGCTGTTGATGCGCAGGCCCGACGACAGGCGTTGGATGGAAGTGTTCAGCGAACTTTGGCTCATGCCGAGGTTGCGCTGTGCGGTCAACGATGCGACGTTGGTATTGATAGTGGCTGCCATTGCGTTACTCCTGCAGAGCTGAAGACAAACATTTCTGCCGGTTTAAGCGTTGCCCCTCCGGCGGACTTCTTGGGAACGATGGATGAATTGTGGGCAGCGGCTGTTTTTGTGTTAGGGCGATAAGACACAGAAAAACCGCTCAATCTGTGCGTTTGCCCCTAAAGTTTTCCCAGGAACACCCGAAAACCTAAGCAACGGGACGCATGACACAAGAGTGAGGCCCGCCGTTCACCCGAAAGCCCCGGAGCTGCTGGTGAGCACTGTGGCCAGGTAGACCTGGCGCCCAGTTGGCGGAAACGCCATATTCAGTCAGTTCTTTTCAGGAGATTTGCCATGGCAGCCACTATCAATACCAACGTTGCATCGTTGACCGCACAGCGCAATCTGGGCGCAAGCCAGAGTTCGCTGAACACTTCCATCCAACGCCTGTCGTCGGGCTTGCGCATCAACAGCGCCAAGGACGACGCCGCTGGCTTGGCGATTTCGGAGCGCTTCACTTCGCAGATCAAGGGCCTGAACCAGGCAGTGCGTAACGCCAACGACGGTATCTCTTTGGCGCAAACCGCTGAAGGCGCGCTGAAGGCTTCCGGTGACATCCTGCAGCGTGTGCGTGAACTGGCGGTGCAATCGGCCAACGCCTCGAATAGCGCTGGTGACCGCAAGGCGCTGCAGCAAGAAGTCTCGCAGCTCGTTTCTGAGCTCGATCGCATCTCGCAAACTACCGAGTTCAACGGCCAAAAGCTGCTGGACGGCAGCTTTGGTACCCAGCAATTCCAAGTGGGCGCTAACGCCAACCAGACCATCACAGCGGCTACCGGCAACCTGCGCACTGCGGTGTACGGTAACAACCAAGTTGCTGCGGCTGGCGCTGCGGCCACCTCGGGTGCTTGGGGTGCCAACGGCGTGACGAGCTCTGCAGTGACCATCAATGGCTCTGTGGGCAGCAAGGTGGTCAATGTGGCCGCTAACGACACTGCCAAGACCATTGCTGACAATGTGAATGCAGTGAAGGGCGATACCGGCGTGACGGCTACGGCGCGTACTGAAGTGAGCCTGACATTTGGCGCTGCGGGCTCTTACTCGCTGAATCTGCGTTCGGATAACAGCACTGATCAGGCCATCTCTTTCACCCTGAGCGCGGCTGGTACCGCAGATGGTTTGTCGGCCGCGGTGTCTGCCATCAACGACCAAAGCTCCAAGACAGGCGTGACTGCATCGTTGAACACTGCTGGAACGGCAGTGGTGCTGACAAACGCTACCGGCAATGACATCCGTGTGGCTGACACCGCAGTGGCAAACTCTGGTGCTGTCACGGTGCAAAAGCTGGCAGCCGATGGCAGCAATTCGGGTGCAGCAGCCACCCTGGCCGTAAACACAACGGCAGATAACTCCGTATCGAGCGGCTACATCACGCTGGATTCTGACAAGTCCTTCTCTGTGGATGCCTCTACTGCGGCGGCGACAGATGCGTTTGCTGACAGTGCTTCTACCTTGAAGAAGGTGTCTGACCTGGATGTGACCACCTTTGCCAAGGCCACGGATGCGCTCAAGACGGTGGACTCGGCCCTGTCGTTCATCAACGGTGAACGTGCCAAGCTCGGTGCTTTGCAGTCTCGCTTTGAAACCTCGATTTCGAACCTGCAGGTGACTTCTGAAAACCTGTCATCCTCGCGTTCGCGTATCCTGGATGCTGACTTTGCTTCGGAAACTGCCAACCTGTCGCGTGCCCAGATCCTGCAACAGGCCGGTACCGCCATGGTGGCCCAGGCCAACCAGTTGCCTCAAGGTGTGTTGTCTCTGCTGCGTTAAGCGAGTCGCAGCAAGAGGTGTAGAAACACCTTGATTGGCATGGCGGCGGCAGTTTTCTGCCGCCGCCATTTGGCCTTTGAACGCCGGGAGGCGGTAAAGCGTTTGGACGTGCAAGCCAGGAGCGTCCGAATTGAGGGGTTTCCTGGCGTGTTTACGGGCGTTCTTGGTGCGTGATCAGCACCATAATTTCTGTAGAAGCAGTTCAGGAGGTTTCCATGGCTACTATTTCATCGGTTGGGGTTGGCACCACTGGGCTGGACTCTGCCGGCATCATCGAAAAATTGGTGAACCTGGAGAAGGCGCCGCTCACCACGCTCACCACCCAGAAGGCCACGGTCAACGCCAAGATTTCCGCGTTTGGCCAGATGAAGTCGCTGGTTTCCACGTTGTCGGATGCCGCGAGCAAACTCAGCAGCGTGACGGGCTGGAATGCGGTTTCCACAACCTCCTCAGACAGTAAGTACGTCAGTGCTACTGCGGTGGGTGGCACATTGCCCACCACTTTCAGCGTGGAGGTGCAAAGCCTTGCCAAAGCGCAGGCCACCGCCTCTGCTGCTCTCTTGCCCGTAGGTGGCGCGCTGGGGGCTGGCACGTTGCGGCTTGAGTTGGGCAAGTGGAGTGTTTCGCCGGCTTCGTTCGCGCCGGCTTCTGGCGTTCCTGTGGATATCGAGATTTCGGCGTCTGACAAGCTTAGTGACGTGGCCAGCAAGATCAATGGCGCCAATGCCGGGGTGACGGCCAGCATCCTCACCGATGCATCCGGTGAGCGCCTGCTGCTGCGCAGCAAAACAACGGGTGAGGCTGCCGGGTTTCGCTTGAGTGCGATGGAGGGCGGGGATACAGACATCACCAGTGCTGCCAACACAGATGCCTCTGGTCTGTCGCGTTTGGTTAATGGCAGCACGGTGACCCAGGCGGCGGCGGACGCCAAAGCCAAGGTAAACGGCATTGCCGTTTCCTCTGGCACCAATACCTTTGCGAGCACTGTCTCTGGTGTGTCATTCACGGCCGTGCAGGTCACTACCGCTCCGATTGATATATCGGTGGCGCAAGACACTTCAGCAGTTTCGACCAATATCGACGCCTTTGTTTCTGCATACAACGCCATCAATCAGCTGATCAACGAGGCGACCAAGTTCGACTCGACGGCTGGCACGGGGGCGTTGTTGCAAGGCGACTCGACCACCATTTCCTTGCAGAACATGCTGCGCTCTGCGGTGCAGACGGTGTCGACGGGTTCTTCGGTGTTTCAGCGCTTGGCAGATGTGGGCATTACCCAGCAGCGGGGTGGCGATTTGGCGGTGGATAGCACCAAGCTGAAAAAAGCCATGACTGAGAACATGGACGAGCTTAAGAACATGTTCCGCAATACGGGTGGAGGCTCGGCTGATGGTGTTGCAGTCAAGGTCAAGGCCATGGCCACCAACTTGCTCTCTGATGCAGGCTTCTTCAAGTCCAAAGACAATGCCTTGCAATTGGCGCTCAAGCGCAATGCGAGCGAGGTGACGCGGGTGGAAGCCAAAGTGGATGCGTTTGAGAAGCGGATCACCGCACGCTACAACGCGCTGGACACCCAGATGTCCAGCCTGACGGCCTTGAATGCCTACATTTCCCAGCAAGTCACCACATGGAATAAATCCTCGGGTTGATGGCCTTTAGTTTGCGCGGCATTGGCCGATAACTAAATCATCACCTCGGAAGGATTGTCAGCATGTTTACCGCCCACAACCCTCGTGCAGTCAACGCTTACCAGCGTATCAATGTAGAAACCAGCATGCACACCATTGACCAGCACCAGCTGGTTAGTTTGTTGTATGAAGGCGTGCTTGGTTCCGTGGCCACGGCCAGGGGGGCATTGGCGCGCGGCGATGTTCAGGTCAAGTGCAACAGCATTGCCAAAGCCATCCGCATCATTGAAGAAGGTCTGAGCACGGCGTTGGACCGTGTCGATGGCGGTCCGTTGGCTGAAAACCTGGGTGCGCTGTATGACTACTGTGTGCGAAAGCTGATCTCTGCCAATGCGCACAACGACGACGCCATGCTGCAAGAAGTCATGCGCTTGATCGAGCCCATCGCTACGGGTTGGAACGAAATCAAAAAGAACGCCATGTCTCCGCAAGTTGCTGTGCCAGCCATGTCTGGAAAGCCAGTGCTGATGGAGGCTTAAATCATGTCCAGCATGTTGATTGATTACTACAAAGCCATTGAAGACAGCAGCGCCAAGATGCTGGAGGCCGCCAAGCTCAAGGATTGGGACGGTGTGGTGCGCTATGAAGGCGCTTGTGCCGTGCTGATAGAGCAATTGCGCTTCAAGTCGCAAGAGCACGAGTTGTTGCCTGAGCACCGCCGTGAGAAAACGCGCATCATGCAGCGCATTTTGCGCAACGATGCCCAGATCCGCTGCTTGGCCGAGCCCTGGCTGGCCCAGTTTGAGCACCTGTTTGAAGGGCAGCCGCAGATGATGCATTGACTCCCTGGCCTCGTGTGCCGGGGCTTGGCGATCGATCACCCATAAAAAAAGCGCTTGCAATGCAAGCGCTTTTTTTTATGGGTTGGTGGGAGGCTCACACCTGCATGTTCATGATGTCTGTGTAAGCCTGGACCATGCGATTGCGAACGTGCAGCGTGGCTTGGAAGCCAACCTGTGCTTTTTGGATGGCCACCATGGTTTCTTCCAGGCTGACAGCAGGGTTCTCCATCTGCACTTCTTTTTGCAGCTCGGTTGATCGGTTTTGTGCTGCGCTGACCGACTGCAGTGCGCCTTTCAGCGCGCTGGAAAAGCCGACGTCGTTGCTGTCTGCCTGGGGGGCGACTGCGCGGCGTGCCAGGCCGGCGCCCGCCAAGGGGGCTGTGGAACTGGAGATGCGAAGGTCCATGGCAGTGTCCGTAGGGAATCGGGGTATGCTGCAATCCTATCCAGGGCGCAGGGACCGATCCTGCGGAATAGATGGACAAAGGCGCGGCTTATCCAGCCAACGTTTAAGAGTCTTCGCCGAATAATCGCTCCAACGCTAGGTCTTTTGCCGGGCCTGTCATATTGGAAAGCAAGATGTCTGCTGTTGCTGAAGTCCCCCTCGTCACTCCCCCCGCAAGTCCTAACTGGCTGCAGCGGCTGTCTACTCTGGACCGGGGTCAGCGTATGCGCTTGGGTGCCGGCGTGGCGCTGCTGGTGGCAGCAGCCGTCGCTGCGACGGTGCTGGGGCGGCAGCCGGATTACAAGGTGCTTTTTGCGAACCTGAACGACAAGGACGGTGGCGCCATCATCGCCCAGCTGTCGCAAATGAACGTTCCCTACAAACATGCCGATGGCGGTGGGGCGATCTTGATTCCTTCGGAGCGTGTGCACGATGTGCGCTTGCGCCTCGCTACGCAGGGCCTGCCCCGTGGTTCGGTGGCCGGGTTTGAGTTGATGGAAGCCAATCGCTTTGGCATGACCCAGTTTCAAGAGCGCCTGAATTTCCAGCGCGGGCTTGAGGGCGAATTGACCCGTTCCATTCAGGCGCTTTCTTCGGTGCAAGGTGCCCGTGTGCATTTGGCCTTGCCTAATCAGAATGGGTTTTTCCGCGAGCAGCAAAAGCCTTCGGCTTCAGTCTTGGTGAGTTTGCACCCTGGCCGCATGCTGGACCGTGCTCAGCTGGCGGGTATCGTTCACTTGGTGGCTTCCAGCGTGCCAGAGCTGGCGCCTTCTGCTGTCAGTGTGTTGGACGACACGGGCAAGCTGCTGTCTCAGTCGCCTGATGCGGCCGCTAATAATGGGGTGGATGCGCAGCAGCTGTTGTACGTGCAGCAGATTGAGCAACAGTACACACGCCGGATCATGGACATCTTGGAGCCCGTGGTGGGGCGCAACAACGTTAAGGCACAGGTCAGTGCTGAGTTGGACTTCAGCCAGACGGAGTCCACTTCGGAGCAATTCCGTCCCAACCAAACACCCGACTCCAGTGCCGTTCGCAGCCAGCAGGTGCTTGAGAGCAAAGGCAATGCCAATAAGACGGCCACTGGTGTGCCAGGTGCTGTCTCTAATCAACCTCCTGCCCCATCCACCGCTCCAGTCAATGGCGCTAATCCAGCGCCTGCAGCTGGGGGCCAGCAAGGGACAGAAGAGTCCAACAGCAAGCGCGAGTCCACCACCAACTATGAGGTGGACAAGACGGTGCGTGTGACTCGGGGCAATAACTGGGCCATCAAACGCCTGAGCGCGGCTGTGGTGGTTAACTACCAAGCTGGGGCCGAAGAAAAAGGTAAACCCTCGGTCAAGGCGCTGACGCCAGAACAACTGGAGCAGATGACGGGTTTGGTGCGCGAGACCATCGGCTTTAATAAAGACCGTGGTGATTCGGTGAACTTGATGAATACGCCGTTCCTCATGGATGACGCCCCAACTGCGGCTGTGCCACTGTGGAAGCAGCCTGAAGTGTTGGACTTGGCCAAGACCTTTGCTTGGCCACTGGGGGCGGTGCTGTTTGCCGCGTTGGTCTTGCTGGGCTTGGTGAGGCCTGCCTTGAAGGGCTCAGCGGCTAAGCCTGTGGATGTCACGCCCGTGGCGGGTGGACAGCTCAACGCGCTGGAGTCTGAGGAGCCTGATCGTCCCGCATTGCCTGCGCCGGCCAAGAAGGATGAAGTCGTGGAGGTGACCCCAGAGCAACTGCGTCTGGAGGAAGCGCGGGTATTGGCCAAGGCCAATCCGGTGGCCGTTGCGAATATCCTGAAAACCTGGGTGCATGGCGATAGTGCCTGAGCCCATGACTGACTGGACGATTTTCCATGGATGAACAAGGTCTCAACGACGCTGCAATTTTGCTGATGTCTCTTGGCGAAGAAGAGGCAGCAGAGGTTTTCAAGCATCTGTCACCCAAAGAGGTGCAGAAGCTGGGGGAGACCATCGCTCGCATGAAGTCGGTCTCGCGCGAAAAAGTGGACAGCGTGATCAACCGTTTTTCGGATGCAGCATCAGCACAAAGCCTGCTGGTGTCTGACACGGGTGACTATGTGCGCTCTGTGCTGCGGCGCGCGCTGGGCGAAGACAAGGCCTCTTTGCTGATCGACCGGATTTTGCAGGGCGGGGATGTCTCAGGCATTGAAAGCCTGAAGTGGATGGACCCACTTTCGGTGGCCGAGTTGCTGCGCAATGAGCATCCGCAAATTGTGGCTGCCATTTTGGTGCACTTGGATTCGGAGCAGGCGGCTGCGGTGCTGATGCAACTGACAGACCGCCAGCGCAGCGAAGTGTTGCTGCGTGTGGCGACGTTGGAGGGCATTCAGCCCACGGCCTTGAAGGACCTCAACGAGGTGTTGTTCAAGGTGCTGGCCGGTGGCGACAAGATTCGCAAGAGCTCGCTGGGCGGGGTCAAGGCCGCTGCTGAGATCATCAACTTGCTGGGTGGCAATATGGATGCGGTGGTGCTGGAGTCCATTCGTGGTTACGACCCGGATCTGGCCCAAAAGATCATGGACAAGATGTTCGTGTTCGAAGACGTGCTCAAGCTCGACGATAAGGCGATCCAGACCGTGCTCAAGGAAGTTGCTTCGGAAACGCTCATCGTGGCGCTCAAAGGGGCCGTTCCAGAGTTGCGCGAGAAGTTTCTCTCCAACATGTCTTCGCGCGCGGCAGAGGCCTTGCGCGACGACCTGGAGTCGCGTGGCCCAATGCGGCTTTCCGAGGTGGAGGCGCAGCAAAAGGAAATCCTCAAGACCGTGCGCCGCCTGTCGGACGAAGGTCAAATTGTGATTGGCGGTGGTGGTGATGATGCCTTCGTCTAATCAGCGTTACTACTCCCGCTTCATCCCCAGCGAAGAGGTGGGTGCCGTCACGCAGTGGAAGTTTGGCGCGGTGGATGGCTCTGATTTGGTGGAGCCAGAACCTGAGCCAGAGGCGTTGCCGGAAGTCCCGGTGATTGATGAAGCGGCGCAGTTGGCCCTTGTGCAACAGGCTTGTGATGACGCCTATGCCCAAGGCTTTGCTCAGGCGCAGGCTGAAACGGCCTTGGAATGGCAGCGCCGCATGGATGACTATGTGGCACAGCAAGGGCAGGAGCTGGCGCAAAGCCTGCATGCTGTGTCGCAGTCTCTGGACGCGTCTTTGGCGGGTATCCAGCAAAAAATGGCCCAGGATGTTTTGGCCCTGGCCTGCGATATTGCCCGAGAGGTGGTGCGCCAGGAGTTGTCTTGCAATCCGCAGGTTTTGCTCCCGGTTGTTCAGGAGGCGGTCGGTATGCTGCTGTCTGAAGGGCGGCCCGCTGTGGTGCGCATGAACCCGTCAGACATGGAGGCGGTTCAGGCACCGTTGACGTCATTGGTTGGGGGCTCAGGGGTGCAATGGCTGCCTGATGCAGCGATTGCAGCAGGTGATTGCCAGGTTGAGTCTGGTGGTACGGTCGTAGATGCGACGCTTGCCAAGCGCTGGGATCGCGCTGTGGCTACTTTGGGACTGCAATCGCCTTGGCAAGAGCCCTCTTTGGAGGGGGATGAGCATGCCGATTGAACCTGCCTCGTCTTGGGAGCGGTTTATGACCGACGCACGTGAGCGCGTGGCCGCAGGCACCCCGTTGGAGACGCGTGGAACCCTCACACGCTTGACGGGGTTGGTGCTGGAGGCTGCCGGTATCCGCGTACCTGTCGGTTCGCAGTGCATGGTTCAGATGCCTGGCCATGCGCCGGTGTTGGCTGAGGTGGTGGGTTTCTCATCTGACAAGGCATTTTTGATGCCTGCTGGAGATATCCATGGTTTGTCCAGCGGGGCGAGCGTCGTGCCTGCTGCGCCCTATGTGCCGACACCGCGCCTGGGCGAGACGGCACGCCCTGTTCCACGGGCCGGGGTGCTTCGGTTGCCCATGGGGGATGGGCTTCTGGGTCGCGTGGTGGATGCGCAGGGGCTGCCTTTGGACCATGGCGGGCCTGTGCAAGATGTGGTGGCTGAGCCGATGGACCGCCGTCAGATCAATGCCATGGACCGTGATCCGGTGCGTGAGTCGTTGGACACAGGGGTGCGCGCCATCAATGCATTGCTCACCGTAGGGCGGGGGCAGCGCCTGGGGTTGTTTGCAGGCTCTGGTGTGGGCAAAAGCGTGCTGTTGGGCATGATGGCCCGTTACACCCGTGCCGATGTCATCGTGGTGGGGTTGATTGGCGAGCGGGGCCGCGAGGTCAAGGAGTTCGTCGAAGATATTCTGGGGGAGGAGGGCCGTGCCAGATCAGTGGTGGTGGCCGCTCCTGCCGATGCACCGCCTCTGCTGCGGATGCAAGGCGCTGCTTACGCAACGGCTGTGGCCGAGCACTTCCGTGACAAGGGCAAGCACGTGTTGCTGCTGATGGACTCGCTGACCCGCTATGCCATGGCCCAGCGTGAAATTGCGCTGGCCATTGGTGAACCACCGGCGACCAAGGGGTATCCCCCTTCATGCTTTGCCAAATTGCCTCAGTTGGTGGAGCGCAGCGGCAATGGTTTGCATGGCGTGGGGTCGATCACGGCTTTCTACACGGTGTTGTCGGAGGGGGATGACCAGCAGGATCCTATTGCTGATGCGGCCCGGGCGATTTTGGACGGACACATTGTGTTGTCCCGAGCGTTGGCGGAGTCCGGGCATTTCCCAGCCATCGACATTGAGCAATCGGCTTCGCGCGTGATGCACAACGTGGTTTCCAGGGGGCACTTTGATTTGGCTCGACGCTTCAGGGCGGTTTACTCGCGCTATCAGAAGAGCCGTGACTTGGTGCAGGTGGGGGCGTACATGAGCGGCTCAGATCCAGCTTTGGATGAAGCGATCCGGTTGCAACCCCAAATGGCCGCATGCCTGCAGCAAGACATGTTTGATGCCGCGTCCATGGACCAGAGCGTTGCGGCCATGGCCGCAGTGCTTGACAGTTAGCCGAGGGTGATGTCATGTCTGCCCTGAATGCTCTGATGGTGGCCGTGAGCGTTGCGGAGCGTAAGCGCGATGAGGCGCGGCAAACGCTACAGAACGCCCAAGGGGCGCAACAAGCGGCGCTGAACCAGTTGTCGCAACTGGAGGGCTATGCACAGGAGATCCAGGGGCGCTGGGGGGCCAAAGAAGGTGCCACCCTCAAGCCCGAGGTGATGTACCACCACAACCAGTTCATGGGGCGCTTGGGGCATGCTGCGGGCCTTCAGTCAGGGGTGGTGCAGGAGCAGGTTCAGCGGGTGGATGTCGCATCTCGGCAGCTTTTGGCGACTGAGCTGCGTTTGGCCAGTTTGCGAAAGGTGTTGGAGGCGCGTCGCCGTGATGTGGCGTTGCAGCAAGCACGCCGCGAACAAAAGCAAACGGACGAGCGAGCCGCAATCAAGTACCACAGTACTGCCAATGGCCCTGTAGGGCAGGAGAGTTGAAATGGAACAGTCTCGAATTACCAACCAGCAGTCTTCGCAAGGTGCCCATGGCGCCGTCCGTGCCAAAGGCGCAACCAAGCCCGCTAACGACGCTGCGCAGGATCCGGCGGCGCAAGGGGGCTTTATGGCCCTGATGGCTGCACTGGAGGATGGTCTGCCTGCCGAAGATGCGACAGAGCCATCGGATATTGGTGCGTTCATCGATTCTTCGTCTGCTACCGTCGGGCAGATGTATGACCCCGCTGCACTCTCTAACGTGCAGGGCTTCCTGGCTTCTGCACTGGGACGTGCTGCTCCCAGTGCCAGTAGCAGTGGTTTGCCAGGGGCGGCTGGTCAAGGGGGCGATGGTTTGGTAGGTAGTTCTCGCGTTGCTTGGGCTCAGGATCCCATGGGTGATGGCTTGGTTGCGCAAACCGCAGCCCTGGACGGGCTGGGTGATATCAAGGACGGCGATACCGCAGCAGGCTTGCTGGCTCAAGGGCGCCCCACACTCGTCGCGCGCGGCACCACGAGTTTTGCTCAACGCAGTGAAGCCCTGAGTGCATTGGCGGGTAGCTTTACCGGGAAGTCGGGGGTGCCAGAGCCAGGTAAATCCGCCAATGGGGCTGCTGATGCTGCGACTGTGCTGTCAGGAGCCCTTGCTTCTGTAGCGCCCACGCGTGAGTCTGGCGTTGTGCCTGCAGTGCGTGAAGGTTTGGGGGGGCGAGAGTCTTTGGGGCTGGCTGGGCTGGACAGCACAGCCGTGTTGGCAGAACTACAAGGGAGTGGCGGTGCTGAAAGCTGGCTGCGTGACTCCAGTGATATAGGTGCGACAAGCTATGGAGGTGAAGGGGGCTGGGGCGCGCAGGCTCTGGAGCCCGATGCATCCCGTGCCGATGGCGGTGCGGCAGTTGCCGGCGGCTCGGATGGATTGGTGCCCCCTGGAGCGGAGGATGCGCTGGCCGAGCAGGTCACCTACTGGGTGAATCAGAAAACCCAGAATGCCGAAATGACTTTGACGAGGGACGGCCAACCTGTGGAAGTTTCAGTTTCTCTGTCTGGTAACGAGGCCCATGTGACTTTTCGCAGCGACCAGGAGCAAACACGCCAAATGCTGGACGACGGCATGGCGCAGTTGAGTGACATGCTGCGTGGTCAAGGTTTGATCTTGTCGGGTGCCAGTGTGGGGACCTCAGCGCGTGATGGCCAATCGCGGGGGGGCGAGGCTCAGCAAGGGACAGATTCACGCACGGGTCAAGCGAGGGTCGTTGCGGCGGATAGCACCACGGAGCGTAAACCAGCCGGGGTGGATGGGCGTCGTGCACTGGATGTATTTGTTTGAGTGTGCCCACAGAAAGCCGCAGACGCTTGTTCTGTGGCTCCATCGATAGCGTGAGGTGCCGGACAGCCATGGTTTTGGGCTTTTATTCTGGCTATTATTGGTTGAATACCCGCCCGACAATGCAATCTAGCGTCTGGTCATTGCCTTGTTGGGCATGATTGGGCCGCTGAACACAGCAAGGAATCCGCCCCGTGTCCGCCAATGCACCCGCCGCTCCGGCCAAGGAGAAGTCCAAAAGCAAGAAGATGCTGGTGATCATCATTGTGGTGGTCGCCTTGCTGGTGGTCGCTGGCGGCGCTGCCGCTTGGTTTCTTTCCAGTCGTGCCCATCCAAAGGATGACGAGGCCGCAGAAGAGCCCGCGCCAGCTAAAGAGGCAGCCAAGACGCCACCGACTTTTTTGCCTATGGAAAACATGGTGGTGAATTTGGCAGACCCTGGGGGCGAGCGTTTTGCGCAGATTGGCATCACTCTGGAGGTGGTTGATGCTAAAACAGCAGACCAGGTCAAGCAGTACTTGCCTTCGATTCGCAGCGGGGTTCTGATGGTGATATCCCAGCGCACCTCTGGCGAGTTGTTGCAGCGCGAAGGCAAGGAGAAACTGGCCAATGACATTCTTCGGGAAGTGTCCAAACCACTGGGATTTTCAGTGCCCGTTGCTAAGAAGCGGGTGGTTGCTGAAGGTGAAGAAGAGGATCCCGAAGAGCGCGCTGCGAGGCGCAAGGCCGATAAGAACCCAGTGAAACGGGTACTCTTTTCGAGCTTCATCATTCAGTGACGCGCAAAGGGGTCATCTATGAGTGATTCGTTCCTGTCACAAGAAGAAGTTGATGCACTTCTTGAGGGAGTCACGGGCGAGAGCCAGAAGTCGGTAGAGGAAGTCGCCGAGGCTGGCTCGGTCCGTAACTACGACATCTCGAGCCAAGAGCGCATCGTACGTGGCCGCATGCCGACGATGGAAATCGTCAACGAACGGTTTGCTCGCAATTTCCGTATTGGGCTCTTCAACTTTATTCGCCGCAGCCCAGAGATTTCGGTGGGTACTGTCTCTGTGCAGCGCTACAGCGCGTTCTTGCGCGAACTGGCTGTACCCACGAACTTCAATATTGTGGCCATTCGGCCGTTGCGCGGCAGCGGTTTGATTGTGTGTGAGCCTTCGCTGGTGTTCGGCATCATCGATACCTTGTACGGCGGGGTGGGGAAATTCCAGACCCGCATCGAGGGGCGGGATTTCTCGCCCACGGAACAAAGGGTGATCAATCGTTTGGTGGACGTGATCTGTGCGGAATACAAAAAAGCATGGCACGGTATTTACCCGCTGGAACTGGAGTATCAGCGTTCAGAAATGCAGCCCCAGTTTGCCAATATTGCGACCCCGAGCGAAATCGTGGTGTCTACGGCGTTCCAGTTGGAAATTGGGGACCTGTCCGGTGCGATCCATGTGTGTATGCCCTATGCCACGTTGGAGCCTATCCGTGATGTTTTGTATTCATCGACCCAAGGCGACTCCATTGAGGTAGACCGCCGCTGGGTCCGTGTTTTGACCCGTGAGATCCAGGCCGCTGAAGTGACGCTGGTGGCCGAACTTGCCAAAGCCGATGCCACTGTGGAGCAATTGCTGGCGATGAAGCCGGGTGACTTTATTGAACTGGACCGTGAGCCGCGCATCAAGGCGTCTATTGGTGGGGTTCCCATTTTTGAATGCCAGTACGGAACGCACAATTCTAAATACGCTATTCGCATTGAAGAGTGCTTGCGCAGTGCAGACATGAGCTGGCTTGGAGAAAAAGATGTCAACTGAAGAAAACAACAAAGACGCTGCAGATGATCCATTTGCTGGCTGGGCTGAAGCACTGGAAGAACAAAAGCGTGACGACAAACCTGCCGATGCGGAGCAGGGGGGGCCTCTGTCTGGAGAGCCCGTGCGGCCTTTCTCGGGTGGCAGTGATGGAACGGTCAATGACATCAACATGGTGTTGGACATTCCTGTTCAGCTGTCGGTGGAGTTGGGTCGCACCAAAGTTCCGATCAAGTACATCCTGCAATTGGCTCAGGGGTCAGTGGTAGAACTGGATGCTTTGGCGGGTGAGCCAATGGATGTGCTGGTGAATGGCTACTTGATTGCCCAAGGCGAAGTGGTGGTCGTGAACGATAAGTTCGGTATCCGTCTCACCGATGTGGTGACGCCCTCAGAGCGTCTGCGGCGCGTGAGTCGTGGATAGTCCCGGTATGACCCAGACCTTGTCGGTGGTTGTCCTGTTCATTGCAGGCATGGCGTGCTTGCCATGGTTGGTGCGTTGGGTGCAACAACGAAAGGGTGCCTCGGGCGTCTCTGGTGCTGCGGCTGCGTCCAGGGTGCTCTCTGCAGTGGCCATAGGCCCTCAGCAGCGGTTGGTGACAGTGGAGGTTGGGCCTGAACACGCCAGAACACTGCTGGTTTTAGGGGTGACGGCACAGCATGTGAGTTGTTTGCATACCATTCCGGCCTCCCCGGTCCCCCTCCCGACAACAGAGCGACAAGTCTCTTTTGCGCAGGAAATCGCCCAGGCTTCGGCATTGAAAGAAACAGATGCGTAGTTCAGCGCGCAGCCGTTTCGCGTGGGCGCGCTGGTTGCGGCCTTTGCTGGCATTGGCCGGGGTTGCTACAGGGCTGGTGCTGGCACTGGTGCAGTCGCCCGCCATAGCCCAGACGGCAGGGAGTACTTTGCCGATCCTGGTGGGGGCAGGCGCTGGCGGCAATAGCTATTCGGTGCCCATCCAGACGCTGCTGTTTTTCACGGCGCTTTCCTTTTTGCCTGCCGTGCTGCTGTTGATGACAGGCTTTACACGCATCGTGATTGTCTTGTCGCTCCTTCGGCAGGCGCTAGGCACCCAGTCAGCTCCCCCAAACCAGGTCATCATTGGACTCTCTCTGTTCTTGACGATGTTCGTGATGGGGCCGACGTTGGATAGGGTGTACCAGGATGCGTATGTGCCTTACACCGCTAATGCCATTGGTTTTGAACAGGCGTTGCAAAAAGCAGAGGCGCCCATGCGTGAATTCATGCTTAAGCAAACGCGGCAGTCAGACTTTGCCTTGTTTTCCCGTTTGGCACGTTTGGGGTCCGATGTGACCGCCGAAACAGCGCCGCTGCGGGTGCTGGTGCCTGCGTTTGTGACCAGTGAGTTGAAATCTGCTTTCCAGATCGGGTTCATGATTTTCATCCCATTTTTGGTCATCGATATGGTGGTTTCCAGTATCTTGATGTCGTTGGGGATGATGATGTTGTCCCCAGTGCTGGTTGCACTGCCTTTCAAGCTCATGCTGTTTGTTCTGGCCGATGGATGGAACCTTCTCCTGGGTTCATTGGCTGCCAGCTTTGTGACTTGACCCGAGGAGCTTACGGTGACTTCTCAGATGGTTTTGACCATGGGGCGAGATGCCCTGACCTTGTTGCTCATGATCTCGATGCCCGTATTGGGCGTGGTCATGGCTGTGGGCTTGGTGGTCAGCATTTTTCAGGCAGTGACGCAGATCCATGAGGCTACGCTGGCTTTTGTGCCCAAGCTGATCGCAGCCATGATCGTGTTCGCCATTGGTGGCCCCTGGATGATCAGCACGTTGGTGGATTACATCCGTCGGACCATTGAATCCATTCCTAGCGTTGTCGGTTGACGTTGGATTTCGTGTGATCACCTTCAATGAGGCGCAACTGGTTGCTTGGCTCTCGCCAGTGCTGTGGCCATTTTTGAGGGTGCTGGCGGTATTTTCAGTGGCACCGATTTTCTCCATGCGCATGATTCCCATGCGGGTAAAGATCGGCTTGGCATTTCTTGTTGCCCTCTGCGCCCAGGGTGTTTTGGTCAATCAGCCAATCGTGGATATCAATGGGAGAGATGCGATTGGGGCCGTCGTGCAGCAGGTGGTGATTGGCTTGTCGATTGGTTTTGCTGTCCGTTTGGTGTTTTCTGCAGTGGAGCTGGCGGGGGAAATCATTGGTTTGCAGATGGGGTTGAATTTCGCTTCATTTTTTGACCCGGCAAGCAATGCACAAATCAGTGCGGTAGCTCGCTTTTTCGGCAATGTGTCCATGTTGTTGTTCATCGTGGTCAATGGGCACTTGATGGTCGTGATGGCGGTCGTCAAGAGCTTTGATCGATTTCCCGTCAATGGCAATTTTTTAAGTGCCTTGAATCAGATGCGGTTGTACGAACTCGGGTCATCGCTGTTCTCGAGCGCTTTGTGGATTGCGCTGCCGATGATTGCCTTGCTGCTGTTCGTCAATCTTGCGTTGGGGGTGATATCCCGTGTTGCGCCGCAGATGAATATTTATGCAGTGGGGTTCCCTGTGACACTCACGGTCGGGATGCTAGGTATTGCGGCCACCTTACCCATGCTCGAGCAGCCTATCTTGACGCTCATGCAGCAGGCGGTAGATATTTTTGCCGCACAGAGATAGCTCTCGGTTGCTGCTTTGACCGATACAGCGCGCTTGCAGCACGCTGCCAAACGTCTGCTAGACCAGTTGGTTGCGTATTGCGTACACCGTCAGTTCCGCATTGTTGGTTAGTTGCAGCTTCTCAAGGACCCTGGAGCGATAGACGCTCACCGTCTTGGGGCTTAGCATCAGTTCTTCTGCGATATCCGACAGGCGACGGCCTGATGCAATTTTGATGAGTGTTTGCAGTTCGCGCTCAGACAGTGCAGCGTGGGGTGTTTCTTGCACAGGCTGCGAAAGACTTTCTGCCAGCATCTGCGCCACCTCGGCAGTCAGATACTTGCGTCCCTGCATGACGGTGCGAACCGCTGCAATCAGTGCAACAGGATCTCCCGCCTTGTTGGCGTATCCTTGGGCGCCTGCTTTGAGGCAGCGCAGGGCGTATTGATCTTCTGGATACATGGACACCACCAGTACCTTGATATCCGAATTTGTCTCTTTCAGGCTTGCCAACACTTCCAGTCCACTGCGGCCAGGCATGTTGAGATCAAGGAGCAAAACGTCGCAGGGTGCGCTGCGCAAAACTTCTCGAAGCTCTGAGTAGCTGCCTGCCTCTCCTGTGACCTGAATGTCATGGGCTTCAATCAACGTGTCGCGGATGCCCCGACGCAGTACGGCATGGTCATCACACAGAACAACATTAATCGCCACAAACTTCCCCCTCTTGGTATTTTGTTGGTGACGATGTTAGCGGGACTGTCAGCGTGATGCATGTGCCTTTCGTGGGCTGACTGCTGATATCCAGCCAGCCGCCAACAGTACGAGCCCTTTCTTGAAGCCCTTTGAGTCCAAAGGCTTTGGGTTTGGTTTGCATTTCGGGGCCCATGCCGCACCCGTTGTCTGCAATTTCCAACGTCAGGACACCCTCATAGTCAGATAAGTCGATGCTCACTTTGCTGGGCTGCGCGTGTTTGCCGATATTGGTCAGTGCCTCTTGGGCGGTGCGGTATGCCACCAGCTGGATTTCTGGACTGACATCGATATCTTCCTTGCTGAGGCGCACTCGAGTCGGGATGTCTGTTCTTCTCTCAAAACCTGATGCCAGCCACTTGACCGCTGCGGCTAGCCCTTGCTCCAGTACCGGGGGGCGCAAGTTCATCATGATGCGCTGGCTGGCGCCCACAGCATGCTGCAACATGTCTGTGGCCGCCGCTGCATGCTCCTTCATTGCATCGGTCGTGGCGTGCCGACCTATCCATGCGATGTCAAAGCGAACGGCTGTCAGTGCGCCGCCGATGTCATCGTGAATTTCGCGTGCGATGGCTGCGCGCTCTTGCTCAATGGATGTCTGTAAGTGCTCAGCTAAAGCCGCCAGTCGTTTTTGAGACTCTGCCAACTCTGCCACGGCCAGCTCGCGTTCTTTATTGGCCTGGTGCACTTCAATGGCGCGAGCCATGACATGAGGGAGTCGGCCAATGTCGTCTTTGAGAAGGTAGTCGGCGATGCCGAGGTGCATGGCATCGACCGCAGCAGCTTCGCCAACCGCTCCTGAAACCAGAACGAAGGGGGGGCGGTGATGCAATTGCGCAACATGTTGCCATGCATCAAGCGCCGTAAACCCGTTGAGCCTGTAGTCCGCTAGGATGATGTCGAATGACCTCTGCGAAACAAGTGCCGCAAACGCATCCAGAGAGTCAACAGGTGTGATGGCTGCAGAGGGGTAAGACCGAAGAATGACTCGGTGCACCAGTTTTTGATCAGCAAGCGAATCTTCAAGGTGGAGTATTTGAAGCTGTTGCTCTGGTGCTATCGTGACCATAGGGGCGTTATCATAGGATACATTTTGGAACAAACAAGGGTGTTTGTCCGATTGAGGGGGTTGGTTGTCCAGCGTCCAATAAGTTCAGGCAATTGGGCTTGCTAGTAGCAAAATGTCCATAAAACGCCGTCTTTGATGGCACGCGCGTGCTTTGTGGCTGCTTTTGCGATGGAGAAACGATGCAATCTACGCTAACAACGCCTGGAGGGCCAGGGGTTCAAGTTCCTGTCATGGTGGCAGCTGAACTCCAGGACTCGTTGCTGGTTGTCATGCACGACTTGCACCGCTTGGAAGGGCTGCTCAGTCATGCAACAGACAACTTGCTTGAACGCTTTGGCGAGGCCAATGCTGTTTTGACGGACTCCTTTGTTGCAGACTCCCCTGAACTGCAGGCTGCGAGGAATGCCTTGCGCAGTGCTGTGACTGAATTGCAGTTTCAGGATATGGCATCTCAGTTGATTTGGCACACCGCCAAGGTATTACAAGGCTGTGCTTTTCGCCTTGCTTCAGAAGCCATGGGGCAAGAGGAGGGTGAAGAAGCAGCACCCTTTGCCGAAATGGAGCCCGACAGGCCAAATCCTGTTACACAGAGCGAAATGGATGCTGGTTCCGTCGATCTATTCTGATCGTCACGTTATTGGCTAACCTAAATATTCAAGTCAGTTGGAGCCTTACATGCAATCGATACTTGCCGTAGATGATTCACCATCCATGCGAAAAATGGTGTCTTTCACCTTGACTGGTGCGGGTTACCACGTGGTGGAGGCGGTGGATGGGCAAGATGCCCTGGAAAAAGCGGAAAGCCATGACATTCACCTGGTTTTGGCAGACCAGAATATGCCAAGGCTGGACGGTATAGGCCTCACGAGAAAACTTCGTGAACATCCAAAGTTCAAAACCATTCCTATTTTGATTTTGACAACCGAGTCTAGTGACCAAATGAAGCAGGCAGGACGCTCTGCTGGTGCTACGGGATGGTTGGTTAAGCCTTTTGATCCCAATCGACTCATTGAAGTGATTCAAAAGGTAATCCGCTAAAGCGGCCTAGTTTAAAAAATCAAATAGGAGCCAACCATGGCAGAAACCTACCAAGAAGGATCTGGGTCAGGCGCTGATTTTGATCTGAGTCAGTTCTATCAGATCTTTTTCGAAGAGGCTGGGGAGAATCTAGACCAAATGGAGCAAATGCTTTTGGATCTGGATTTAAGCAACGCCAATGATGAAGAACTCAACGGGATTTTCCGCTGCGCTCACTCCATAAAGGGGGGCGCTGCAACTTTTGGTTTCTCCGATGTGGCCGAGTTGACCCATCAGATGGAGTCGCTTCTCGACAAGCTGCGTCGGCACGAACTTCAGCCTATTCCACAAATGGTAGACGTCCTGCTGGAGTCAGCAGATGCCTCTCGCAGTTTGCTGGCCCGGCATCAGGCTGGTGGGCAAGGCGAAGCTGTCTCCACTACTGCTTTGGTGAAGCGCATCAGTGACCTTGCGGCAGGCCTTCCTCCGACCGATTCACCGCTTTTGGCGCAGCCCGCTGCTGCGCCCACTCCCGTTGCTGCCCCCCCGGTGGTAGCAGCAGCACCAGCGCTAGCACCTCATGTCCCTGGTCAGATTCGCCAACTGGAGATTCATATCGGACCGCTTGAGCGCCTGGAGCAAGCCGATGCGATCAAGGAGCTGTTCCGTGACATTGCGGGGCTGGGCTCGATACAGGATATTTCGGGTGCGGTTCCCGATATGCGTGTGTTTGCGGTAGAGACAACGTCTTCCACTGAAGACTTGCTTGACCTCTTTGCTTTCCATGTGTCCAAAGATCAAGTCCGTTTCGTTGATCCTGGTGCAGCGACGGCTACCGCTTTGCCTGACGCCGAGATGGCCTCTGTGGCGGCATCCGATACAGACGCGGCTTATGGGTTTTTTAACGATGCACCGGGAGCTCCCGCTGCCACCGCAGAGGTTGCACAGGCTGTGGTTCCTGTGGCTGATGAAACACCTCGTGCCAAGGCCGTGGCGCCTAAGTCGACTGAGCAAAAGGCGCCATCGCAAGCACAGATGGAGTCAACAACCATTCGTGTGGCCGTCAACAAGGTGGATCAGCTGATCAATCTGGTCGGTGAACTGGTGATTACACAAGCCATGCTGGCGCAGAACAGCCGGGGTTTGGATGCCGGTGCGTACCAACAATTGCTAGCTGGCTTGGCAGATCTGGATCGCAACACCCGAGATCTTCAAGAGTCGGTCATGTCGATTCGCATGATCCCCATGTCTATTGTGTTCAGCCGTTTCCCTCGGATGTTGAGAGACTTGGCGAACAAACTGGGTAAAAAAGTGGATTTGGTGACTTTGGGTGAAGCCACTGAATTGGACAAAGGACTGGTCGAAAAAATCACAGATCCCTTGACGCACTTGGTTCGTAATAGTTGTGACCATGGGATTGAATTGCCTGCAGATCGATTGGCGAAAGGCAAGTCTGAGCACGGAACGATCACTTTGTCAGCATCCCACCAGGGCGGATCGATTGTGATTGATGTCCGTGATGATGGTCGGGGCTTGTCTCGTGAAAAGATACTGAAAAAAGCCCAAGAGCGCGGGCTTGATGTATCTGATCAGATGACGGATTCAGAAGTGTGGCAGCTGATTTTTGCCCCTGGATTCTCTACCGCCGAAGAGGTTACGGACGTGTCTGGTCGCGGTGTCGGTATGGATGTAGTCAAGCGGAATATCGCTGCACTCAATGGCTCTGTTGAAATCGACTCAGCAGAAGGCTATGGCATGAAGGTTTCCGTGCGCCTTCCACTGACACTGGCCATCATGGATGGGATGTCGGTTGGGGTCGGAGAAGAGGTTTATATCTTGCCACTTTCCTCTGTGGTTGAATCTTTCCAGGTCAATGCTGACGATGTGAGTACGGTGGCGCAAGGCTCCCAACTGGTTAAAGTGCGTGATGAATATATGCCTGTCATCGCACTGGAGAAAATATTCCAGGTCCCACGATTTGATTTGAATAAATCAAGCAACATTATGGTCGTGGTGGAGGCCGATGGAAGTCGTGTTGCACTGCTTGTAGACGAATTGCTTGGGCAGCACCAAGTCGTTGTGAAAAACCTAGAGTCTAATTACCGCAAGGTTCCTAACGTATCCGGTGCCACTATTTTGGGCGACGGAACCGTTGCTTTGATTTTGGATACGGGTGGCCTGGTCCGCCGGGCGAGGCATTAAATATAAATTGTGATCAGTGAATTTGGTTTTGATCGCAATTTGAGGAGCTGTTATGAGTGTTGTTGGAAAAACTGCAGATGTGGCTCCAGCTGGAGCTAGAGAGTATCTGACTTTTCGGTTGGATCAAGAGGAATACGGAATTGATATCTTGAAGGTTCAAGAAATCAGAGGATACGAGCAGCCAACTCGTATCGCCAATGCTCCCGCATTCATTAAGGGGGTTGTGAATCTTCGAGGAACTATCGTTCCTATTGTTGATATGCGGCTAAAATTCAATTGTGCGCAAGCAGATTACAATAGCTTTACGGTTGTAATTATTTTGAATTTGCGCAATAGAGTGGTTGGAATTGTAGTGGATTCTGTAAGTGATGTCATGGAGTTGACGTCAGACAGTATTCGCTCTGCGCCTGATATTGAAAGTGCTATCGATAACAGTTGCATATTGGGATTGGGCTCTGTTGGTGAGCGAATGTTGATTCTTTTGGATATTGAAAAGCTGATGTCTGGTGTGGATATGGGGTTGGTTACTGTTGATGAGTGATTTTTAAAATTCGCTTGTCTGCGCGCGATGCAGGCGAAAGGGATTTTGTTGGCTTGCTTGTGATTGGCAAGAAATCTGTATTGGTAAATATTCCCTTTGGATGAAATATGCCCCAAGCCACTAACGCATTAAAAAATGCCCGTGCACCCGTTGCTCGAATTGATGTGGCGGGTAACGGTGCTGCGTCCACGGGGCCTCTTGCACAAGGCAGAGAGTTCGTATGGACAAATGCTGATTTCGCCAGAGTTCAATCACTGATTTACCAGCGTGCGGGAATTAGCTTGCATGATGGAAAGCACGCAATGGTTTATAGCCGGCTTTCCCGCCGTTTGAGAGAGACGGGGCATGCTAGCTTTCATGACTATTTAAGTTGGCTTGAAACCAACGATGGTCCTGAATGGCAGGAATTTGTTAATGCTTTGACGACAAATCTCACGGCCTTTTTTCGGGAGCAGCATCATTTCGAAATATTTGCTTCCCATCTTCAAAGCCGCCCCTCTGGAACTCAATGGAAGGTTTGGTGCAATGCCGCATCTACCGGCGAGGAACCCTACTCTATTGCTATGACGGCCTTTGAAGCGCTCGGTTCAAACCCCTCTTTCAAATTGGTTGCGAGCGATATTGACTCCAAAGTTTTGGCAACTGCTGGAAATGGTGTTTATCGTCTTGATAGCATGAAGGGGGTTAGCCAAGACAAGATGCAGCGTTTTTTCCTGAAAGGAAAAGGCGCTAATTCAGGGATGGTGCGCGTCAAGCCGGAGTTGCGTCGGTTGATCGACTTCATGAGCGTGAATTTGATCAGGGACGATTGGCCTTTCAAAGAGCCCTTTGATGTGGTTTTTTGTCGGAATGTCATGATTTATTTTGATGCTCCGACACAAAGGCGCGTTCTGGAGAAAATTCACCGTGTGCTGAAACCAGGTGGGATGCTTTTTGTCGGGCACGCTGAAAATTTCAGCGAATCCAAGGATCTTTTTACTTTGCGGGGGAAGACGGTTTATGAACGCCGTTGACCTTGTTGAACAATAAAGCCACCGTTCCCATGACCAACTTTCACTCTGGTGTACCCTCCAGTTCTGGTGCCGCTGGAATGGCATCTCAGGCTGGCCTAGAGCGGCGTAGAGCTCCGCGAATAGCACCACTGAGTGCTGATATTTATTCAGCAGGAGGGGCGGCAAGGGATTCTTCTTTAGATGAATTGAAGGCCCGGCCTAAACGCCCTGGTGAAGCGTCTTTTTTCTACCTAGATCATCATTTTCAGCACAATGCCGTCAAGGTGTTGCCTGGCGAATATTTTGTTGCCAATGAGAATATGGTGATTATGACTGTACTCGGATCGTGTATTGCGGCCTGTCTGTGGGACAGTCGTGCACACATCGGTGGCATGAATCACTTTATGCTTCCTGATGGCGATATGGCTGATTCATCTGGTCGATATGGTTCTTATGCAATGGAAGTATTGATCAATGAGATGCTGAAGCTGGGCGCCCGGCGAGAAACCATGCAGGCCAAGATATTTGGTGGTGCGCAGGTTATGCATAACTTCACGACAATGAATGTCGGTGAGCGAAATACAAATTTCGTGCTGAATTACCTACACACGGAGAGAATTCCGATTGTTTCTGAAGACGTTCTCGATATTTATCCTAGGAAGGTGGTTTTCTTCCCGGTCACGGGCAAGGCGATGGTCAAGCGATTGGCCCATGCCCATCCAGATGTTGCGCAAGAAGTCCGGGGCAATGCTGCTACTGTCGCCAAGAGCAATGCGGGTGGCTCTGTGGACTTGTTTTGATAAAAGGTCGAGTTGATGAGTAAGAAAATTCGGGTGGTTGTTGTGGATGACTCGGCTCTGGTTCGTAGCCTGCTTGCCGAGATCATCAACCGCCAGCGTGATATGGAGTGCATTGGAACAGCCAACGACCCTCTGATCGCACGAGAAATGATTCGGGAGCTCAATCCAGACGTGATTACTTTGGATGTTGAAATGCCCCGGATGGATGGCATCGATTTCCTGGGGCGGCTGATGCGCTTGCGTCCCATGCCTGTTGTGATGATTTCCACGCTGACAGAGCGGGGCGCTGAAGTGACTATGAAGGCGCTGGAGTTGGGCGCCATTGATTTTGTTGCAAAGCCGCGTGTGGGGCTGGCCAATGGTTTGAATGATCTGGCCGAGCAAATTGTGGACAAAATCCGTGTTGCTGCTGTTGCGCAAGTGCGCCGTGGCGTCATCCGCGAGGCGCCTGCTCAGGCTCCGGCACCTCTGCACGCGGGTGGGGCCGTTACAGCTCCCGCGTCTGCCATGGGGTTGCTGGGGCGTTTGTCCACTGAAAAGCTCATCTGCATCGGCGCATCCACAGGCGGGACTGAGGCCATCAAAGAGGTTTTGGTGCAGATGCCTGCGGACTCTCCAGCGATTGTGATCACGCAACACATGCCGCCAGGCTTCACCACCAGTTTTGCTGCCAGGCTTAATGGGCTTTGCCAGATCATTGTGAAAGAGGCCGTGAACGGCGAACGGATATTGCCCGGGCATGCTTACATTGCGCCCGGCGGAAAACAGTTTCATGTGGCGCGCAGTGGAGCCAACTACGTAGCAGTCGTTGATGACGGACCTGCCGTCAATCGGCACAAGCCTTCCGTTGAGGTCTTGTTTAAATCAGCCGCAGCAGTGGTTGGGCGCAACGCCTTCGGCATTATGTTGACGGGAATGGGTAACGACGGCGCCGCTGCGATGCGAGAGATGAAGGATGCTGGCAGCTACAACTATGTGCAGGACGAGGCCAGTTGTATTGTGTTTGGCATGCCCAGAGAGGCCATAGCGCATGGGGCTGCTGATGAGGTTCTTCCGCTGGGTCAAATTGCGGGGGCGCTGTTGGCCAAGCTGAGGGGGTCTTCGGATCGGGTGCTGCACCGCATTTGATCCAGAGAGTGCTCCATTGGGCGAGATCGCCCGAGTGCGTGAGAAAAGCACCTGGCAATCGGTGGATTAGTTTGGTTGCCAAGTGCTTTAAGGGCTAAGCAGACAGTGCTTCCCAGCGTTCTAGTGCCAATAGCAGCTCTTCTTCAATAGCTGCGACCCTTGTCATCATTGCTGTTGCCTTGATCCCATCAGATGCATACAGGCTTCCATCGGCAAGCTGCTCGTTCAGCATCTTTTGCTCTACCTCGAGCGCCTCTATGGTCGCCGGTAATTGCTCCAGCTCTTTCTGTTCTTTGTAGCTAAGCTTCTTTTTTGATAGCTGCTCGCGCTTGTTAGATAAGCCTTGGACGGCTATCGGAGCTGGAGTTTCCGCGGAAACCTTTTTGTTGTTGTCTGCGGGGGCTTGAGTGCGGGCCCGCTTGGATTGGATTAACCAATCCTGAACGCTGCCCTCGTACTCCCGCCAGTGAGCGTTGCCTTCGAAAGCAATAGTGCTGGTGACGACGTTGTCCAGAAAAGTTCGATCGTGGCTGACCAAGAAGACGGTGCCTGGATAGCTTTCTAGCAGCTCTTCCAGTAAATCCAGGGTATCGATGTCCAGATCGTTCGTCGGCTCGTCCAGCACCAGAACATTGGCTGGCCGTGCAAACAGCCTTGCCAGAAGCAATCTATTTCGCTCCCCCCCTGAGAGTGAGCTCACTGGTGAATGAGCGCGAGCTGGTGAGAACAGGAAATCGCTGAGATAGCTTTTGACGTGTTTGCGTTGATTGCCAATCTCAATCCACTCGCTGCCAGGACTGATGAAGTCTTCCAGCGTCGCATCGAGATTGATCGCATGGCGCATTTGGTCAAAGTAGGCGATTTGAAGATTAGCCCCTTGCCTGATGCTGCCCTCGTCGGGTTGGAGTTCGCCCAAAATGAGTTTCAGCAAGGTGGTTTTGCCTGCGCCATTGGGGCCAATCAAGCCGACCTTGTCGCCGCGCAAGATGGTGCCAGTAAAGCCTTGGACAATCTGCTTGGAGCCAAACGCCTTGCCCACATCAGTGAGTTCTGCAACGATCTTGCCCTGATATCCATTGCCTGATCCGGTTGCAACGTCCATTTTGACGCTACCCACCACATCGCGCCGTGCTTCACGCCTCTGGCGCAAAGCTTCCAGTCGGCTGATTCGGCTTTGGCTTCGGGTGCGTCTTGCTTCCACGCCTTTGCGAATCCACACTTCTTCTTGTGCTAGTAGCTTGTCGGCCTTGGCCGCGATGACGGCCTCTTGCGCTAGCTGCTCTTCCTTCTGGAGTTGGTACTGAGCGAAGTTGCCAGGATACGAGCGCAGCTGACCTCTATCTAGCTCCACAATCCGGGTTGCAATTCGGTCAAGGAATGCCCGATCGTGTGTGATGGTGACTACGCTGCCCGGAAAGTCCAGCAGCAAATCTTCCAGCCACTCAATGGAGTCCAGATCCAAGTGGTTGGTCGGTTCATCCAACAGCAATACATCTGGGCGCGACACGAGCGCTTGGGCTAACGCCACTCTCTTCTTGGTTCCTCCCGAAAGAGTGCCCACGACCGCTTCAGGTGGAAGGTGAAGCCTTTGCAGAGTTTCTTCCACGCGCTGCTCCCAGTTCCAAGCATCAAACGCTTCAATTTCTGATTGCAGGGCGTCCAGATCCACGCCTTCCTCAGCTGCCAGGTACTGCTCCCGTATGGCGATCACCCGCTGCAAGCCTGCGGATGCTGCCTGGAAGATCGTGGCTTCGGCGTCTAGGATGGGCTCCTGTGCCACGTACGCGATGCGTACGCCTTGCTGTACCTGCAGACTGCCGTCATCAGGCTTTGCCAGCCCTCCCAGAATCTTGAGCAAGGACGACTTCCCTGCGCCGTTGCGGCCAATCAGACCTACACGCTCCGTCTGCTCAAGAGAGAAGCCTGCGTGGTCTAGTAATGCAACGTGGCCGAAGGCCAGTTGCGCATTGATGAGTGTGATGAGTGCCATAAGGCCTGAATTATGAGTGGCTCACTTAAGTCACCCTCTGACGCGGCTCTCTGTCTGCGACTATGGGGGGCGGGGTTGCTGAGTAGGTTCTTAAAAACTTTCGAGAATTTGCTGTGTGCTCTAAAACGGTGCTATGATCGAGGGCTTCGCTACTGAGACGGTTTAGATTGTTGGGGTAGCGAAGGGGTTGCAGAAAGTTAGGTTTTTGTTGTCGGCGGGTTAAAAACTGTTGTACAATTTAAGGCTGCGCTAAATGCAGTAGTTGTTCTGAAAAGAGTAATTGCTGCAAACTGCAAAGACCCCAAAGTTTGACAGGACTTTAAAAACTGTGCTAGAATTCGAGGCTCAGCTGATTGCAGCTAAGTCGGGAAAGCAAAGAAAACTTCGGTTGATTTGTGATCCGGTTCATTAAAAATATACAGCCGATAAGCGTGGGCGTTTGATGGCGAGTGCCAAGTTCTTTGGAACTAGTGCTTAGCACTACAAACGCTCATGAGAATAGAAGTGAAGTTCACTTCAATTCCGTTTTTATGAGTTAAGTCGAAAGACTTTAAATTTATCAAGATCGAACTGTAGAGTTTGATCCTGGCTCAGATTGAACGCTGGCGGCATGCCTTACACATGCAAGTCGAACGGTAACAGGTCTTCGGATGCTGACGAGTGGCGAACGGGTGAGTAATACATCGGAACGTGCCCGATCGTGGGGGATAACGAAGCGAAAGCTTTGCTAATACCGCATAAGATCTAAGGATGAAAGCAGGGGACCGCAAGGCCTTGCGCGAACGGAGCGGCCGATGGCAGATTAGGTAGTTGGTGGGATAAAAGCTTACCAAGCCGACGATCTGTAGCTGGTCTGAGAGGACGACCAGCCACACTGGGACTGAGACACGGCCCAGACTCCTACGGGAGGCAGCAGTGGGGAATTTTGGACAATGGGCGAAAGCCTGATCCAGCCATGCCGCGTGCAGGATGAAGGCCTTCGGGTTGTAAACTGCTTTTGTACGGAACGAAAAGACTCTGGTTAATACCTGGGGTCCATGACGGTACCGTAAGAATAAGCACCGGCTAACTACGTGCCAGCAGCCGCGGTAATACGTAGGGTGCAAGCGTTAATCGGAATTACTGGGCGTAAAGCGTGCGCAGGCGGTTATATAAGACAGATGTGAAATCCCCGGGCTCAACCTGGGAACTGCATTTGTGACTGTATAGCTAGAGTACGGTAGAGGGGGATGGAATTCCGCGTGTAGCAGTGAAATGCGTAGATATGCGGAGGAACACCGATGGCGAAGGCAATCCCCTGGACCTGTACTGACGCTCATGCACGAAAGCGTGGGGAGCAAACAGGATTAGATACCCTGGTAGTCCACGCCCTAAACGATGTCAACTGGTTGTTGGGTCTTCACTGACTCAGTAACGAAGCTAACGCGTGAAGTTGACCGCCTGGGGAGTACGGCCGCAAGGTTGAAACTCAAAGGAATTGACGGGGACCCGCACAAGCGGTGGATGATGTGGTTTAATTCGATGCAACGCGAAAAACCTTACCCACCTTTGACATGTATGGAATCCTTTAGAGATAGAGGAGTGCTCGAAAGAGAGCCATAACACAGGTGCTGCATGGCTGTCGTCAGCTCGTGTCGTGAGATGTTGGGTTAAGTCCCGCAACGAGCGCAACCCTTGCCATTAGTTGCTACGAAAGGGCACTCTAATGGGACTGCCGGTGACAAACCGGAGGAAGGTGGGGATGACGTCAAGTCCTCATGGCCCTTATAGGTGGGGCTACACACGTCATACAATGGCTGGTACAGAGGGTTGCCAACCCGCGAGGGGGAGCTAATCCCATAAAGCCAGTCGTAGTCCGGATCGCAGTCTGCAACTCGACTGCGTGAAGTCGGAATCGCTAGTAATCGCGGATCAGAATGTCGCGGTGAATACGTTCCCGGGTCTTGTACACACCGCCCGTCACACCATGGGAGCGGGTTCTGCCAGAAGTAGGTAGCCTAACCGTAAGGAGGGCGCTTACCACGGCAGGGTTCGTGACTGGGGTGAAGTCGTAACAAGGTAGCCGTATCGGAAGGTGCGGCTGGATCACCTCCTTTCTGGAAAACTGCATTCAATATTGAACGCCCACACTTATCGGTTGTTGGAACAAGCTGCTGACTTGCGAAGTCATTCGCAAGAAGGCGGAATGGGTCTGTAGCTCAGCTGGTTAGAGCACTGTGTTGATAACGCAGGGGTCGTTGGTTCGAGCCCAACTAGACCCACCATATTCCAATAGACGGATACGTGAGAGGAAACTGGGGGATTAGCTCAGCTGGGAGAGCACCTGCTTTGCAAGCAGGGGGTCGTCGGTTCGATCCCGTCATCCTCCACCACCAACAAGCATCGGACTTCAACACCAAAGCGGCTTTGCAAAAGGCCACTTTGTTGTTGATCAATATCGATTGATCAATCGGCTGTTCTTTAAAAATTCATAGAGTCGAATCAGAGTTGTCAGAGGAAACTGCACATTCGTAAAGGTTTAGTGCAGACCGTGCCTCTGATGACAATTTTTTGATTGCGTCAAAACGAATATTCAATAAGCGAAAGCTGATTGAAGTTCAGTAATGACGAATGTTCTCGGATGAAAGGTAGAAATACCTGGAGTCGAAGAATAATTCACATTACGGCATAACGCGTCAGGTGAAAGACCTGGCAATTCCTTGAAAATAATGGCGATATCTTGAAAGAGATGTCAAAGTTATAGGGTCAAGTGAATAAGAGCATGTGGTGGATGCCTTGGCGATTACAGGCGACGAAAGACGTGATAGCCTGCGATAAGCTTCGGGGAGCTGGCAAATAAGCTTTGATCCGGAGATTTCTGAATGGGGAAACCCACCTTGCAAGAGGTATCGCATACTGAATACATAGGTATGCGAAGCGAACCGGGTGAACTGAAACATCTCAGTAGCTCGAGGAAAAGACATCAACCGAGATTCCGAAAGTAGTGGCGAGCGAAATCGGAAGAGCCTTCTAGTGATAGCACGACTGTTAGCAAAACGGAATGGAAAGTTCGGCCATAGCAGGTGATAGCCCTGTATGCGAAAACAGACGTGTGGTACTAAGTTAGAGAAAAGTAGGGCGGGACACGAGAAATCCTGTCTGAATATGGGGGGACCATCCTCCAAGGCTAAATACTCGTAATCGACCGATAGTGAACCAGTACCGTGAGGGAAAGGCGAAAAGAACCCCGGGAGGGGAGTGAAATAGATCCTGAAACCGCATGCTTACAAAAAGTAGGAGCCCGCAAGGGTGACTGCGTACCTTTTGTATAATGGGTCAGCGACTTACATTCAGTGGCAAGGTTAACCGAATAGGGAAGCCGTAGAGAAATCGAGTCCGAATAGGGCGAATCAGTCGCTGGGTGTAGACCCGAAACCAAGTGATCTATCCATGGCCAGGATGAAGGTGCCGTAACAGGTACTGGAGGTCCGAACCCACTAGTGTTGCAAAACTAGGGGATGAGCTGTGGATAGGGGTGAAAGGCTAAACAAACTTGGAAATAGCTGGTTCTCTCCGAAAACTATTTAGGTAGTGCCTCAAGTATTACCGTCGGGGGTAGAGCACTGTTTAGGCTAGGGGGTCATGGCGACTTACCAAACCTATGCAAACTCCGAATACCGACGAGTACAGCTTGGGAGACAGAGCACCGGGTGCTAACGTCCGGACTCAAGAGGGAAACAACCCAGACCGCCAGCTAAGGTCCCTAAAATTGGCTAAGTGGGAAACGAAGTGGGAAGGCTAAAACAGTCAGGATGTTGGCTTAGAAGCAGCCATCATTTAAAGAAAGCGTAATAGCTCACTGATCGAGTCGTCCTGCGCGGAAGATGTAACGGGGCTAAGCCAGTTACCGAAGCTGCGGATGTGCAATTTATTGCACGTGGTAGGAGAGCGTTCTGTAGGCCTGTGAAGGTGTCTGGTAACGGATGCTGGAGGTATCAGAAGTGCGAATGCTGACATGAGTAGCGTTAAAGGGGGTGAAAAGCCCCCTCGCCGTAAGCGCAAGGTTTTCTACGCAACGTTCATCGGCGTAGAGTGAGTCGGCCCCTAAGGCGAGGCAGAGATGCGTAGCTGATGGGAAACAGGTCAATATTCCTGTACCGATCAATAGTGCGATGTGGGGACGGAGAAGGTTAGCTCAGCCAACTGTTGGATATGTTGGTTCAAGCCTGTAGTCGTGCCTGGTAGGCAAATCCGCCGGGCTTAGATGAGGGGTGATAACGAGTCTGCTTGCAGACGAAGTGAGTGATACCCTGCTTCCAGGAAAAGCCACTAAGCTTCAGCTATTGACGACCGTACCGCAAACCGACACTGGTGCGCGAGATGAGTATTCTAAGGCGCTTGAGAGAACTCAGGAGAAGGAACTCGGCAAATTGATACCGTAACTTCGGGAGAAGGTATGCCCCAAGTAGGTGAACTCGTACAGAGGGAGCCAAAAGGGGTTGCAAAAAATCGGTGGCTGCGACTGTTTAATAAAAACACAGCACTCTGCAAACACGAAAGTGGACGTATAGGGTGTGACGCCTGCCCGGTGCTGGAAGATTAAATGATGGGGTGCAAGCTCTTGATTGAAGTCCCAGTAAACGGCGGCCGTAACTATAACGGTCCTAAGGTAGCGAAATTCCTTGTCGGGTAAGTTCCGACCTGCACGAATGGCGTAACGATGGCCACACTGTCTCCTCCTGAGACTCAGCGAAGTTGAAATGTTTGTGATGATGCAATCTCCCCGCGGAAAGACGGAAAGACCCCATGAACCTTTACTGTAGCTTTGTATTGGACTTTGAACAGATCTGTGTAGGATAGGTGGGAGGCTTTGAAGTGAGGTCGCTAGATCTCATGGAGCCAACGTTGAAATACCACCCTGGTGTGTTTGAGGTTCTAACCTAGGTCCATTATCTGGATCGGGGACAGTGCATGGTAGGCAGTTTGACTGGGGCGGTCTCCTCCCAAAGCGTAACGGAGGAGTTCGAAGGTACGCTAGTTACGGTCGGACATCGTGACGATAGTGCAATGGCATAAGCGTGCTTAACTGCGAGACTGACAAGTCGAGCAGATGCGAAAGCAGGACATAGTGATCCGGTGGTTCTGTATGGAAGGGCCATCGCTCAACGGATAAAAGGTACTCTGGGGATAACAGGCTGATACCGCCCAAGAGTTCATATCGACGGCGGTGTTTGGCACCTCGATGTCGGCTCATCTCATCCTGGGGCTGTAGCCGGTCCCAAGGGTATGGCTGTTCGCCATTTAAAGAGGTACGTGAGCTGGGTTTAAAACGTCGTGAGACAGTTTGGTCCCTATCTTCCGTGGGCGCTGCAGATTTGAGGAAGCCTGCTCCTAGTACGAGAGGACCGGAGTGGACACACCTCTGGTGTATCGGTTGTCACGCCAGTGGCATTGCCGAGTAGCTAAGTGTGGAAGAGATAACCGCTGAAAGCATCTAAGCGGGAAACTCGTTTCAAGATGAGATCTGCCGGGGCCTTGAGCCCCCTAAAGAGTCGTTCAAGACCAGGACGTTGATAGGTCAGGTGTGGAAGCGCAGTAATGCGTTAAGCTAACTGATACTAATTGCTCGTGAGGCTTGACCCTATAACTTTGATAGCCAGCGCACCCAACTAACGGTTGTGTGCAAAGCTCAAAGATTGTTATGCCAAGTTGACGCAGTCAAAACACATAAAATCTGATTCCAAACTCTATGAATTCGCTAGGCTGTTCCACGAACAGCACAGCACCAAGTTATGCCTGATGACCATAGCAAGTTGGTACCACTCCTTCCCATCCCGAACAGGACAGTGAAACGACTTTGCGCCGATGATAGTGCGGGTTCCCGTGTGAAAGTAGGTCATCGTCAGGCTCTTATAGCCCCAATACCCCCCAGTCCATAAGGATTGGGGGGTTTTGCGTTTGGTTTTGATATTTTTAGCCAGCTGCGCCCTGTATTAAATAGCGCACGCTAGCCTTGCACTAGCGGCTGCTGTTCGAGTACCCGACACCTTCGCTTTTTGCGCTTGCACCACGCAGTACGACGAAGAGGCGGCCGGGCGCCCAGGCGCCCAGGCGTTGGCAAGCCATTGACGGCCGAGCAGCAACGCATTCGGCAATTGGAGTCTCAGGTCAGGCAACTGCAATCGGACAATGAACTCTTAAAAAAAGCGTCGGCCTTCTTCGCCCGGGAAATGCAATGATTCAGGACCTGATGAGTGCGCAAGCACAGGCGCAGAAGGCCACGGTAAGCCAGTGGTGCAGGGTGTTGGGCATGAGCCGCTCGGGCTGGTACGCGGCGCGCATGCGCGCCACCACAAAGGCTGCAGTGAGCCCACTGAGCCTTCAGGCCAAAGCGGTCTTCCATGCCAGTGGGAGCAGCTACGGCAGTCGCCGCCTGAGTGCACAGCTGAAATTGCAAGGCTGGGCTGTTGGGCGCCACAAAGCACGCACTCTGATGGCCGCGCACGGGCTGCGAGCACGCTGGCGGCGCAAGTTCACGCACACCACCAACAGCCGCCATGGCTTGGCCGTTGCAGACAACGTACTGCAGCGCCAGTTCAAACCTGACAAGCCCAACCTGACATGGGCCAGCGACATCACCTACGTTCGCACACGCAGTGGCTGGCTCTATCTGGCGGTGGTGCTGGACCTGTTCTCCAGAAAAGTAGTGGGCTGGGCCATGGCCCCGAGCATGCCAGCACAGCTGGTGTGCGAGGCGCTGCGCATGGCCATCACAAGCCGCCGGCCCAAGCCAGGATTGCTGGTTCATTCGGACCGAGGCAGTCAGTACGCCAGCGAGCTGCACATGGGGTTGCTGCAGCGCCATGGCCTGGTGTGCAGCATGAGTCGCAAGGGCAACTGCTGGGACAACGCTGTGATGGAAAGATTCTTCCTGAACTTGAAGATGGAGCGTGTCTGGCAGCGCGACTATGCAAACCATGCCGAGGCCCAGGCGGACATCGCGGACTACATCGTGGGCTTCTACAACCCTATCAGGCTGCACTCCACGCTGGGATACCAGTCACCCAATAGCTATGAGATGCAGCAGGCGTTGTCAGCTCACTCAGCTTGAACGAACCTCCCCTATCGGAATGTCCGAAAAAACTTGACCACGACAGAGCGCCTGTTCAATCGGCCGTTCGTTGCAAGATTTCAGACATATGGGCTGCCTTGCGATAGCATTGACGAAAACGTAAACGTCAGTTTGAACCGGGTGGTGCTTTAGAGCTCCGCTACGCGTTTTCCTTCAGCATGGCCAACACTTACACCATCAGCGAGCTCGCCAAAGAGTTCGATCTCACTACACGGGCGATCCGTTTTTACGAAGACATGGGGTTGTTGCAGCCCGAACGCACAGGTGTAGGGGGACGGGTGCGGATTTACAGTGCGCGTGATCGAACTCGTCTGCGTTTGACGTTGCGCGCCAAGCGCCTAGGCCTCTCCTTAACGGAGGCTAAAGAGATCATCGATCTGTATGACAGCCCCAGAGACACGGGTGTGCAGTTGAAAAAATTTTTGGATGTGCTTGCAGTCCATCGCAAGCAATTGGAGGCGCAATTGGCAGACCTCCAGGCCAATCTGGAAGAAGTTCGCGACCATGAAAAAGAGGCCCGTGCGTTGTTGTTGAAGTCAGAAAAGCAAAAATGATTCATAATTGACGTTTACGTAAACGTCAATTCGTGGTGCTTTCGTGACAGCTTCTAAATTCGAGCCTCGGTGCACATCATTTCGGTCCCGTGTTGAATACAGCTTTCGCAAACAAGGCGCGATGGCAACGCTGGGCGCTCGCTTGGCTGCTATTGCACCGGGTGCGGTCGATATTGAACTGGACTGGGCCGACGGACTGACCCAGCAGCATGGCTTTTTACATGCCGGAGTCGTATCTGCTGCTCTGGACTCCGCTTGCGGTTATGCCGCTTTGACACTCATGCCTGAGGATGTTGCGGTTCTCACCATTGAGTTCAAGATCAATCTGCTGGCACCCGCTGCGGGAGAGTGCTTCCGCATGGAAGGTCGTGTGCTGAAGTCTGGGCGCACGATCACCGTATCTGAAGGCCGCGCCTTTGCGCTGCAGGCGGGGCATGAAAAGCTCATTGCCACCATGGGCTGCACCTTGATGGCGGTAGTGGGGCGCGAGCAACTGCGTGATTGACACCAACCATTCTGATAAGGAGACAACCCCATGAGCCTTCCATCCAACCTTCCTGGTTTGAACTTTCAACTGGGTGAAGACATCGACGCTTTACGGGATGCCGTGCGGGATTTTGCACAGTCGGAAATTGCGCCTCGCGCTGCTGAAATCGACCACACAGACCAATTTCCGATGGACCTGTGGCGCAAGATGGGCGACTTGGGCGTGCTCGGCATCACCGTGCCCGAACAGTACGGAGGCGCCGCCATGGGCTACCTGGCCCACATGGTTGCGATGGAGGAAATCTCGCGCGCCAGCGCCTCGGTGGGGCTGTCTTATGGCGCACACAGCAACTTGTGCGTGAACCAGATCAACCGCAACGGGAATGGGGCGCAAAAGGCCAAGTATCTGCCAAAGCTCATCAGCGGTGAACACGTGGGCGCCCTGGCAATGAGCGAGCCTGGTGCGGGCTCGGACGTGATCAGCATGAAGCTCAAGGCCGAGGACAAAGGCGGCTACTACCTGCTCAACGGCAACAAAATGTGGATCACCAATGGCCCGGACGCCGACACCCTGGTGGTCTATGCCAAGACGGAGCCCGAATTGGGCGCGCGCGGCGTCACAGCCTTCTTGATCGAGAAAGGCATGAAGGGATTTTCCATCGCTCAAAAGCTCGACAAGCTCGGCATGCGCGGCAGCCACACCGGCGAGTTGGTGTTCCAGGACGTTGAAGTGCCCGCCGAGAATGTGCTGGGTGGGGTGAACCAAGGCGCCAAGGTTCTCATGAGTGGCCTCGACTACGAGCGTGCCGTACTGACAGGAGGGCCCTTGGGCATCATGCAGTCGGTGATGGACAACGTCATCCCCTATATTCACGACCGCAAACAGTTCGGGCAGAGCATTGGCGAATTCCAGCTCATTCAGGGCAAGGTCGCAGATATGTACACCGTGCTGCAGGCAGGGCGCTCGTTCGCTTACACCGTGGCCAAGAACCTGGACATGCTGGGGACGGACCATGTTCGCCAAGTGCGTAAGGATTGCGCCAGCGTCATTTTGTGGTGCGCCGAAAAGGCCACCTGGATGGCCGGAGAAGGCGTGCAGATTTTTGGCGGCAATGGCTACATCAACGAGTACCCGTTGGGCCGCCTGTGGCGTGATGCCAAGCTGTACGAAATTGGCGCAGGTACCAGCGAAATCCGACGCATGCTGATTGGCCGCGAATTGTTTGCAGAGACCTGCTGACCGATATCCCAAAGACCCAAAGGACACCATGCCCACATCCATCGACGACCTGTTTGTACACAACCGCGCTTGGGCGGCACAGATGGAGCGTGAGCGGCCCGGCTTTTTCACCAGCCTGCTGGCGCAGCAAAAGCCCAAGTACATGTGGGTGGGGTGTTCCGACAGCCGGGTGCCGGCCAACCAGATCACGGGGCTGGAGCCGGGCGAGGTCTTTGTCCACCGCAACGTGGCCAATGTGGTGGTGCCTACCGATCTCAACTGCCTGTCCACCATCCAATATGCGGTGGACCAGTTGCATGTGGAGCACCTGATGGTGGTGGGCCACTACGGCTGTGGCGGCGTGCTGGCTGCGCTCGAGGGCATGCGTGTAGGGTTGGCCGATAACTGGATCCGCCATGTGACGGATGTGCGGGACCGCCACCGCGATCTGATTGCCTCGGTCGCCCCAGAGCATCGCCATGATGTGCTGTGCGAGCTCAACGCCATTGAGCAGGTGGTCAACATTGCGCAGACCACGGTGATGCTGGACGCTTGGGGCCGTGGCCAGAAGGTGACATTGCATGGCTGGTGCTACGGGCTCAAGGACGGGCTCATCAACAACCTGCACATGACGGTGGACAGCACCGAAGGCCTGGACGCTCTGTACCGCGCGGCCATCGCTGGCGTGGCGGCCGCTCGGCGGGGTTAAGGCGCCAGAACGGGCTCTGGGTAATCCGGCGATCAGCTCCCACCAGCGCAGCCATGTTCCCCCAGCGGCTCGACTCCCCCCAGGCCTACGCCATCGCCAAGGCGATGATGGACGGTTTTAACCGCCATTACCGCCTGTTTCGCACCGAATCGGCCCGTGCCAAGCACCGGTTTGAAACCGCCGATTGGCTCGGTCAGCAGCGGGCGCAGCGTGAACGCATCGAGTTCTACGACCTGCGCGTCAAAGAGTGCGTGCGGCGGCTGGAGAAGGAGTTCGGGGCAGGCGCGCAGCCCATGGCGGTCTGGCACCAGGCCAAGCTCCACTACATCGGGCTGTTGGTCAATCACCACCAGCCCGAACTGGCCGAGACGTTTTTCAACTCGGTCACCTGCAAGATCCTGCACCGAACGCATTTTCAGAACGACTTCATTTTTGTGCGCCCAGCCGTCAGCACCGAATACATCGAGAGCGACGAGCCCACCGCCAAACCCACCTACCGCGCCTACTACCCCTCGCGCGATACGCTGCACCAGACGCTGATCACCATCGTCGAGAACTTTGGGTTGCAGCGCGCCTTTGCCCACCTCGAGCGCGACACGCGCCATGTGCTGGCCGCCATGCAAACCCGGCTGGCGCAGGTCAAGCTGCGGGCCAACTTCCAGATCCAGGTGCTCACCAGCCTGTTCTTTCGCAACAAGGGTGCCTACGTGGTGGGGCGGATCATCAATGGCTTCACCGAGGTGCCCTTTGCCCTGCCCATCCTGCACGACGACCAGGGGCATCTGACCATCGACGCCGCGCTGTTTGGCGAGGAAGACCTGCAGATTCTTTTCAGCTTTGCACGGGCGTACTTCATGGTCGACATGGAAGTGCCCAGCGCCTACGTGCAGTTTCTGCGCAGCCTCATGCCGCGCAAACCTCGGGCCGAAATCTACAACGCGCTGGGCCTGGCCAAGCAGGGCAAGACGCTGTTTTACCGCGATTTTCTACAGCACCTGCGGCACTCCACCGACCAGTTCCGCATTGCGCCCGGCATCAAGGGCATGGTCATGCTGGTGTTTGACCTGCCCAGCTTCCCGTACGTCTTCAAGCTCATCAAAGACTACTACCCGCCGCAAAAAGACACGACGCGCGAACAGGTCAAAGGCAAGTATTTGCTAGTGAAGCAGCACGACCGCGTGGGGCGCATGGCCGATACGCTCGAATACAGCGAGGTGGCGTTTCCGCGCAGCCGCTTCAGCGACGAGCTGATTGCCGAGATCGAGAAATTTGCGCCCAGCCAACTAGAAATCAGCGACCGCGATGGCGATGGCCAGACCGAAGTCATCATCAAGCACCTGTACATCGAGCGTCGCATGATTCCGCTCAACATCTACCTGCAAGAGGCGCTGGACGCTGGGCCTGATGACCCGCACGCATGCCAGCAGATCGAGCGCTGCGTGATTGAGTACGGCAACGCCATCAAAGACATGGTGGCCGCCAACATCTTCCCTGGCGACATGCTCTGGAAGAACTTTGGCATCACCCGCCACGGCAAGGTCGTGTTCTACGACTACGACGAGATCGAATACCTCACCGACTGCAACTTCCGCCGCGTGCCCGCGCCCCGCAGTGAAGAGGACGAGATGAGCGGCGAGGTCTGGTACACGGTGGGCCCACGCGATGTGTTTCCCGAAACCTTCGGTCCCTTCCTGCTGGCCCAGCCCGTGGTGCGCGATGCCTTCATGCGGCACCACGCCGACCTGCTGGACGCCGCCTTCTGGCAGGCGCACAAAACCCGCATTCAGGCCGGTCATGTGATCGACGTGTTCCCCTACGACCAGGAGCGGCGTTTTGTGCACGCCCCGGCCTGAATGGCACGCACGCGCCTGACGCAGTTTTTCATGCTTCGTTCCACTTTTTAAAACAGGAGACACCCATGCCGACACCTCACACACCAGCCCACCAAGACCCTATCGTCATCACCGGCGCCGCGCGCACGCCCATGGGCGCGCTGCAGGGCGACTTTGCTGCGCTGGCTGCGCACGACCTGGGCGGCGCAGCCATCCAGGCCGCTGTGCAGCGTGCCGGCATTGCCCCCAGCGCCGTGGGTGAGGTGCTGTTTGGCAACTGCCTGATGGCAGGCCAGGGCCAGGCCCCCGCACGCCAAGCCGCCTTCAAGGCCGGCTTGCCCAAAGAGGCGGGCGCTGTCACCCTCAGCAAGATGTGCGGATCGGGCATGAAAGCCGCCATGATGGCGCACGACATGCTGCTGGCCGGCACCCACGACGTGATGGTGGCGGGCGGCATGGAAAGCATGACTAATGCCCCCTACCTGCTGCAAAAAGGGCGCGGCGGCTACCGCCTGGGCCACGACCGCATCTTTGACCACATGATGCTCGACGGCCTGGAAGACGCCTACGAGGCTGGCCGCTCCATGGGCACCTTTGGTGAAGACTGCGCCGCCAAGTACCAGTTCACCCGCGAGCAGCAAGACGCCTTTGCCACGGCCAGCGTGCAGCGCGCCAAGGCCGCTACCGAGTCTGGCGCATTCGCCGCCGAGATCGCGCCCGTCACCGTCAAGACCCGTGCGGGCGAGGTGGTTGTGTCGGTGGACGAAGGCCCAGGCAAGGTCAAGCTCGAAAAGATCGCCACCTTGAAGCCCGCCTTCAAGAAAGACGGCACCATCACCGCCGCCTCCAGCTCCAGCATCAACGACGGCGCTGCGGCGCTGGTGCTCATGCGCCAGTCCACTGCCCAGCAGCTGGGCAGCCAGCCCGTGGCCCGCATCGTGGCCCACGCCACGCATGCGCAAGAGCCCGAATGGTTTGCCACCGCACCCGTGGGCGCCACGCACAAGGTGCTGGCCAAGGCGGGCTGGCAGGTGGGCGATGTGGATCTGTGGGAGATCAACGAAGCCTTCGCCGTGGTGCCCATGGCCCTCATGAAAGAGCTGAACCTGCCCCACGACAAGGTCAACGTCAACGGCGGCGCCTGCGCGCTGGGCCACCCCATCGGTGCCAGCGGTGCGCGCATCATCGTCACGCTGATCCATGCCCTCCAGGCCAGGGGCCTGCGCCGTGGCGTGGCCACGCTGTGCATTGGTGGGGGCGAGGCCACGGCCATGGCCATTGAGCTGGTGTGATGGCCCGCCGCTGGCCTTGATGTAAAGCAGCCCATCCCGCGCGGAGTGGGCTGCTGCTTCTGAAATACTACGGGTTTTCACCCCCTCAGGAACCCCATGCCGTCCACACCCCACATCGCCGCGTTCTGGCGCGATTTCGCAGCCGCCGAAGCCACCCTCCAGGCCGTGCCGCTGCGCGAGCGCGTGGAGCAGGCCAACGACCTGCTGACGCCCCATGTGCAGGGCCTGGCGCTGGAGATGCAGGGCGGTCCGGACGACGAAGTGATCGAGCTGATCGTCACCGCGCACGGCAGCATTGAAAACTTTCCGCTGCTCTCGCAGGTGGTGGCTGCCGCCCCCAAGCTGGCGCACTACCGGGTGACCGCGTTCCGCGAGCGCAGCAAGCACCCTGACTTCCCCATCGGCATGGACGGGTTCGAACTTTCCACCAACGACGTGCTGGTAGCGCTGCAGCAAGACAACGGCCAGGTGGCGCTGGAGCTGCGCTTTGCCCGCGAGATTCCGCACGACTTTGAGGACCATGCCCGTCACATGACCTTCATCATGATGGACCACGTGCTGGGTGAATTCGACTTTGCCGTGAAGGTGGGCGCGGTGGACTTTGTGGGCGAAGACTACGACCAGGACGCGACCTGGACGCCGCTGGGCCAGCTGCAGCCCGTGTTCGATGCCTACTGGGTGCAGACCCTGGGACGCACCGGCCACTTCCCCACGGGCGAGCCCAGTTGGGACGGGCTGGAGCTGCAGTTCAACTGTGCGGTGGACGACGAAGGCAATGACGTCGAAGACGGCGATGGGGAGGGGGACGGCGAAGGCCCGCAAGAAACCGGCGTGGTGATGATCAACACCAGCGCCAACGCCGTGGCCATGCGCGCCGACCTGGCCTACGCCCTGACGTTGGACCTGGCCGTGCCCGACAGCGAGACCCTCACGGCAGTGCAAGACCTGCACGACCAGGCCGCCACGCTGCTGCAAATCCCGCAGCTGGGCATTTTGGCGATGACGCTGATGCGCGCTGGCCGCCGCCAAGCCCTGTACTACGTGAGCGACGAGCAACTGGCCAAGCAAACCCTGGCGCCTTTGCTGCTGCGTGACGAGGCCGCCTCGCTGGAGCTGAAGGTGGGGTTTGACCCCGCTTGGTCGGGCTACTTTGAGTACGCGGGCTACCTGTCCTGATCCCCTTGTCCATCGGTGGGCGTGCCACGCTTACCGTCACGGTTTGAACGCTGGAGTCCCCCATGATCGACACCCTGGAGCAGCTGCGCAGCCTGTACGCCCAACCCGCCGAGCGGGCCCTGCGCAAACAGCAACCGTTGCTGGACGCCCATTGCCAGCACTTCATCGCTCTCTCGCCGTTTTGTGTTGTGGCCTCTGCCGGTGCCACCACAGCGCTGGGTGGGCCGGGCGGGGCGCTGCTCGATGCGTCCCCGCGCGGTGGCGCACCAGGCTTTGTCAAAACGCCCGATGCCCAGACGCTGCTGCTGCCTGACTCGGGCGGCAACAACCGGCTCGACACCCTGACCAACCTGCTGGCCGACCCGCGCATCGGCCTGCTGTTCATGATTCCCGGCGTGGACGAAACCCTGCGCGTGAACGGCACCGCCCGGCTGCGCGAAGAGACCGCTTTCACCGACCTGTTTGCCGCCGAGCGCCAGCGCCCCCGGCTGGTCATCGAGGTGCGGGTGGCCGAGGCCTATTTGCACTGCTCCAAGGCCTTCATGCGCTCGCGCCTGTGGCAGGCCGATGCGCAGGTAGACCGCAGCGTGCTGCCGTCCATGAACCAGATGATCCACGACCAGATCGGCCTGGCCACCGAGCCCGAAACCCACGCGGCGATGCTGCAGCGCTACCGCGCCCAACTGGCGCAAGAGCAGCAGTTGGGCGATGCGTGAGATGAAGCCGCCCTGCGGCAATGGGTTGTTTGTTTTGCTCACTTATTGATAGCTGCCTGCGCTTTATGAAAAAGCGCTGGAGGCCCATTTCATTCAAATTTCATACATGAAATCCATCCTCATCATCGGCGCCTCCCGTGGCATTGGCCTGGAGCTGGTGCGCCAGTACACCGAAGCGGGCCGCCGCGTGATCGCCACCGTGCGCGACGACGCCGGGCGCGAGCGCGTGCAGGCCCTGGGCGCAGACGTGCTCACCGTGGACGTAGCCAACCCCGCCAGCGTCAGCGGCCTGGCTTGGCAGCTGGACGGTGAAAAGCTCGACCTGGCGCTGTACGTGGCGGGCGTCATCCGCCGCCCCAACGCGCTGACGCCCCCTACGCAGCAAGACTTTGATGCCGTCATGCACACCAACGTGCTGGGCGCCATGCAGGCCATCCCGCAGGTGGCCCCGCTGGTGGCCGATGCGGGCGGCGTGTTTGCCTTCCTCTCATCGTCCATGTCGCAGATCGGCAGCGTGCCCAACAGCGAATCGTGGCTGTACCGCACCAGCAAGGCCGCGCTCAACATGGCCGTGGCGGCGGCCCAGCACAACTACCCCGGCGCCACGCTGGTCACCATCGACCCCGGCTGGGTTCAGACCGACATGGGCGGCGGCACCGCGCCGCTGACGGTGGAGGACAGCGTGCGCGGCTTGCGCAACACCCTGGCCAGCGTGACCGCTGCCGACAAAGGGCGGCTGCTGCACCACGATGGCCGCCGCGCCAGCCACTGGTAGGCCGCCATCGCAACCCCTCATCCCACATAAAAACTCTGGAGACAAAAACCATGCTGCTCACCCAAGACCAGGAAATGATCCGCGACGCCGTGCGCGATTTTGCCCAAACCGAGCTGTGGCCCCACGCCGCCCGCTGGGACAAGGAACACCACTTTCCCAAAGAGGCCCACCAGGGCCTGGCCGCCCTGGGCGCCTACGGCATTTGCGTACCCGAAGAGTTCGGCGGCGCCCACCTCGACTACGTCACGTTGGCCCTGGTGCTGGAAGAAATCGCGGCGGGCGATGGCGGCACCAGCACCGCCATCAGCGTGACCAACTGCCCGGTCAACGCCATCCTCATGCGCTACGGCAACGCCCAGCAAAAGCGCGACTGGCTCACGCCCCTGGCGCGCGGCGAAATGCTGGGCGCCTTCTGCCTGACCGAGCCGCACGTGGGGTCTGATGCGTCGGCTTTGCGGACTACCGCCGTGAAGCAGGGCGACGAATATGTGATCAACGGCGTCAAGCAGTTCATCACCAGCGGCAAGAACGGCCACGTGGCCATCGTGATCGCCGTCACCGACAAGGGCGCGGGCAAGAAGGGCATGAGCGCTTTCCTCGTGCCCACCAGCAACCCCGGCTACGTGGTGGCGCGGCTCGAAGACAAGCTGGGCCAGCACAGCAGCGACACGGCGCAGATCAACTTCGACAACTGCCGCATCCCGGCCGAGAACCTGATCGGTGCCGAGGGCGAGGGCTACAAGATCGCCCTGGGCGCGCTCGAAGGCGGCCGCATCGGCATCGCCGCCCAAAGCGTGGGCATGGCGCGCAGCGCGTTCGACGTGGCGCTGGCGTATTCCAAAGAGCGCGAAAGCTTTGGCACCGCCATCTTCAACCACCAGGCGGTCGGCTTTCGCCTGGCCGAGTGCGCCACGCAGATCGAGGCCGCGCGCCAGCTCATCTGGCACGCCGCCGCGCTGCGCGATGCGGGCAAGCCTTGCCTGAAGGAAGCCGCCATGGCCAAGCTGTTTGCCAGCGAGATGGCCGAGCGCGTGTGCAGCGCTGCCATCCAGACGCTGGGCGGCTACGGCGTGGTGAACGACTTCCCGGTGGAGCGCATTTACCGCGACGTGCGCGTGTGCCAGATCTACGAAGGCACGAGCGATGTGCAGAAGATCCTCATCCAGCGTGCGCTGGCCTAAGGCCCTCCCTTTGCAGAGTATTTGCTATTGATTTAATAGCTGCTGGCGCTTGTTGAATAAGCGCTAGCAGCCATTTTTGTTTGAATATTCAGGGTGTGCTGCGCGGCTTCAGCACCACCGTGATCTGGCCGTTGGTCTCGATGGTGGCGCGCTCCACCTCGTGCAATGCCAGGCAGCCGCTGGCGCGCAAGGCGGCGCCCAGGTCGTCGGCGGTGATCAGCTCCTCGCGCATCAGCCGCTCGTTCACCTGCCCCTTGTCCACCAGCACCTGGGGTGTGCCATCCACCCAGCGCGCTAGGCGGGGGGACCGGAAGGTCAACCGCGCCAACACCACGTGGCAGCCGATCAGCGTCAGCGCCGAAATCAGCCCGCCCACCAGCGAGTTGTCGCCCGCGTTCATCGAGTTTTGCACCGCGTTGGACAGCACCAGCAGCAGCACCAGGTCGTAGGGCGCGTACTGCCCGGTTTGGCGTTTGCCCGTCAGCCGCAAAAACACCAGCAGGAAGACATACACCACCATGCCCCGCACGACAAACTCCCACCACGGCACGCTCAATTGCCACATCGCACTACTCCTTGTTGCACCTTGTCTGGCGCAGCCAGTCTAGGGCTTCCCTCCTCTCGGCGAAAATCGGCCCCTGTTTGTCGCGCTGGCACTGCCAGTGTGTTGTCCACCTCCAATGAAAGACCCCCACCATGCAGCGCCGCCATTTCCACCAAGCCAGCGCAGGGGCGCTGGGTGCCCTGTTGCTGGCCATCGATTCCCGGGCCTGGGCCCTGTCGCTGGGCGACTTGACCAACGCCGACGCCTCCAGTGGCCTCAAGGCCGCCCTGGCGCAAGGCGCGCAGGCAGCGGTGTCCTTGCTCGGGCGCACCGACGGGTTTTTGGGCAACCCGCAGGTGCGCATCGGCCTGCCGGGCTACCTGCAAGACGCGGCCAAGGTCATGAAGTCCATGGGCCAGGGCAAGCGCATTGACGAACTGGTCACCTCCATCAACCGCGCCGCCGAGGCCGCCGTGCCCATGGGCAAAGACCTGCTGGTGGGCGCTGTGCAGTCCATGAGCGTGACCGACGCCAAGAACATCCTGGCTGGCGGCGATACCTCTGTCACCCAGTTCTTCGTCACCAAGACCCGCGCCCCGCTGGCCGAGCGCTTTTTGCCCGTGGTGAACCAGGCCACCGAAAAAGTCGGCCTGACCCAGAAGTACAACGCATTTGCGGGCAAGGCCGCCAGCTTTGGCCTGCTCAAGCCCGAAGAGTCCAACCTGGCCACCTACGTCACCGGCAAAACGCTGGACGGCCTGTTCTTCATGATCGGTGAGGAAGAGCGCAAGATCCGCCAGAACCCCGCCGGGGCGGGCAGCGCCATCTTGCAAAAGGTGTTCGGGGCCTTGCGTTGAACCCCAAGAAAGCGGCCCCTGCCACGGCGGCCTGCCCCTGTGGCCGCCAGCAAGGCACGGGCGCCAAAGCCCAACCCGTGGCGTATGCCGAATGCTGCGGCCGCTACCTGGACCACTGGGACACCCAGCCCGCCCCTGACGCCGAGCACCTCATGCGATCGCGCTACACCGCCTTTGTGCGTGAGCGCTCCGACTATCTGCAGGCCACCTGGCACCCCAGCCACCGCCCTGTGTCGCTGGACTTTGACCCTGCCACGCAGTGGCTGGGCCTGGAGGTGCGCGGCCACTGGGTGCAAGACGCCGACCACGCCGAAGTCGAATTCGTCGCCCGCCACCGGCAGGGCGGCCGCGCCGTGCGCTTGCACGAACGCAGCCGCTTTGTGCGCGAAGGCGGGCGCTGGTTCTATGTGGATGGTGACATGAACCCCTGATCGACACGGCCCTAACTCTCACAACCCCCTCCATCAACCAACCCCTGAGGCCGTGCCCCTTGCACGGTTTTCAGGTAAATAGGCCTCTAAGGCAATATTAATAAGCGCTGGAAGCTATGAAATTTGAAGCAATATTGTTTGATTGCGATGGCGTTTTGGTCGACAGCGAACCGATCACCAACGGCGTGCTGTGCGCCATGCTCAATGAAGCCGGCTGGGCCATCGGCGCGCAAGAATGCATGGACATCTTCATTGGCAAGACCGTGCGCAGCGAGGCCGCGCGCATCGAGGCGCACACCGGCCAGCCGCTGACGGACGCCTGGATGGCCGCGTTCTACGCGCGGCGCAACGCCGAGCTGGAGGCCCGCCTCACGGCCATTGAGCACATCCACCCTGCCATTGAACGGGTGCACGCTCACCATGGCGGGCGCATCGCCTGTGCCTCGGGGGCCGATCGGTTCAAGGTCGAGATGCAACTGGCCAAGGTGGGGCTCGCCCGCTTCTTTGAAGGCCGCGTTTTCAGCGGCCACGAAATGCCCGCCACCAAGCCCGCCCCCGATGTGTACCTGGCCGCTGCCGCCGCATTGCAAACCCCACCGCAGCGCTGCGCGGTGGTGGAAGACACCGTGACCGGCGTCACGGCCGGGGTGGCGGCCGGTGCCACCGTGTTCGCCTACGCGCCTCTGGACGACGGCGCTGCGCTGCGCGCCGCAGGGGCCGTGCATGTGTTTCGCAGCATGGCCGATTTGCCTGCACTGCTGGGCTGCTGACCACCGATCCGATTCGCGCCCCGTTCCGCCCCCCGTTCCCCACGCTCAAACTGCATCGGTGTTCCATCATGTTGAAGCACAAACCCCTCACTCTCCCGCTCCATGCCCTGCGCCGGGGCCTGGCCCTGACCTTGGCCCGGTGTGCCTTGGTGGCTGGCCTGGGGCTTTTGACCGCGTGCTCGTCGGTGCGCCCCTGGATCAACGAGCCCATGCCGGTGGAAGACCAAAGCGTGCCCCCGCGCAAGTCCGAGCGCGACCCCTCCATCCTGGTGGCCGTGACCTTGTCGGGCGGCGGCGCGCGTGCGGCGGCATTCGGGTTTGGGGTGCTGACGGAGATGCAGCAAACCCGCTTTGACTGGAACGGCGAGCCCACTACGCTGCTGGACGCCACCGATGTGGTCAGCGGCGTGTCGGGCGGCAGCATTGTGGCCGCCTACTTTGCTGCCCACGGCATCGAGGGGCTGCCGCGTTTTGAGCAAGACTTTCTGCGCCAGAACTTTCAAAACAGCCTCATCACCCAGGCCCTGCGGCCCGGCAACCTGATCGACCTCACCTCGCCCTGGCTGGGGCGCACCCACTTACTCGCCCGCCGCTTGGATGAGCTGTACGAAGGGCGCACCTTTGGCGATGTGGAAAAGCGCCCGCGCCACCCGCAGCTGTTCATCACCGCCACCGACATGTCGCTGGGCACGGGCTTTGAATTCACCTGGGAGCAGTTTGCGTTGATCTGCTCTGACCTGCGCAAAGTGCCCTTGTCGTTTGCGGTGGCGGCTTCCTCGGCCGTGCCCTTGCTGCTCAGCCCTGTCACTTTGCGCAACTACGCCGACCAATGCCCCGAGCGCCAACGCACCACCACCGTCGCCGCTGAGCGCGCCGCGGCCAACGACTACCGCGCGCGCCTGTACCGTGCGCACGAGCTGAGCTACCAAGACGCCGAGCGCAGGCCCTACATCCACCTGGTGGATGGGGGGCTGGCAGACAACCTGGGCGTGCAGCGCTTGCTGGACCGTGCCATGGCCGTTGGTGGCCTGCGCGAGACCTTCAGCGAAGTGGGCATCCCCCCGCGCAGCATCCGCAAGCTGGTGCTCATTACCGTGAATGCCGAGCGCGACCCTTCGTACCACATCGATGCGCAGGACAACGTGCCCAACATCGCGCAGGTGGTGGACACCCTGCTGTTTGGCGCCGGTTCGCGTTCCACCCGCGAGACGCAGGAGTTTCTGCGCGACATCACCCAGCGCTGGCGCAAATCCCTGGCCGAGGGCGCACGCGGCGGCTTTGATGCGTTTGCCGACGATGCCGAGGTCCACGTCATCCCCGTCAACCTGCGCGATGCCCCAGACGCCGTGGCACGCCGCAGGCTGCTGCAAGTGCCCACGGCGTTCTCGATTGCACCCGACGAAGTCACCGGGCTCATCGAAGCCGGGGGCAGCGTGCTGCGCCATTCGCCAGAGTTTCAGGCGCTGGTGCGGTCGCTGAAGGGAGCGGCTGCACCACCTGCACCACCTGCACCACCTGCACGGCTGCAGGCGCAGGATTGAGCGGTAGACCACTCTGCCTGGACCGAACTGGCTGGGAGCCGCCAAGAAGGTAAAGGCGCGGGGGGCACAAAGAACCCGCAGTCGCACCCACGGCCGTTCAAGGCCGTGTGTCGGGGGCCGGGGTGGTTGGCACGTCTTGTTCTTCTGCCGCACGCGTTTGCGCAGCCATGGCCCGCTGGTAGCCAGGCCGCGCCTGCAGCCGCTGCCAATAGGCCTGCGTGGCCGGGCCACACTGCTCCACCAGCCCCAGGTGCTGCGCCAACAGCAGCGCATACCCCACCGCCACATCGGCCGCCGTGAAGCGGCCCGCACACAGGTAGTCGCTGTGCGCCACGGTAGCTTCCACCGCCCGCAGCCGGGCCAGAAACCAGCGGCTGTAGTCCTCCACCACCTGCGGCTGCTTGCGCTCTGCAGGCTCAAAGCGCCCATAGCGCAGCACCAGCGTCTGCGGAAAGGTCAGCGTGGCATCGCTCATGTGCAGCCAGTTCAGGTAAGCCCCATACGCCGGGTGCGTGGGCACCACATCCAGCCCTGCATCGGAGTGCGTGGCGGCGAGGTACTGGCACATGGCTGCGGATTCGGTCATGCGCACCTCATTCGGCGTCTCACCCTGCACCATCAGCGGTACCGTGCCCAATGGGTTCTCTTCCAGAAACCACCGGGCCTTGGCGCGCGGCGGGAAGGGCAGCATGTGGAGCTGGTAGGGCAGTTGCAGCTCTTCGAGCATCCACAGGGGGCGGAAGGAGCGGGCGCTGATGCAGTGGTGGAGATGGAGCATGGGTGTGTGTACGCGTGACTGTGACTGTCCTTAGCTTAGCTTGCGACGCACGGTGGTCAGAAGCGAGGACGTTGGTGAAAGTACTGCCGGGCAGTCTTCTGGTGAGCCGTGTTGTGCAGAGCGGGATAGCTATTACGGTGCCAGCCAAGAATCGTATCGCTGCAAGTGGGCGTGAAAAAGCGCTGCATAGTCTGAAGGTGCCGCGGCGATCACACTGGGCCGCGCTGCGAGGCTGTAGCGCCAAGCACCTATCTTCGGCATTCCCTCAAAGAGCGCTGAATTTTTGTCAGGCGCCAGCCCCTCAAAATAGCGAAATACGGGAGCGAACACGGCATCGACCATGCTGAACTGGTCTCCTCCAAAGTAAGGGCCAGTACCGAGTGCGTCTTCCAGACGGTCAAGCTTGTCCCTGAAAGCCACGGCTTTCATGCTGGCAGCGGTGAAATCCTTGGCATTCAAATAGCCCCAGGCATCGGCCAGAGTCGCCGATCCAAACTCGATCCAGGCACGGTGTTGCGCGCGTACCAGTGGGTCGCTGGGGTGCAGCGGTGTCCCGGCCTGTGTCTCTTCCAGATACTCGCAGATGGCCATGCTTTCGAACAACACCTTGTGCGTACCGTCGTTGCCATGGATTTTGAGCAAAGGCACTTTGCTGGTCGGAGACATCGCCAGGAACCAAGCAGGCTTTTCCGAAAGGTCCACGTCAATCCTGGTGAAGGGAATGCCCTTCTCCAGCAGCACGATAGCGGCGCGCTGTACGAATGGGCAGAGAGGGTGGCTGATGAGGCTGAGTGCAGAGGTTGACATAGGTGGTTTAAGAATGATGGGCGAAGTCATGCACAGTTAGCGCGTTGCGCGACAAAACCTTCCTTGATTTCTGCTCTGGGGCTTCTGACGGCTGTTGAGCCTATTTCTGTGTATTCGATATCTTTTTGGAAAAGTTGACATCAAAGTAGTCCCACCAAGCGACGATGCAATCGCCCTCTACCTCGAAGATGCCCATCACCTTTACCGCGGCGACGGAACTCCCATCCTTGCGGACGAAGCGGTCGAGTCGCTCGGTCAGCACGCGATTGCCATCCGCAGCGATGGCAAGCATGTCGAAATGAACGGCGGTGATGTCGGGCGATTTGCCGGGGCGATTGAGAAACGCCAGTGCCTCTTCGATGCCTGTGGTTGTCGAAACGCCTTCGTTGACCCAGACGGTTCTGGGGGTGAACCATTGCCGAATTGCAAAGGTTCCGTTGTCCTTTGGGAAGGCAGCGCTGAAGGCGGTGACGGTTTCGATGGGTGTTCGCAACTTTCGATGCTCTGCCTCGCTGGGCGTGGTGCAGGTCTGCGACCAAACCGTCGGTGAAAAAAAGGCGACAGCCATTGCCAACAGCGCAAATTTCATGTGAACTTCTCCCGGTGGTTTGGTTGTGAAATGCGACGCGCTGTCCACCTACAGCAGCTGCCCGCCCGACACATCGAACGACGTGCCATTGGCCCAGGCCAAGTCGCTCGAAAGAATGGCCGCCACGGCTCGCCCGATGTCATCGGGCTGGCCCACGCGTCCCAGGGCGATACCTTGAGCTACGTAGGCATTGACTCCTTCGTTATCACGCACCGCGCCGCCCATGAAGTCGGTTGCGATTGCGCCCGGCGCGATCGTGTTCACCCGGATGCGGCGTTCGCCCAGTTCGACGGCCATGTAACGTGTCAACACTTCGACGGCAGCCTTGACCGCCGCGTACACGCTGTAGCCGGGCAGCGTGAAACGCGTGAAGCCTGTAGACATGTTCAGGATGCTGCCCCCGTCTTCGAGAAGTGGTAGCAGCTGCTGTGTCAGGAACAGCGGTGCGCGCAGATGGGCGTCCACGAGTGCGTCGAACTGTGCTTCGGTCGTTTCGGCGAACGGGGCATGCAAGCCTATGCCAGCGTTGTTGACGAGGTAGTCAAAACGGGGGCGCTGAAAGCGATCCTGCAAGGACGCACGGACTGCTTCGCCGAATGCGGCAAAGGACGCGGTGTCAGCCACATCCAGCCGGAGCATCACCGCCTTGCCGCCGCTTTCTTCAATCTGTCGCTGAAGCGCAGCTGCTTCATCCTGGCCCGTACGATAAGTGCCGACGATGCCGATGCCCCGCTCGGCCAGATGCAGAGCCATGTTGCGGCCAAGCCCACGGCTCGCGCCGGTAATCAGAGCAATTTTTGCTGTCATAGTTGAACTCACTTCATTTCTGTGCTTGAAATGGCGGATATCGCCAAGAGCTCACAATTTAGGGCGAAGCGCTTTTCAGGGCTTGCCCGATGCGCTTGTTCTCTTGCACGATTGACTCAACCACCGTGATACCCGCCGAGCCACCCATGGACACCCACCTTTCAAGCCCGCTGGAAACTGTGTTGCACCGCATCCAACCCGGTACTTTGAAGTCGAACATTCCCCGCATCGAGTTACATGTCGATCAAGGACAGGAAAGTGAAAATGCCTGCCAGTACCGCGCCATGGCGTGTTTCATCCTGCAAGGAAGCAAACGCGTCTCCTTCGGTGACAAGGTACTGCGCTACGAGGCCAGCCACTATCTGGTCAGCGCGCTGGATCTGCCGCTGATGGGGCAGGTCTACAGTGATGCCCAGCAACGGCCCTATGTCGCGCTGACGCTGGTTTTGGACCCGGTGCTGCTCAATGAATTGATCCTGTCCATGCCTGTTTCGAGTGATGGCGGAAGCAGCGAATTTGGGCTATCGACTGCGCCCATGACCCGGGAGCTGGAAGATGTTTTGGCCCGTGCCCTGGTGCTTATGGGGCGGCCGCAGGATGTCCCGGTTCTTGCCCCCCTGCTTGAGCGAGAACTGCTGTATCGGCTGTTGTCAGGTCCGCATGGAAAGCTGTTGCGCCAGATTGCAAGTGCCAAGGGGCCATTGCCGAAGGTGCGAAAAGCCATCGGCTGGATTGGCCAGAACTTTGACAGGTCATTCAAGGTCGAGGATGTCGGCGTGGCCTGCGGGATGAGCCGGGCCAGTCTGAATCGCAGCTTTCGGGAGATCACGGGTCTTAGTCCGTTGCAGTACCAGAAGCAGCTGCGGCTACTGGAGGCGCGTCGCCTGTTGATAGGCGGGGAACACAACGTATCCGGTGCGGCTTTCGCAGTGGGATACGAGAGTTCTTCGCAGTTCAGTCGCGACTACCTGAGGCATTTTGAAGCCACCCCCAGCGAGGACTTGCGGCGGACTGTGCATGCCAACTCTGGGGTTTAGAAAAAGCGAGAAACACTGCGCCAGGGTTCTGGTGCTTTCGCCGTCATTCGAGTTGCGTTGGAACTTGGTTTGAATGGTGTCTGGTGTCGGGCTGGTCAAGATGTTCTCGTACACAGGCGCTTGTTCTGAGATGTAAATAGAAAAGCATCCAGCGGATCGACCCCATTCAATCTGGTTTCTGCTCACGCCTACGGCACCCGCACCACCCTCCGAAACTCCGCCGGCGACTGCCCCGTCCACCCTCGAAACGCCCGGATAAAACTCTTCTCGTTCTCAAACCCCGCCGCCTCCGCCACCTGCTTGATAGGCCGTTGCGTACGGTGCAGCAGCTCCACCGCGCGGGTGCGGCGCACTTCGTCTTTCAGTCCCTGCAGCGTGGCGCCTTCTTCCTTCAGTTGCCGGTGTAGCGTGCGCGGTGACACATGCAGCAGCGCGGCCAGCGATTCGGCGCTGTGCTGGGGCAGGGCGTGGGCCGGTTGCCCCGGCAGGGGCGCGGCCAGCAGCTGGCGCACGCGCTGCACCAGCAGGCGGTCGCGGCGGTAGTGCAGCACCGTCAGGGGCAGGGCGTGTTGCAGCATCTGGCGCAGGGCCTGTTCGTCGCGGCGCAGGGGCAGGTGCAGGTAACGGGCGTCAAAGTGCAGGGCGGTGCGCGGTGCGTGGAAGGTGGCGGGGCCGCGGAACAGCACGGCGTAGGCATCGGCATGGGGTGGCGCGGCAAACGCAAACTCGGCGGCGATGAGGGGGATGCGCGAGTCCACCATCCAGCACGCCAGTCCGTGCGCATTGCGCAGCACTGACACCAGGCAGAACTCGCGCAGCGCGCCCAGGTCGCGGGCCTCGGTGATGGCCAGGGTGGCTATGTCGCCCTGGGTGGTGAGGTGCAGCGCAATGTCGTCCGCCAGCAGCCCATGGTGGCGGCACCAGCGGGCCAGTGCCACCTGCAGCGTGGGCGAGCTGATGCTGGCACGCGCCAGCATGCCGTAGCTGCCCCAGGGCAGGCGGCGGCTGAACCAGCCCAGGGCTTCGTCGTCCAGCTCGCGCATGGCGGCGTCGGAGATGCGTTCCATCTGCCAGGCGGTGATGCAGGCGCTGTCGTCAGCCAGCAGCTGCGGCGCAATGTGTGCCTGGGCCAAGGCTCGCTCGGGGCTCAGGCCGCGCCGTTTGTACGCCAGGACAATGGCTTGCACAAAGGCCATGGGCGTGGCGGCAACGGGGCTGGTGATAGAGGGGGCATTGGGCTGCGCCGTGGGCAGCGCCAAGCGTGACTTGGAGGGCGGCTCAGACGGTGCAGCGGCAGAAGGCAGGGCGCGTGGGGGCGTGGGCATAAGCCCGCCCAGTGTGCCAGCCGTGGCGTGGTTTGCAACCTTTGTGCCCCCTTAGCCCGCGCCAGCGGCGGTGCGTGCCAAGTGGGCAGCGGGCATATGGGCGTGGGGCTGAGATGGCGCGGTGTGGCGTCACGGCGCTGTCACACGTGGGGCGTAGTCTGCGCCACCTTTTCAATTTTTGCGCTCGCCATGACCTTTGCTGCTGCTGCCCTGCGCCGGGCCGTTCCGCTCGTTGCCCTTGTTCTTGCTGCATGCGGCGGCGGTGGGGGCGGCGATGCTGCAGCGCCGTCGGGCGCGTATGCCACTAAGACGGCCTACCAGCCGCGCCAGGCGCTTGCCAGCTACGAGGCGCCGCCGACGGGCTTTGCCAAGGTGTATGCCGAGTTGGTTGCACGGCATGGCTCGCGGGGGCTGTCCAGCCTCAAGTACGACGATGCTGTGCTTAACCTGTGGAGCCGCGCCCAGGCCGACGGTGCCTTGACGCCCCTGGGCCAGAGGCTGGGGCCCGATGTCGAGAAGATCATGCGGGCCAACTTTTTGCTGGGGTGGGGCGTTGCCGGCATTGGAACGCCGGGCTACGGCAACCTGACCCAGGTGGGCATGACCGAGCACCGCCAACTGGCTGAGCGGCTTGCCCGGCGCAACCCAGAGCTGTTCTCTGGCCAGACCTTCCAGGGCGTGCCCCGGCGGGTCGAGGTCTTGCACTCCGGGCAAGACCGGGCGGTGGACAGTTCGCAGTTCTTTGCTGCATCGCTGGCAGGCGCGGCACCCGCCGTGGCCGGTGCCATCGCGCCGGCCGTGGTCAACCGCTATCAGCTTTATCCGCACAAGCTGTCGGCGTCGGGGGATGCGGTGGCCGATGCCACCAGCGTGAATGCAGCGGTGTTGGCTGCCAGCCTGGACTACCAAAGCTATGCATCGTCCAAGGATGCCGCCGGCTTTGGTGCAGAGGCCGCCGCCAAGGTGGCCGCAGCGCGGGCCGCACCACAGGTGCGCAGCCATGCCCGCGCGGTGCTGGAGCGGTTGTTTACCAGCACCTTCATCGACAAGCTGGATGCAGGCGCGTACAGCTTTTCCAACAACGGCACACACACCTATTCGAGTGCCGACGGGCGCTTTACCAACACCCTCACGGGCGATGGCAAGACCAAAATCCAGGGCATCGTGGACGCTGCTGCGTTGATTTACGAGCTGTACATCATTGCCCCGGGCATGGCGCAAGAGACGGGCTCGCTGGACTTTGGGGCGTACATGCCAGCCGAGTACGCACCTACTTTTGCCTACCTGCAGGACATTGACGATTTTTACGGAAAGGGGCCTTCTGCAACCGAATACGGCGGTGTCACCACCCGCTTTACCCAGGCGCTGCTCAAGGATTTTTTTGACGAAGTGGGCCTGATTGCGCAAGGCCGTCTGGAGCGCGTGGCACGGCTGCGCTTTACGCATGCCGAGGTGATGATTCCGTTTGTGGCGCGCATGGGGCTGCGCAATGCGTCCACCCCCATGCCGCGCGCGCAAACCTACACCTACGGCAACAACCCCTGGCGCGGCGAAGACGTCTCGCCCATGGCCACCAATGTGCAGTGGGACGTGGTGCGCGACAGCCGGGGTACGGTGCTGGTGAAGATGCTGTTCAACGAGCAAGAGGTGGACTTTCCGGCCGCTTGCGACGCAGCACGCTACGCCACGGGCAGCCGTTACTACGAGTACACCGGCCTCAAGCGCTGCTACGGGCTGTGAGCTGCAGCCTGTGGGTTGTGACTCAGGCGGGCGGTTGTTGGGCCGCCTGCTCAGCGTCTGTGTGGCGAGGCGTGCGCGCTGCACTCTGATTTGGCGCTGTGCCTGACGGCCCCGGGGGCTCCACCGCAAGGCGGTCGGGGCCCTTTGCTGTTGCTGCCCAGCCTTGCCAACATGGCATAGCGCAATTGGCGTGATTTGTGCCTGTTTTGCAGCGCCGCCGTGCTGCTGGGCTACCGCCGCTGTGGCGGCGCCACGGCGCTGTGCCGCGCCATGTTGGGTGGCGTGCTGCCATTGGGGTAGCCCGTTCGTGTCGAGAGCAGGCCCGCCGTAGGGCGTATTTAGGGCTAGGGCGCTCTGGCACAGGGGCCGATGTTGTGGCTGCACAGTCTGGCCGGATTGGTGGGTGGCCGGTGTGGCGCAATATGCAACCTGTCTGGCCTGATCGGGTGCCCTCGCGCGCGCTTTGCGGCGTATGCTTTGGTGTCAGGCCGTGCCCGCACCGCCGAGGGCGCTGCGCTTGCGCACCCCTGCGGTCATGAACAAAACAGGCTCTTGCGTCGCGCCCAGACCGCCAGCCAAGGAGACAAACGCCGTGATCCTGCCGTCCGATCCTTCCATCCCGAAGTCAGCCTCCAGCTATGCCCGTGGGGCTACCGACGTTCCTCTCATCGAGCAAACCATCGGAGCCTTCTTTGCCGATATGGTGGCCCGCCAGCCCGACCGCGAGGCGCTGGTGAGCAGGCACCAGGGCCGCCGCTATACCTACGCCCAACTGCAGGCCGAGGCGCACCGGCTGGCCAGCGCCTTGCTGGGCATGGGCCTGCAGCCCGGCGACCGCGTGGGCATCTGGTCGCACAACAACGCCGAATGGGTGCTGATGCAACTGGCCACCGCGCAGGTGGGCCTGGTGCTGGTCAACATCAACCCGGCCTACCGCACGTCGGAGGTGGAATACGCGCTCAACAAGGTGGGCTGCAAGCTGCTGGTGACCATGGCGCGCTTCAAGACCAGCGACTACCTGGGCATGCTGCGCGAGCTGGCGCCCGAGTGGCAGGGCCAGCAGCCGGGCCACCTGAACGCCGCCAAGCTGCCGCAGTTGAAGACGGTGGTGTGGATTGATGACGAAGTAGGGCAGAGTGCCGACGAGCCGGGCCTGCTGCGATTTACCGACCTGATGGCGCGCGGCAACGCGGCCGACCCGCGCCTGGCCCAGGTGGCCGCCACGCTGAAGGCCTCCGACCCGATCAACATCCAGTTCACCAGCGGCACCACCGGCTTCCCCAAGGGCGCCACGCTCACGCACCGCAACATTCTTAACAACGGCTTCTTCATTGGCGAGTGCATGAAGCTCACGCCTGAGGACCGCCTGTGCATCCCCGTGCCGCTGTACCACTGCTTTGGCATGGTGCTGGGCAACCTAGCGTGCCTGACGCACGGCTCCACCATCGTCTACCCCAACGACGGGTTCGACCCGCTGACGGTGCTGCAGACGGTGCAAGACGAGCGCTGCACCGGCCTGCACGGCGTGCCCACCATGTTCATCGCCGAGCTGGACCATCCGCGTTTTGCCGAGTTCAACCTGAGCACGCTGCGCACCGGCATCATGGCCGGATCGCCATGCCCCACCGAGGTGATGAAGCGCGTGGTGGAGCAGATGAACCTGCGCGAGATCACCATTGCCTACGGCATGACCGAGACCAGCCCCGTGAGCTGCCAAAGCAGCACCGACACGCCGCTTACCAAGCGCGTATCGACCGTGGGCACCGTGCAGCCGCACCTTGAGATCCAAATCGTGGACCCTGAAACCGGCGCCGTGGTGCCGCGTGGCGCGCGCGGCGAGTTCTGCACCCGGGGCTATTCGGTGATGCACGGCTATTGGGGCGACGAAGCCAAGACGCGCGAAGCCATTGATGCCGAGGGCTGGATGCACACCGGCGACCTGGCCACCATGGACGACGAGGGCTACGTGAACATCGTCGGCCGCATCAAGGACATGGTGATCCGCGGCGGCGAGAACATCTACCCGCGCGAGATTGAAGAATTCTTGTACCGCCATCCGCAGGTGCAGGACGTGCAGGTGGTGGGCGTGCCCGACCAGAAGTACGGTGAGGAACTTTGCGCCTGGATCATCGCCAAGCCCGGCACCCAGCCGACGGAAGAAGACATTCGTGCCTTCTGCAAGGGCCAGATCGCGCACTACAAGGTGCCACGCTACATCCGCTTTGTGACCAGCTTTCCGATGACGGTGACCGGCAAGATCCAGAAGTTCAAGATCCGCGACGAGATGAAAGACCAGCTGGGGCTGATTGAAGATAAAACCGCTTGAAAGAGCAAGACCGTATGACCATTCTCGACACCCAACTCAATGCCCGCTCGGCGGACTTTCTGGCCAATGCCGCCGCCATGCGCACGCTGGTGGATGACCTGCGCGCCCAGCTCGACAAGGTGGCCCAGGGCGGTGGCGAGGCCGCGCGCGCCAAGCACACCGCACGCGGCAAACTGCTGCCGCGTGAGCGCGTGCAGATGCTGCTGGACCCCGGCACGCCGTTCCTCGAACTCGCGCCGCTGGCCGCGCTGAACATGTACAACAACGACGCGCCCAGCGCGGGGCTCATCGCAGGCATTGGCCGCGTGAGCAGCGTGGACTGCATGATCGTGTGCAACGACGCCACGGTGAAGGGCGGCACCTACTACCCGCTCACCGTCAAGAAGCACCTGCGTGCGCAAGAGGTGGCGCAGCAGAACCACCTGCCCTGCATCTACCTGGTGGACTCGGGCGGGGCCAACCTGCCCAACCAGGACGAAGTCTTCCCTGACCGCGACCACTTCGGCCGCATCTTCTTCAACCAGGCCAACATGAGCGCCATGGGCATCTCGCAGATCGCCGTGGTGATGGGCAGCTGCACGGCGGGCGGCGCGTATGTGCCCGCGATGAGCGACGAGTCCATCATCGTCAAGAACCAGGGCACGATCTTTCTGGGCGGCCCGCCGCTGGTCAAGGCCGCCACGGGCGAGGTCGTCACGGCCGAAGACCTGGGCGGTGGCGACGTGCACACGCGCCTGTCGGGCGTGGCCGACCACCTGGCACAAAACGACATGCATGCGCTGCAGCTGGCGCGCAACGCAGTGCGCAATTTGAATAAAAATAAGGCTCCAGCGCACGCAGATCAAGCGCCGGTAGCTCCTAAATTCGTAGCGGAAGAGCTGTACGGCGTGATCCCCGTAGACACACGCAAGCCCTTTGATGTGCGCGAGATCATTGCCCGCATCGTCGATGGCAGCGAGTTCGACGAGTTCAAGGCGCGCTACGGCACCACGCTGGTCACGGGCTTTGCGCGCATCGAAGGGATGATGGTCGGCATCATTGCCAACAACGGCATCCTGTTCAGTGAATCGGCCCTGAAAGGCGCGCACTTCATCGAGCTGTGCTGCCAGCGCAAGATTCCGCTGGTGTTCCTTCAGAACATCACCGGCTTCATGGTGGGCCGCAAGTACGAGAACGAAGGCATTGCCCGCAACGGCGCCAAGATGGTCACGGCCGTGGCCACGGCGAGTGTGCCCAAGTTCACGATCATCATCGGCGGCAGTTTTGGCGCAGGCAACTACGGCATGTGCGGCCGTGCGTACTCGCCCCGCTTCTTGTGGATGTGGCCGAACGCGCGCATCAGCGTGATGGGCGGCGACCAGGCTGCGGGCGTGCTGGCCACCGTGAAGCGCGATGGCATCGAGGCCAAGGGTGGGCAGTGGACGATGGAAGAGGAAGAAGCCTTCAAGGCCCCCATCCGCCGCCAGTACGAAGACCAGGGCCACCCCTACTACGCCACGGCACGCCTGTGGGACGACGGCGTCATCGACCCGGCCGACACCCGCCGCGTGCTGGCACTGGGCCTTGCGGCCACGCGCAACGCGCCGATTGAAGACACCAAGTTCGGCCTGTTCCGCATGTAAGCCTGGTTGCGTGGTGCTATTTCCAATTGCTATGAAGCCCTCTGGCGCCTCCCCGTTGCCCGTTGTTCCAACGCGCTGGCTGCTGGGTGCCGCCTTGACGCTGTGGGGAGTGTTGGCGCAGGCGGCCCCCGAGATGCAGCGTGTGAAACTGCCATTGCCTTCCGGCACCGTGCTGCAAGCGCACTGGCTGCCCGCACCGCAGTCGGCAGCACCGGCCCAGCCATCAGCCAAACCTGCGGTGCTCGCACTGCATGGCTGCGGGGGCTTGTACGCCAAGGGTGGGGCGCTGTCTTCGCGCTACCGCGAGACGGCTGAGACTTTGCACGCCGCAGGCTATGCGGTGCTGATGCCCCACAGCTTTGGATCGCGCGGTTTGCGCGATGTGTGCCAGACCCGCTACAGCGACCGGACCTTGAACGTGAGCGACCGCGTGCAGGACGCTCGCGCCGCCCTGGTGTGGCTGGCGGCGCAGCCGGGTGTGGATGCCCAGCGCATCGGCGTGATGGGCTGGTCCAACGGCGGCACCACCACCTTGAACCTGCTGGTGCAGCGGCACACCCATCCGCAAGAGGGCGAGCCGCCACTGGCCGGAGCGGCCGTGTTTTACCCCGGCTGCGGGCCCCTGCTCAAACACCAGGCCGTGGCGGGCAATGTGCCGCTGCTGATGCAGCTCGGTGCGCTGGACGACTGGACCCCGGCCCAACCCTGCGTGGACTGGGCCGCCACCCTCAAGGCCCGCGCAGGCAGCGACGTGACGGTGCATGTGTACGAGGGAAGCTACCACGGCTTCGATGGCTCTGCGCCAGTGCGCTTGCGTGGCGATGTGCCCAATGGCACTTCAGCACAGGGTGTGCACCAGGGCGGCAATCCGCAGGCGCGTACCCAATCACTGGAGGCCTTGCAATCTTTCTGGAGCCGGGTGCTGGGCACGCGGAAAGCACCATGAACCCAGCGCACCATTTCAGCCAACTTGCGCGCTACAACCAGTGGGCCACGGCCCGCTTGCTCGATGCCGTGGCGGCCCTGCCCGAGGCGGACTACCGGCGCGATGCAGGGCTGTTCTTTTGCAGCATTCACGGCACGCTCAACCATCTGCTGGTGGGCGAGCATCTGCTGTGGTTTGTGCGATTTTCGGAAGGCGCATCGCCCCGGGTGGCGCTGGATGCTGAAGTGGAGGCTGATCGGAAGGCGCTCGCGCTGCGCCTGCAAGAAGGTGCGGCCCGCTGGCCTCCGCTGATCGTAACCTGGCCTGCCGAACGTTGGGGTGGCACGCTGGACTACACCACCATGCGCGGCACGGCCGCGTCGCTGCCCTTTGCCGCCACCCTGGCCCATGTGTTCAACCATGGCACCCACCACCGGGGCCAGATCACCGCCGCGCTGACCGCACTGGGCCAGCCCTGTCCTGAGCTGGACCTTGTCTATTTCCTGCAGGCCGAACAGGCCGGAGCCACCCCATGAGCAACAACCTACAAATCACCTACGAAGGCGCCGTGGCGCGCATCACGCTCACGCAGCCTGAGATTCGCAACGCCTTCAGCGATGAGGTCATTGCCGAGATCACCGCCGCCTTCACCGAGGCGGGGGGGCGTGCCGATGTGTGCGCCGTGGTGCTGGCAGCCGAGGGCCCCGCATTCTGTGCGGGCGCCAACCTCAACTGGATGCGCCGCATGGCCGACTACACGCGCGATGAAAACATCGCCGACGCTGGCAAGCTGGCCGAGATGCTGCGTGTGATCTACGAGTGCCCCAAGCCAACAATAGCCCGCGTGCAGGGCGATGTGTATGCGGGCGGCATGGGCCTGGTGGCGGCCTGCGACATGGCCGTGGCGGTAGACACGGCGGGCTTTTGCCTCAGCGAAGTGAAGCTGGGCCTCATCCCTGCCACCATCAGCCCCTACGTGATCCGCGCCATGGGGGCGCGCGCTGCGCACCGCTACTTCCTGACGGCCGAACGCTTTGGCGCGGCCGAGGCGTTGCGCATCGGCTTTGTGCACGAGGTGGTGGTGGCCGACCAGCTCGACGCCAAGGTCGATGAACTGCTCAAAGCCCTGACCAGCGCCAGCCCCAACGCCGTGCGGGTGTGCAAGAAGCTGGTGATGGATGTGGCAGAGCGCGAAATCAACGCGGGCCTGATCTCTGCCACGGTGCGGGGTATTGCCGACATCCGCGCCAGCGACCAGGGCAAGGAAGGCGTGCAGTCGTTCCTCGCCAAACGCAAGCCCAACTGGTTATGAAGCACCCCCTGAGTCGCTACGCGCCTTCCCCCTCTCTCGCTTCGCGGGAGGGGGACGAAGCCCTCGCTGCGGGGCGGCCCTTGCTCGGCATCCCTGGCATGAAGCCACGGCGGTTTCGCACGCCTGAGGCAAGGCTGGACGCGGCGGAGGACTGACATGGACACCCTCTGGTTCAACATCGTTCAGTGGCTCCACACGCTGGGGCTGCATATGGATGGTGGCACGGCGCGCGCTGTGGGCGATGCGGCGGCCACAGCAACTGCGAAGCTCGACATGCCCGCCCTGCTGGCGCTGGCCGCCGCACTGGGCTGGGCCAGCGGGTTCCGGCTGTATGCGGTGGTGTTCCTGGTCGGGATGATGGGTGTGCTGGGCTGGATGCCTTTGCCGCCCGGCCTGGCGATGCTGCAGCACCCGCTGGTACTGATGGTCAGCGGCTTCATGCTGATGGTGGAGTTTTTTGCCGACAAGGTGCCCTGGGTGGACAGCGCCTGGGATGCCATCCACGCTTTCATCCGCGTACCCGCTGGCGCTGCGCTGGCGTACGGCGTGTTCGGCGCCGACAACGCCACGATGGCCGTGGTGGCGGGGCTGCTGGGCGGCTCGCTCTCGGCCACGGCCCTGGCTACCAAGATGACCACGCGGGCGGCGGTGAACACGTCGCCCGAGCCGTTTTCTAACTGGGGCCTGTCGTTCTTTGAGGATGGCTTAGTGGTCGCCGTGGTGTGGCTGGCCACGCAGCACCCGGTGGCTTTCGGCATTGCGTTGGTGGTGATATTGGTCGTGTCGGTGCTGCTGCTGGTGGTGCTGTTCAAGTTTTTGCGCGCCGTGGTGCGGCGCTTGTCTTCTTTCTTTTCTGGTTCTGCCAAGGTGGCTTAAATGTTCAACAAAATCCTGATTGCCAATCGTGGGGAGATTGCCTGCCGAGTGGCGGCTACGGCAAAACGCCTGGGCGTGAAGACCGTCGCCGTGTATTCCGATGCCGACGCCAATGCCAAGCATGTGGCCGTGTGCGACGAGGCCGTGCACATTGGCGGCAGCGCGCCCAAGGACAGCTACCTGCGCTGGGAGCGCATCATCGAAGCCGCCCAGGCCACGGGCGCGCAGGCCATCCACCCTGGCTACGGTTTCCTGAGCGAGAACGAAGACTTTGCGCAGGCCTGTGCCGCTGCGGGCTTGGTCTTTATCGGCCCGCCCGCCTCGGCCATCAAGGACATGGGGCTCAAGGCCGAGTCCAAACAGCTGATGGAAAAGGCGGGCGTGCCCCTGGTGCCCGGCTACCACGGCGCCGACCAGGACCCGGCCCTGCTGCAGCGCGAGGCCGACCGCATTGGCTACCCCGTGCTCATCAAGGCCAGCGCGGGTGGCGGCGGCAAGGGCATGCGCGCGGTGGACAAGGCCGAGGACTTTGCCGCCGCGCTCGAATCGTGCAAGCGCGAAGCCATCAACAGCTTTGGCGACGATGCGGTGCTGGTTGAAAAGTACGTGCAGCGCCCTCGCCACATCGAGATCCAGGTGTTTGGCGACACGCATGGCAACTGCGTGTACCTGTTCGAGCGCGACTGCTCGGTGCAGCGCCGCCACCAGAAGGTGCTGGAAGAAGCCCCCGCCCCCGGCATGACGCCCGCGCTGCGCCAGCAGATGGGTGAGGCCGCCGTGGCCGCCGCCAAGGCCGTGAACTACGTGGGCGCAGGCACGGTGGAGTTCATCGTGGAGCAGCCGGGCGGCTATGAAAAGCCGGAAGACATGAAGTTTTTCTTCATGGAGATGAACACCCGCCTGCAGGTGGAGCACCCGGTGACCGAGGCCATCACGGGTCTCGATCTGGTGGAGTGGCAGTTGCGCGTGGCGTCGGGCGAGCCGCTGCCGCTGCAGCAGCAAGACCTGCGCATCATCGGCCACGCCATCGAGGCGCGCATCTGCGCCGAGAACCCCGACAACAACTTCCTGCCTGCCACCGGCGCGCTCAACGTGTATGCGCTGCCCGAGTGCGTGACCTTTGAGCGGGGCTTGGTACGCGTGGACTCTGGTGTGCGCCAGGGCGACGCGATCAGCCCCTTCTACGACTCCATGGTGGCCAAGCTCATCGTGCACGGCGACACGCGCGAACAGGCGCTGGCCCGGCTCGATGACGCGCTGGCCCAGACCCACATCGTGGGCCTGGCGACCAATGTGCAGTTCTTGCGCCGCGTGGCACGCACTGAGGCATTTGCCAGCGCCAAGCTCGACACCGCGCTGATCCCGCGCGAGCAGGCCGTGCTGTTCCATCAGGAGCCCGTGGGTTTGCCCCTGGCCGCTGCGGCTGCCGTGGCGCAGACCCTGCTGAATGAGCGCGCCAGCGAGGGCGTGGACCCGTTCAGCCGCCGCGACGGATTTCACACGCATGGCGTGGTGCAGCGTCGGTTTGAGTTTGAATTTGGTGGCGAACATGCCAAAGCGCTGCTGACCTACGAGCGTGGTGGCAATCTGCACTTGGCCGTGGGCGAAGGCGATGCTGCCGTGGCCGGGCCGCTGGTGTTCAGCGACTTGGCGCAGGGCATCGAGTTGCAATTTGCCGGCCAGCGCACCCGCGCTGCCGTGTACGCGCAAGGCGAGGTGGACCATGTGTTCACCCCGCTGGGCGCCACGCAGATCACCGCCATCGACCTGCTGGCCCACGCGGGTGAGGCAGCGGCTGAAGGCGGTCGCCTGACGGCCCCCATGCCCGGCAAGGTGGTGTCGTTTGCCGTGAAGGCGGGCGACGCGGTGACCAAGGGCCAGCCCCTGGCGGTGATGGAGGCCATGAAGATGGAGCACACCATCGCCGCACCGGCCGACGGTGTGGTGCAGGAACTGCTGTACGCGCCCGGCGACCAGGTCACCGAAGGGGCTGAGCTGCTCAAGCTGGTGGCGGCCGAAAAGGCCTGATCGGCTCCAGGGCGCCCTGCAGGTGACAGCGCGAGTTGCCCGATGCGGCTACCCTTGGGCGCCATGAAAATCACTCTTTGCTGTACCGACACCAAGGCCGAGCCTTGGCTCCAGGGCCTGTCCGCCGCATTGCCTGGCGCTGATATTTCCGTGTGGCAACCCGGCGCCCCGCAGGCCGACTACGCCGTGGTCTGGGCGCCGCCCCAGCAGTTCATGGACGAGCAGTTGGGCCTCAAGGCCTTGTTCAACATCGGCGCGGGTGTGGATGCGCTGCTCAAGTTGCGCCTGCCGCCCGGCGCGCTGGTGGTGCGGCTCGATGATGCGGGCATGGCTGTGCAGATGGCCGAATACGTGAGCCACGCGGTCATCCGCCACTTTCGCGAGTTCGACGGCTACGAGGCCGACATGGCGGCGGGGCGCTGGGGCTACCGCAAGCCGCGCCTGCGCAGTGACTTTCCCATCGGCGTGATGGGCCTGGGCGTGCTGGGCGAGCGCGTGGCCAAGGCGTTGGCTCAGTTTGACTTTCCCGTCAATGGCTGGAGCCGCAGCCCCAAGGCCATCGATGGTGTGCGCGCCTTCACGGGTGCGGAGCAGTTCAACGACTTTCTGGCCGCCAGCCGTGTGCTGGTCAACCTGCTGCCCCTCACCCCCGAAACGACCAACGTCATCAACAAAGACACGTTGGGTCGCCTGTTGCCCGGCGCTTACGTGATCAATGTGGCGCGCGGCGCGCACCTGGTGGATGAAGACCTGATCGCCGCCATAGCCAGCGGCCACGTGGCGGGTGCCACGCTCGATGTGTTCCGCACCGAGCCCTTGCCCGCAGGCCATGCGTTCTGGTCGCATCCGCGCATCACCGTCACGCCGCACACCTCGGCGCGCACGCTGCGTGAGGAGAGCATTGCGCAGATCGCGCGCAAGATGGCGGCGCTAGAGCGGGGCGATCCGGTGGCGGGCGTGGTGAACCCCGCGCGCGGTTACTGAAGCCCCCGACGGTCGCAGTGGACCAGGTCAGTCCACCGTCACGCCCGCGTCACGCACCAGCTTGCCCAGGCGTTGTGCATCTGCCTTGATGAGCGCGCCAAAGTCCGCCGCTGAGCCTGCCACCACAGGTGTACCGATGGCTTCCCATTTGGCTCGGAAGGCGGGTTCCTTGAAGATGGCGTTGACCGTGGTGTTGAGCTTGTCGATGATGGGCTGTGGCGTGCCTGCGCGCACCGCAATGCCATGCCAGCCGGTGATCTGGTAGCCGGGCACACCAGCTTCGGCCAGGGTGGGCACGTTGGGCAGTACCTTGGCGCGTTCGCTCGACGTGACGGCCAGCGGGATTAGCTTGCCCGCCTGAATATGGGGCAGGGAGCTTCCCACGATGTCGAACATCACATTGACCTGGCCGCCGATCAGGTCGTTGAGTGCGGGGCCTGCACCCCGGTAGGGGATGTGCGCCAGCTTGACCCCTAGCGTGCTGTTGAACAGCTCGCCCGCCAGATGCTGGGGCGTGCCATTGCCCGCAGAGGCGTAGCTCAGCACCGGCTTGCCTGCTTTGGCCACGGCCAGAAATTCGGCCAGCGTTTTCACTCCGAGCGATGGATGTACTTCGAGCACCAGCGGAAAGGCGGACAGTTGCACCACCGGGGCCAGGTCGGTCAACGGGTTGAACGGCATGCTGCTGTACAGCGAAGCGTTCACCGCCATGGGGCCGCTGGCTGCCAGCAGCAGCGTGTGGCCGTCGGCAGGGGCTTGCTTGGCAACCTCGGCGCTGCCGGTGTTGCCGCCTGCGCCGCCCTTGTTGTCCACGATCACGGTCACGCCCAGCCGACTTTGCAGCTCAGGTTGCAGCATGCGCGCCATCAGATCGGTAGGGCCGCCGGGCGGGTAGGGCACCACGAAGCGGATGGTCTTGCTGGGCCAGGCGTTGGTCGCTGTTTGGGCAGTTGCTGCGCCTGCAATGCCCAGGGCCAGCGGCAAGGCGCAGGCGGCGTGCAACAGGGCGCGCCGGGTGGTGCGCAGTGAGGGTGAAGGTGTTGAGTGGGGCATGTCTGTCTCCTGGAGGATGAAAAACCCATCTGATGTGGGCTGATGGTGTTGGATAACGGTTCTCAGGCTGCGCCGAAGCGCTTTCGGATGTCGGCGGCAGTGGCCAGCGGGCGGCCCAGCGCCTGCGCGGCTTCCACCGCCTGGCGTACCAGTGCGGCGTTGTCAGGGGCTGTGCTGCCGTCCTTGCACAGCAGGTTGTTTTCAAACCCCACGCGGGCGTGGCCGCCAAACACGGCGGCGGCGGCCACGCAGGCGTTTTCTGCGGCACCGAAGGCGCACACGGCCCAGGGCTCATTACCCTCGTGGGCGTTCAGAAAAGGCAGTAGGTCGCGCGGGCTGGAGGTCTGCCCAGCGCTGTAGCGGCCCAGCACGAACAGCAGGAACCACGGTGCATCCGGCACCACGCCACTGGCGCGCAAGGCCTGCCAGCGGCGCAGGTCGGCCACGTCATACAGGATGACCTGCACCATGGTGCGGCGCTGGGCTAGGCCGGTGAAGAAGCGCTGCAGCCCCGCTTCGCCAATCTCGGGCTTGTCCACCTCACGCAGGCCGATGGACACGGCCTCGGGTTGCAGTGCTTCGACCATGGCGATCTGCACCGGGGCCTGGTAGACACCTGCGGCTTCGCTGGTGATCTGGATGACCATGGCATCGCCGACGGCCTGGCGTACCACGCGCTGGGCTTCTCGGTAGCCCTCCACATCGAGGCTGTGGCGGCCCTGCGCATCGCGGATGTGCATGTGCAGCATCGCGGCTCCGGCATGAAGGCAGGCCTTGGCCGTGGCGGCCAGCGTGGCGGGCGTGATGGGTACGGCCGGGTGGTCGGCGGGCTGCTTGTAGGCGCCGTTGGGCGCTACGGTCACGATTAGCGGGTCGGCCCACTGGTCTTGGGGGATGGGCGATGCACTCATGCGCGGGCTCCTGTGGCCGATGGGGTGTCAGCGTGTGGGGTATCGGTGGGGGGCTCGATGGTGGGCAACTCGCTGGCCAGCAGCGCCAGGCCCTGGCGCAGCAGAGTGTCGTAGCGCGCGCGTTCTGCCTGCTTGCGGTCTTCGGGCCAGTCGAAGAAGCCTTTGCCCGTCTTCATGCCGAGCTGGCCCTGGGCCACCTTGTCGCGCAGGGCTTGGGCGGGCACGTCGATGTTGGACAGCGTGGGGTACATGGTGGCTGCTGCGGCGGTGTGCACCTCGATGCCGGCATGGTCGCGCTGCAGCACCGGACCGGCAGCTAGAAAGCGGAAGCCGAAGCCAAAGCGCACGGCCGCGTCCACGTCCTCCGGTGAGGCAATGCCTTCGTCGATGAGGGCAAACGCCTCGCGAGATAGCGCATGCTGCATGCGGTTGGCCAGAAAGCCGGGCTTGTCCTTCTTGACCAGCACCGGCACGCTGCCGCAGCCGCGCATAAAGGCATGCAGCCAGGTGCCCAGTGCCGGGTCGCTGCGCTCGCCCAGCACCACCTCCACCAGCGGCACCAGGTGGGCGGGCATGAAGAAGTGCAGGCCCAGCATGCGCTGCGCCGTGGCCAGCCCCTGGGCAATGGCGCTGATGGGAAAACCCGAGCTGTTGCTGGCCAACACGGCCTGGGCGGGGGCCACGGCTTCTAACTCGGCAAACAGGTGTTGCTTGGCCGCCAGTTGCTCGGTGATGCATTCGACCACCAGCACCACGCCAGTCCAGTCCACCTCCTGCAGCGATGCGCACACCTGCACTGCGCCTGCGTGGGCGGCCTGGCCGGCAGCGGCCAGCTCCTGGGCAATGTGGGGCAGTAGCCGGTTGCGGCGGTCGGTGTGCGGGTCTACCACCGTGACGTGGGCTCCCCCGCGCGCCAGGACCACGGCCACATCGGCCCCCATGGTGCCTCCGCCCACCACCACGGTGCGTGCATTGCGAGGCGAACTTGTTTCCATCATGTCTCCTGTTTCTTGGATCGCTTACTTGTCTGCAGTGCAGTCTAGGTACCCAGCATTGCGCGGTCCAAACGTCTTTTTCGATAGACTGATCGGCCATGAAGATCAATTGGTCCGCTCGCGAGGTAGACGTTTTCCTGTCGCTGGCCGAAACGCTGAGCTTTCGGCGCACGGCCCTGCAGATGCACCTGTCGCAATCGGCGGTGTCAGGCACAGTGGCGCGTCTGGAAGAGATGCTGGACGTGCGCTTGTTTGAGCGCACCACGCGCACCGTGCAGCTCACGCTGGCGGGCGAGGTGTTTGCCGAGCAGGCGCGGTTTCTGCGCCACCAGATGGAAGAAACCGTACGCCGCGTGCAGGAGGTGGCGCAGCTGCAGGTGGGCCGCATTGCGCTGGCGGCGCTGCCGTCGCTGGCAGCCGGGGCGGTGCCACGCGCGTTTGCAAGGTTTGCCGCGCAGCACCCGGGCGTGCAGATGGAGCTGATCGACAGCCTGGCAGGCCCCGCGTTTGACATGGTGCGCGCCGGGCGGGTGGACTTTGCCCTCACCGCCGCCAACCCCGCCTATGCGGACCTGGACTACACCCCGCTGGTGTCCGACCGGTTTGTGCTGCTGATGCCGCGCACGCACGCCCTGGCCCGGGGGCGCGGTGCCGTGGCCTGGGCCGATGTGGCTGAGCTGCCCCACATCTCCATGCCCGCAGGCACCAGCGTGCGGCAGTACGCGCAAGAGGCTTTGCTGACGCACCGTATCCGCTTTGAACCCCGCTACGAGGTGGAGCACCTGGCCACCATTGCGGCCATGGTGGCGGCGGGGCTGGGTGTGAGCGCGCTGCCCGAGCTGGCTGCCCAGGTCGTGCGCAGGCCCGAGGTGGTCACGCGAGCGCTCAAGGCGCCCGTGCTGCACCGGCCCATCGGGTTGATCACGCTGCGCGGGCGGCCGCTTTCGCTGGCGGCACAGGCCATGGTGGCGCTGCTGCGGCAAGAGGTGGAGGGTGATGGCACCCGTACTGGCTGATGGCGCGTCCGGCGAATGGTCTGGCACGATATGAGGTGGCCCTGGGGAGGCGCTGGCGAGACAATGGCGGCATTCCTTGATCCCCATTTGGTAGCCCCATGAGCATTCCCTCCCGCGTCCACCTCATCGACGTTGGCCCCCGCGACGGCCTGCAGAACGAAAAGACCCCGGTGCCTGCCGCCGTGAAGATCGAGCTGGTGCACCGCCTTCAACAGGCGGGCCTGAAAGAGATCGAGGTCACGAGCTATGTGAGCCCCAAATGGGTGCCGCAGATGGCCGACAACCACGAGGTGATGAGCGGCATCGCGCGCCAGAGCGGCGTGGCGTACTCGGTGCTTACGCCCAACCTCAAGGGCTTTGACGCGGCGGTGTTGGACCTGCCCGACGAGATTGTCGTCTTCGGCTCCGCCAGCGAGGCCTTCAGCCAGCGCAACATCAACTGCAGCATTGCCGAGAGCATCGAGCGCTTTGCGCCCGTGGTGGCGGCGGCGCTGGCCGCAGGCATTCGTGTGCGCGGTGCCATGAGCTGCACCGTGGGCTGCCCGTACGAGGGCGATATTGCGCCTGAGCGCGTGACATACCTGGCAGGCCTGCTCAAAGGCATTGGCGTGCAGCGTGTGGATGTGGCCGACACCATTGGCGTGGGCACGCCGCGCAAGGTGCAGAAAGCGCTGGAGGCCACGCTGCAGCACTTCGATATCGATGGCGTTTCGGGCCACTTCCACGACACCTACGGCCAAGCGTTGTCCAACACGCTGGCGGCGCTGGAACTGGGCGTGTGGAACTTCCAGTCGTCCGTGGCTGGGCTGGGCGGCTGCCCCTATGCCAAGGGCGCCACGGGCAATGTGGCGACCGAAGACGTGGTGTACATGCTCCATGGCATGGGCGTTGAGACAGGGATTGACCTCGACCGCCTCATCGATGCGGGCGCGTACATTAGCGGCTTTCTGGACCGCAAGCCCCAGTCCCGCGTCGCGAACGCCCTGCTGGCCAAGCGCGCAGGCTGACGCCCTGGCAGGCGTGGCCCCGGCTGCCCGCCTGACAAGGGGCTCCCAAAGATGGATGAACCTATGTGTGGAAGTGAATTGATCCCCTTGCCCGATGGCGTGCAGCGCGTGGCTGCCGCCTTGCTCGAAAAAGGCCACCCGCATGCCCCGCGCATGCTCGACAACTCGGCCCGCACCGCGCAGGAAGCCGCCGATGCTTTGGGCATTGCCGTGGGACAGATTGCCAAGAGCATCATTTTTCGGCGCAAGAGCGACGACGTGGCCGTGCTGGTGGTTACCTCGGGCGACCGGCGAGTGGACGAAAAGAAGGTCGAAGCCCATGTGGGCAAAGTGGGCCGCGCCGACGCGGACTTCGTCAAATCGCGCACAGGGTTTTCGATTGGCGGAGTCTCGCCCGTGGCCCACGCCACGCCGCCCGTGACGCTGATTGACCAGGACCTGCTGCGCTTTGACGTGGTGTGGGCAGCGGCTGGCCACCCGCATGGCGTGTTTGCACTGCACCCGAGCGACCTGCATCGCCTGACGGGCGCGCCGGTGGTGGATGTGGTGCAGGCCGTGGCCCCAGTGGCCCCAGCGCATGCCCCAGCCCCAGGGAGTGCTGGTGCATGAGTACTACTGAATCCATAGCTGCTCGCGCTTTATTGATGAGCGATGCAGGCTATTTTGATGTGAACTCTGACGAGGTGGTGCCATCGCCGTGCATTTCGGTGTGCCGCCTGACGGACGACCGCACGCGCTGCGAAGGCTGCTTTCGCACGATTGACGAAATCCGCGCCTGGTCGGGCGCCGACAGTGCGCAGCGGCGTGCCATCTGGGTGACGCTGTTGCAGCGGGCTGGTGTGGCCCTGCCTGCGCCGTTGGTGCCGTAGTCGGTCACGCAGTGCGTTGCAGATCGGCCCGCCCATCCCGCTATCTGTTTGCCAACCCTTCGCTCAGGAGCCCGGCCCATGAAGCACATCACGTTTTATTTGGACTTTGTGTCGCCCTATGCCTGGCTGGCGTTCGAGCGCTTGCCTGATGCGCTGGAGGGCCTGAGCTACAGCGTGGCTTACCAGCCGGTGCTGCTGGGCGCCTTGTTGCAGCAGCACGGCAACCCCGGCCCGGCGGGCATTGCCCCCAAGCGCGACTGGACCTACCGCCATGTGACCTGGCTGGGCCACGCGCAGGGCACGCCACTGCAGATGCCTGCGCGCCACCCGTTCAACCCGCTGCCTTTGCTGCGGCAGGCGCTGGCTTGCAGTGACGACGGCCGCATCAACCGTTTTGTGGCGGGCACGGTGCTGCGCCATGTGTGGCAGGGCGGGCACGACGCGCTGGACGCTGAGCGGCTGAAGGTGCTGGCCGCGCAATTGAGCGAGCAGGTGCGCCCAGGGCAGGACCTGCACAGCGATGCCCCCAAGGCGCTGCTGCGCGCCAACACCGAGGCGGCGCAAGCCGCTGGCGTGTTTGGCGTGCCCGCGTTTGGGGTGGATGGCAAGGTGTTTTGGGGGCTCGACTGCTTGCCCATGCTGCGGGCCTATCTGGCGGGGGACGCCTGGTTTGACGGCTCGCAGTGGGATGCGGTGCAGCAGGTGCCATCCGGCCTGCCGACGCCCACCGAACGCAAGGCCTGAGTTTTTTGCTATTGAATGTATAGCTGCTTGCGCCTGTAGATAAAGCGCTGGAGGCCAATTTGTCTTGGGTCTTGGCAAGGTGCCTGCCCTGACCGTTGGGCCGTGCGATTGCAAGCCCCCAGCAAGCGCGCGGTGGTGCAATGGGCGCACTTGGTTGCACACCTTGGAGACAGCCCCGCATGCCCAACGCCTTTCCGTTTTCCTTGTCGCCTTTTGACTGCCTGGACCCGGACGAACAGCGCCAGGTGCGCGGCAGTGTGGACATCGCCTACTTTCCGCAGAATGCGGTGATCCTGGAGCCTGGGGCGACGCCGTTGCACCTGTTCGTCATCGTCAAAGGTTATGTGCAGCAGCTCGACGATGGCGATGTGGTGGCCACCCTGGGGCCGGACGATTGCTTTGACGGGCGCAGCCTGGTGGCCGGGCGCGTCAGCAGCCGGTTTGTGGCGGCGCAAGAGGTGGTGGCCTACCAGCTGGCGCGGCAGACGGTGATTGAGCTGATTGCCAGCAACGCCACGTTTGGCGCGCTGCTGTTTTCTGACCTGGGGCACAAGCTCAGTGTGCTGGCCGAGCGCCAGCAGCCGCGCGAGCTGCCGTCGCTGAGCCTGTCGCGCGTGGGCGAGGCCTTCTTGCGGCCAGTGCACAGCGTGGATGCGGCCACCGACATCCTGAGCGTGGTGCGCCTGATGCGCGAGCAGCGCACCTCCAGCGTGGTGGTGCTGGACGCGGCGGCGGGGCGCAAGGGGATTTTCAGCCGCACCTTGCTGCAGCAGGCCATTCTGGATGGGCGTCCCCTGCAGACCATGCCCGTGGGCGACTGGGCGAAGTACCCGCTGATCGAGATCCGCTCCGTGGAGCCGCTGGGCGACGCCATGGCCATCATGCTGCACCACCGCATCCACCGCCTGGTGGTGGAAGAGGGCGGGCAGATGCTGGGCGTGCTCGAAGCGCTGGATTTGCTGAGCTACCTCTCCAACCAGTCGCACATCGTCACGCTGCAAATCGAGCAGGCTCGCGACCTGGAGAGCCTGGGCAGCGCGGCGCTGCAGATCAGCAAGGTGATTGCGCTGCTGTTTCGCAGTGGCTCGCGGGTGGGCTTGATTGCGCGGCTGGTGCAGCAGCTCAATGCCCGGCTGTTTGAACGGGCCTGGCAGCTCATTGCACCGCCTGAGCTGGTGGCCAACAGCTGCCTGTTTGTGATGGGCAGCGAGGGGCGCGGTGAGCAGCTGCTCAAGACCGACCAGGACAACGGCCTGGTCCTGCGCGAGGGCTATGTACCACCGGCCGATCTGGCCGAGACTTGTGCGCGGTTTTCTGAGGCGCTGGGCCAGTTTGGCTACCCCCCGTGCCCCGGCGGCATCATGCTCAGCAACCCTGCCTGGCGCCGCTCGGTGCCCGATTTTGTGGCCATCCTGCGCCAATGGGTGTGGCAGCCCGATGGCGACAACCTCATGCACCTGGCCATCTTCATGGATGCCCACGCCGTGGCAGGTGACGCCAAGCTGCTGGCCCAGGTCAGCGACAGCCTGCACCAGTGCGCCACCGACAACGACGCCCTGCTGGGCCGGTTTGCCGCCGCCATCGACGCCTTTGGCTCGCATGGCGGGTGGCTGAGCAAGCTGTTCTCGTTGGGCGAATCGCCCGCGCCGCTGCACTTGAAGAAGGAGGGGTTCTTTCCCTTGGTGCATGGCGTGCGCAGCTTGGCCCTCGCGCACCAAGTGCGCGCCACCTCGACCACGGTGCGGGTGCAGGCGCTGGTGGGCCTGGGGGCCTTGTCGCCGGGCGAGGGGGAGGACCTGGTGGAGGCGCTGCACGTGTTCATGGCCCTCAAGCTCAAGACCGGGCTGGCCGAGCAGGCGCAGGCGCGGCCGGTGAGTGGCACGGTCGCGCTGCAGCAGCTCAGCAGCCTGGACCGCGATCTGCTCAAGGACGCACTGGGCGTGGTCAAGCGCTTTCAGCAGCTGCTGCGCACCCGCTTTCACCTGGGGGCGCTGTGATGGGCAGCGCGCTGACGGGCTGGGCGCGCCCAGGCGCCGATGGGCAGCGCCCGCAACTGGTGCCCGGCTGGGCGGCACTGCGCCGCCGCTGGCTGGCCCACCGCCTGCGCGGCGCCCGCTTTCAGCCACTGCTGCAGCCGCCGCCTGCGAATGAGTGGGTGGCGCTGGACTGCGAAGCCACGGGCCTGGACGTCCGCAGCGACGAGATCGTCTCCATCGGCGCCGTGCGCATTGTGGGTGACCGCATCCTGACCAGCGAGCGGCTGGAACTGCTGGTGCGGCCCGAGCGCGCCGTCTCTGCACACAGCGTGCGCATCCACCGCCTGCGCACGCAAGATCTCGCCGACGGCCTGCCGCTGCGCGAAGCGATTGAGCAGCTGCTGGCCTTTATCGGCAGCCGCCCGCTCGTTGGGTACTACCTGGAGTTTGACGTGGCCATGCTCAACCGGGCCGTGCGCCCTTTGTTGGGCATTGCCCTGCCGCAGCCGTGCATCGAGGTGTCGGCGATGTACTACGACTACAAGTTCCACCAGTTGCCCCCCTACCAGCAGCACGCCAATGCGGACATCGACCTGCGCTTGAGCACCTTGATGCGCGACTTGGAGCTGCCTGAGCGCGATGCGCACGATGCCCTCAACGACGCGGTGATGGCGGCGCTGGCTTTCATCAAGTTAAAGCATTTGCGCTCTTCCTGAGGGCGGCTAGGGATGTCCTGCATCACCGTCGCGAGGCCGCACTATCAACAGACCGCAGGCAGTGATGCAGGACATCCCTAGGGTTTGAAAACGGTGGCGCGTCGTGAAAAACGTTGCAGAATTTTGACGGAGGCGTTTCAAAGTGTTGCGTAAATGCATAAATCAATGCGTTGGTGGCGATTTGCCGGCAGTACGGGAGGGTGTAACACCTAAAATTTCGCAAGTTGTAGCTGCAGCTCGGGCGGAGACCCCGCACAAGCTGAGATGCCACTCCTCCTGATGGACTAAAAGCAAACAAGGAAACCTCATGCAAAAGACGAATCGTTTGGCACTGGCTGTGCTGGCTCTCCTGGGCACCACCACCGCTGCTTTCGCTCAAAGCAGCGTTACGCTGTATGGCCGTGTGAACACCACGGTGGAACGCCAAGAAGTGGGCAATGTCAAGACCACTGGCCTGTTCAACAACTCCTCGCGTTTCGGCTTCAAGGGTTCTGAAGACCTGGGTGGCGGCCTGAAGGCTGGCTTCCAACTGGAAAGCGGCTTCAACTCTGACACTGGCGCTTCCGCTACCACTTTCTTCGGCCGTCAAAGCGAAGTGAACCTGTCCGGCGGTTTCGGTGCCGTGCGTCTGGGCCGTTTCACTGCTGAGTCCTACTACGCTACTGCTGACTACGTCAGCATGCACAACCATGACACCGGTTCGTCGTCCGACGCGTTCTACGCCTACGTGATGCCCGATGCCAACAAGATCGCTTACCGCACTCCTACTTTCGGCGGCCTGACTGTTGACGCAGCTGTTGCTCTGCACGAACAACCTACCGGCCGTGCCGGCAAGAACGCCTTTGACCTGGCTGCCAACTACAACCTGGGTGCTCTGGCCCTGGGCGCTGGCTACTCCAAGCAAGGCGACGTGAACCAATTCGCAGCCCGCGCTCTGTACACCTTCGGTGCTTTCACCGTTGGCGGTTACGTTCAGCGTGACGAAGACGCTTACGTTCTGAACGGCGGCAAGCGCAACACCTTCCGTCTGGCCGGTGCTTACAACCTGGGCGCTTCCGAGTTCCACGTGAACGTCGGCCGTGCTGGTGAGTACAAGAACCTGAACGACAGCGACGCTACCCAATACACTCTGGGCTACAACTACAACCTGAGCAAGCGCACCAAGGTGTACGGTTACTACACCCACGTGAACAACAGCCGCAACGCCAACTACCAATCTGGCGTGGCTGGTGCTGACTTCAGCTCCGTGGCCGTTGGTATTCGCCACAACTTCTAATTGGGTTTCAATGCTGGCAGCTTAGGCTGCCAGTCTTGGCTTGATAGAGAAAAAGCCTCGCCTCCTTTGGGAGGCGAGGCTTTTTGCTTTGCGGCCTGGCAATGGTGGTGATAGCGGGTGGCAGGACGGACCGCTGGGTTGGTTATCTTGCCCATCCCAGCCAATCTGCTGTGCTGTTTGCAGTGTTCTGCTGAGTTTTCCGGAGTACGGAGGGTTTTGGACTTGATGGCGTGGATGTGCGGGGTGAGCATCCACTCCAGTGAGTTCTGGCCATAGCCATCTCTTGCCGGAATATCTGCTTCAGCCGTCTCTGAAGGTGCCGAACTGTTGGGGCCTGAGGTGTCTGCTGGCCTTTGCCAAGGGCTTTGACAGGTGCAGCCATGCCAAACACTACGGGGGGCTTGGTGTGGAGACCGTCCTCGTCTGCGGACTGGCTTCAGAGGGAATTTTGGGAGATGAGGGCTGGCACTGTGGGTGGTGCCGTATGCCCCTGTACGTTGGCAGGGGGCTTTGGGCGGGCTGTTGCAGCCCTTGATGGGTGAGTTTTGCGAGAGCTTGGCGGCGGCTACTTTGCAGCGCCTGAAGTACCGCCAGGCTAGGAGTCTGTCGGACTGGGAGCGTCGAAAGCGAAAATTGGCCTCAGCGAGGATAGTTTTTGCCGACTTTTTGCCCCATAGCTGAGCTATGGGGCAAAAAGACGGTGAAAAATGCACCGCTGCGGCCGATTTGCAGCCGACGATTTCCAAGTCCGACAGGCTCCTAGGTAATCGTTCAGTGGCCCGATGCGCCGGAGGCGCCCAGACCGGTTTCCGAGCGCACTTGTTGCGCAGGGTAGGCGGCTCGTTCGCGCTGGGCGTTCGCACTGCGGTCAAGCAGCGAGAAGATCCAGATGCCCGCGAAACCAATGGCCATGGAGAACAAAGCGGGCGAGGTGTAAGGGAACAGTGCGCTGCCTTTGGGGTTGCCCAGCACCGCTTCCCACACAGAGGGTGACACCACCGTGAGGCCCACGGAGGAGACCAACCCCATGAAGCCGCCGATCACAGCGCCCCTGGTCGTGCAGTCCTTCCACAGCACGCTCATGAAGAGCACTGGGAAGTTGGCCGATGCGGCAATGGCAAAGGCCAAAGACACCATGAACGCGATGTTCTGCTTTTCGAACACGATGCCCAGCACCACGGCCACAAGGCCGAGAGCCAGCGTGGTGATGCGGGATACACGCAGCTCGGCGGCACTATCTGCCTTGCCTTTCTTGAACACCGTGGCGTACAAATCGTGCGACACCGCAGAGGCGCCCGACAGCGTCAACCCTGCCACCACCGCCAGGATGGTGGCGAAGGCCACGGCAGAGATGAAGCCGTAGAAAACGTCGCCACCCACTGACTTGGCCACCAGCACGGCGGCCATGTTGGCGGTGCCTGCGCCGCCTTTGATGACGCCCGTGACGGTGTCTGCAAACTCTGGGTTGGTGAGCACCAGTGTGATGGCGCCGAAGCCGATGATGAAGATCAGCACATAGAAGTAGCCGATCCAGGTGGTGGCCCAGAACACGCTTTTGCGGGCTTCCTTCGCATCAGGCACCGTAAAGAAGCGCATCAGAATGTGGGGCAGGCCGGCCGTGCCGAACATCAGTGCCATGCCGAAGCTGATCGCGGAGATGGGGTCTTTGATAAACCCACCGGGGCCCATGATCGCCAGGCCGATCTTGGCCGCTTCCTCGGCAGGCTTGCCAGAGTTGGTGGCAATCGCGGTCTTCACCGCAACGCCCTTGGCAAACAGGGCTTCGGGGCTGAAGCCAAACTGCGCCATGACCATGAAGGCCATGAAGGTCACCCCGGCCAGCAACAGGCAGGCCTTGATGATCTGCACCCAGGTGGTGGCTGTCATGCCGCCAAAGAGCACATACACCATCATCAGTCCGCCCACCAGCACCACAGCAATCCAGTAGTCCAGGCCAAACAGCAGCTTGATCAGTTGGCCTGCGCCCACCATTTGGGCGATCAGGTAAAACGCCACAACCACCAGCGTGCCGCTGGCGGCAAACGCACGGATGGGGGTTTGCTGAAAGCGATAGCCCGCCACGTCGGCAAAGGTGAACTTGCCCAGGTTGCGCAGCCGCTCGGCCATCAGGAAGGTGATGACGGGCCAGCCCACCAGAAAGCCGATCGAGTAGATCAGGCCGTCATAGCCCGACGCCATCACCGCCGCAGAGATGCCCAGGAACGAAGCGGCCGACATGTAGTCGCCTGCAATGGCCAGGCCATTTTGGAAGCCGGTGATGCCGCCGCCGCCGGTGTAGAAGTCAGCCGCCGAGCGGGTTTTGGCCGCAGCCCATTTGGTAATCCAGAGCGTGCCCGCCACGAACAGGCCGAACATGACGATGGCTGTCCAGTTGGTGGACTGCTTGGCCGCTTCACCGACATCTCCACCGGCCGCAAGGGCCATAGGGACGAAGGCCAGCGCGGCGAGGGCTGCCGCAGTGGCCGCGAAGTTTTGCGTTTTCATCGTGCGGCGTCCTTGAGGATGGCTTGGGTCAATGCGTCATAGCGCCCATTGGCGCGGCGCACGTAGATGCCGGTGATGACGATGGTGAACACGATGACGCCAAAGCCCAGCGGGACCCCCAGCGTGGTGACACCGTTACCGATGGGCTGCGCGAGGAAGGGCTTGTTGAAGGCGATCAGTGCGATGTACCCGTAATAAACGAAAAGCATCAATGCGGTGAGCAGCCAGCCAAAGCGGTTGCGCTCGCGCTTGAGTTCCAGGTACTTTGGGTGGCTTTGAATTCTTTCTGCCACGGGGTCGGTCATGTTCATCTCCATAGGTTTCGGGATCTTCTGCAGCGCCATGCGAATGCCGCTACATACCGAGAACGATTCTGGAAACGGGGACTGACCCTCCACTTACGCAGCCTGTGTGCGGGCCTAGGGGTTTGTCCTTGGCAGGGTTGACCCGTAGGTGTGGGGTCCGGATTTACCCGAACGCCTTGCGTCGCCCATTGGACAGAGTCCGGCGTTTTCACTCGAAAAAACGCCGATTTCTCGCATGAAGAAAAACGCCATAAGGGTTGGTACTGATCCTGGCTTCTTGCGCCGGAGAATTGCTTTTTGGGGCGGAAACAGGTGTGTGACTTTGTCAGTTTTCGGTCAGATAACGGCTTGATATTGCGCCTCACGGGGCGGCGAGGCTGTTTGGTGTATCGCCTTTTTCGCATCCGAAAAAACCCATACAGGAGACACACACCATGGCAACAACCCATCCCGCACCGCGGCCGATGTCGCCCGAAGAGAGGAAGGTCATCTTCGCGTCGTCACTCGGTACCGTCTTTGAGTGGTACGACTTTTATCTATACGGCTCGCTGGCCGCCATCATTGCCAAGCAGTTCTTCAGCGGGCTGGATGCAGGCTCTGCCTTCATCTTCGCTTTGCTGGCGTTTGCTGCGGGCTTCATCGTCCGTCCCTTTGGCGCCATTTTCTTTGGCCGCTTGGGTGACATGATTGGCCGCAAGTACACGTTCCTGGTCACCATCTTGATCATGGGTCTGTCCACGTTCATCGTGGGTATCTTGCCCACGTATGCGTCGATTGGCGTGGCCGCTCCGGTCATCCTGATCATCTTGCGCTTGCTGCAAGGTTTGGCGCTGGGTGGTGAGTACGGCGGGGCTGCCACCTATGTGGCGGAGCACGCTCCGCACGGCAAACGTGGTGCCTACACGGCGTGGATTCAGACCACCGCCACGCTGGGCCTGTTCCTGTCACTGATGGTGATTCTGGGCACCCGCACCGTTCTGGGCGAAGAAGCCTTTGGTGACTGGGGCTGGCGCATTCCCTTCATCGTGTCGATCCTGCTTTTGGCCATCTCTGTGTGGATTCGCCTGTCGATGAACGAATCGCCTGCCTTCCAGAAGATGAAGGCTGAAGGCAAGACTTCCAAGGCCCCGCTGACCGAGTCCTTCGGCCAGTGGAAGAACCTGAAGATCGTGATCTTGGCACTGGTAGGCCTGACGGCAGGCCAGGCTGTGGTCTGGTACTCGGGCCAGTTCTATGCGCTGTTCTTCCTGACGCAAGCGCTGAAGGTCGATGGCGCCACTGCCAACATCTTTGTGGCCGTGTCGCTGCTGATTGGCACGCCATTCTTCATCGTCTTCGGTTCGCTGTCGGACAAGATTGGCCGCAAGCCCATCATCTTGGCAGGCTGCCTGCTGGCAGCGTTGACGTATTTCCCCGTGTTCGGTGCATTGACCAAGGCGGCCAACCCTGCCCTTGCTGAAGCCCAGGCGAAGAACCAGGTGATCGTGACCGCTGATCCCAAGGAGTGCTCATTCCAGTTCAACCCCACCGGCACCTCCAAGTTCACCAGCTCGTGCGACATCGCCAAGCAGGTGTTGGCTGGCGCTTCGGTGAGCTACGAGAACGCCGTGGGCGCCGCTGGCACCCCTGCTTCCATCAAGATCGGTGAAACCGTCATCGCCTCGTACTCCAGCAAGGGCCTGCCAGCTGATGAAGCCAAGAAGAAGGACGGCGAGTTCAAGAAGGCCGTGGCCGATGCGCTGAAGGCTGCGGGCTACCCCACCAAGGCCGACCCTGCACGTATTGACAAGGTCATGGTGGTGGTCATCCTGACCTACTTGGTCCTGCTGGTGACCATGGTGTACGGCCCTATCGCCGCCATGCTGGTGGAAATGTTCCCGACCCGCATCCGCTACACGTCGATGTCCCTGCCTTACCACATTGGTAACGGCTGGTTCGGTGGCCTGCTGCCCACCACGGCGTTTGCCATCGTGGCCCAGACGGGCAACATGTACAACGGCCTGTGGTACCCCATCATCATCGCGGGCGCCACGGTGGTCATTGGTGGCTTGTTCATCAAGGAAACCAAGGACGTGGACATCTACGCCAACGACTGAGCCATGCGCTGATGTGCTCAGTACAGGGCCTGCTGCACGCAGGCCCTGTGTTGAATCAAGAGGCTTTGGGTGTCCGTGCCACCGATCTGTGTGGTCGTGCGCCGCCCGAGGCCTCTTCGTTGAACAACCCCATCTCAGGAGATATGTATGTGGAAGATTGCCGTTGGTTTTGCTCTGTTTGCGGCGCTGTCGATTTTTGTGATCATCAAGGCCGGGGACAAGGCTGACATGGGCGGTGAAAAGCACGGGGCTGATGCCGTTCACGTTCCCGAGCCCGCTGCAGCCGCCAGCACCCCCGCCCCGGCTGCCAGTGCGCCTTGATGCAACCAGGTAGGGCAGTCTGCGCTGCTCGCATCACTCGGATCACCCAATAAAAAGGCCCGCGTCCTTGACGGATGCGGGCCTTTTTATTGCGCAGTGCGCCATGCCCTAGCGTGGCATTCCGCCTGGGCTGTGTCAGCGTTTGAATTTGCCGTCGGCACCAATGATGGCCAGGTCCGCAAAATCCAGCCCTGAATGGTCGGTGGCGCTGTAAGACAGCTCCAGCCCGCCCAGGTCCAGCTTTTTGATGCTCTCCAGCCCTGCCTGCAGCTTGGCCCGGTCGGGCTTGGGGCCTGCGCGCTTGATGCCTTCGACCATCACCTTGGCGCTGACAAAGCCCTCCAGCATGGCCGGGGTGAGGTCCGCAATGTTCTTGGCTTTGGCCAAGTCCATGGCTTCCTTGACCAGCGGGTAGTTGAGTGAACGCTCTGACGGCAGCACCTGGGTGACCACGACCCCCCTTGCGCTGTCGCCCAGCGCCTTGATAAAGCCGCCTGAGGCGTTGTTGGACAAGGTCACGATCTGCCCGGTAACGCCCGCGCTGCGCAGTGCCTTGATGCCATCGACCACAGCCGCCCCAGTGCCCACAAACACCACAGCTTGGGGCTGCTTTTGCGCGACGCGTGGTGCCATTGCCGCAAAGTCCGGTTTGGTGCGGTCAAACTTCTCCACAAACAAGGCTTCCAGCTGGTTGGCTTTGAAGCCCGACATGGCGCCCGCGAGGGCGTCTGAGCCGAAGGTGTCGTCCACGTGGACCACGCCGATGCGCTTGATGCCCAAGGTGTTCAGGTGGGAGATGGCCTTTTCCACCTCGTGCTGGTAGGGCGCACGCACGTTGAACACGTATTTGTGCACGGGCTTGTGCAGGGCAATGGCCCCCGTCGATGGGCCAATCAAGGGCACACCATGCTGCTCCAGCAGGGGCAAGATGCCCTGCGTGTGAGGCGTGCCCCGGGTCATGAACAGGCCCAGCACACCCTTTTGCTCGATGAGTATGCGTGCGTTGTCCAGCGTCAGCTTGGTGTCGAATTTGTCGTCCAGCGTCAGCAACTCAATCTTCTGCCCGCCCACGCCACCCTTGGCGTTGACATGGTCCAGGTACAGCGAGGCACCTTGGGACGCCTCTTGCACGGTGGCGGCTGCCGAGCCGGTGACACCCACCGTCTGCCCGATCAGAATTTGGGCGTGGCAACTGCTCCACGCCAGCAGCGCCAGCGCTAAGCTGGCGCGCAACCACGGATGAGATGGCTTCATGGGGTAGGTCTCCTTTGCTTTGCCTGCGGGTGTCCGCAGTGTATTTACAAATGGTGACGCATATCGCCCATGGGGATTTGGCTTGTCAGCAAGCCGCCAGCCTGCGCGCAGGCTGGCTCTCAGTTCAACGCCGGAACTTTCCGTCCGTACCGATGATGGACAGGTCGGCAAAGTCCAGGCCTGTGTGGTCGTCGGGCCCGTAGGTGACTTCCAGCCCGCCCAGGTCGAACTTGCGCAGGCTCTCCAGCGCCACTTGCACTTTCTCGCGCGTAGGCTTGGGGCCTGCCCGCTTGAGTCCTTCTACCAGCACCTTGGCCGCTGCAAAGCCTTCGAGCATGGCGGGGCTGATGTCGCCCAGGCCCTTGGCACGTGCCAGCTCTTGCGCCTCCTTCACCATGGGGTAGGTCACCGCGCGCTCGTTGGGGTAGACCTGGGTCACGATCACGCCCCGCGCATTGGCCCCCAGGCTTTTGATAAAGCCCGTCGAGGCATTGTTCGACAGCGTCACGATCTGCGCGGCAGAGCCCGCAGTGCGAATGGCGTTGTTGGCATCCACCACGGCAGAACCCGACGCAATGATCAAGACCGCTTGCGCATCGGCCTTGACCAGCTTGGCTGCAATGGGGGGGAATTCAGGCTTGGCCCGGTCAAACTTCTCCTGCAGCACGGGAGTGATCTTGGCGGCGACCAGGCCCTTTTGGGCCCCGGCCAAGCCATCGGCACCAAAGCTGTCATCTGCATAGACCACACCAATGCGCGAGATACCCATGGAGGCCAAGTGGGTCATGGCCTTTTCGGCCTCGCGCTGGTAAGTGGCGCGCACATTGAAGACATATTTGCGCACGGGTTGGTGCAGCACCATGGCGCCGGTGGAGGGTGCCACCAAGGACACGCCGTGCTTGTCGAGCAGCGGAATGATGGCTTCGGTGTGCGGCGTGCCCCGGTTCAGAAACAACGCCAGCACGTTGTTCTCTTCGATCAACTTGCGCGCGTTGTCAGCGGCCAGCTTGGGGTCAAATTTGTCGTCCAGTGCCACCACCTCGATCTTTTGTCCATTGACGCCGCCCTTGGCGTTCACGGTGTCAATGTAGAGCTTGGCACCGTCGGAGGTTTCTTTGACGCCTGCGGCCACTTGGCCCGTGAAACCGGCGGTTTGTCCGATCAAGAGCTGGGCGTTGGCGCTGCTCAGCGTGGCACACAGGGCTGCGGCAGCCCAGCATTTTTTCCATGCGTGCATGGCAATCTCCTTGTGTTTTTTTGTTACCAGCACTGTAGCGGACTCTTGTAACAAGCAGAAGACACCTTTCCGCGAGGCACAGATTTGTGCCGACGCAATATCCCAAAAGACTTTGAACAGGCCCATAGGGTCTCCCACTGCTGCCAAGGCGTTGTCAGCAGGGGGTGCCTAGAATGTTTCGCCTCACACCCGAAAGACCGCATCCATGACCCAGGGACTGATCCGTATCCGTGGCGCACGCCAGCACAATCTCAAGAACCTGGATCTGGACATCCGCACCGGCGAACTCACGGTGGTCACAGGCCCCAGCGGCTCAGGCAAGTCCAGCCTGGTGTTCGACACGCTCTACGCCGAGGGCCAGCGCCGCTATGTAGAGACCTTCAGCGCCTACGCCCGCCAGTTCCTCGACCGCATGGACAAGCCTGCCGTGGACAAGGTCGAAGGGGTGCCCCCAGCCATTGCCATCGACCAGACCAACCCGGTGCGCTCCAGCCGCTCCACCGTGGGCACGATGACGGAGTTGAACGACCACCTGAAGTTGCTGTTTGCGCGCGCCGGGCAGTTGTTTGACAAGCAGACCGCGCAACCCGTGCGGCACGACACGCCCGAGACCATCTACGCTGAGCTGGCCGCGCGCTGTACCGCAGCGGGTGATCCACGTGTGGTGCTGACCTTCCCGGTCGAGTTGCCCGCCAACACCAGCGCAGAGCAGGTCGAGCAATGGCTGTCTGCCAGCGGCTTCACCAAGGTGCAGGCCGAGCGCGAAGTGGCCACCCCCACCGGCCCGCGCAAGGTGCTGGATGTGGTGGCCGACCGTTTCCGCCTGGGCAATGCCGAAAAGGTGCGGGTGATCGAGGCCATCGAGGTGGCGCTCAAACGCGGCACCGGGCGCTTGAACGTCTATCGGCTGGTGGATGAGGGCGAGCCCGAACTCTGGCGCTTCTCCACCGGCCTGCACTGTCCCGACAGCGACCTGCGCTACAGCGATCCCATCCCCTCCGCCTTCTCGTTCAACTCCGCCGTGGGCGCGTGCGACAGCTGCCGGGGCTTTGGCCGCGTGATCGGCGTGGACTACGGCCTCGTCATCCCCAACGACAAGCTCACGCTGCGCGCGGGTGCCATCAAGACCATCCAGACGCCCGCGTGGAAAGAAGCGCAGGACGACCTCATGCGCCACGCCGAGGCTGCGGGCATCCCGCGCGACACGCCCTGGTACAAGCTGACCGACGACCAGAAGAAATGGGTCATTGGCGGCGCGCCCGGCTACAAAGACGGGCAGTGGAGCAAGCAGTGGTACGGCATCAAGCGCTTTTTTGAATACCTGGAAAGCAAGGCCTACAAGATGCACATCCGCGTGCTCTTGTCCAAGTACCGCAGCTACACGCCGTGCCCCACCTGTGCCGGTGCGCGCCTCAAGACCGAAAGCCTGCTCTGGCGCATCGGCCGCAAGGAAGATGCGGATGCCGTGCTGGAGCCCGGCAAGCGCTTCCTGCCCGAAGGAGTGCAGTGGAGCCGCGAGCAACTGGAAGCGTTGCCCGGCCTGTGCCTGCACGACCTGATGCTGCTGCCCATCGACCGCTTGCGCGCGTTCTTTGCGCGCATGCAGTTGCCCGTTGGGGATGACGCGAAGGGTGGCGATGCGCAAGCGCTGAAACTGCTGCATGAAGAGATCACCACGCGCCTCAAGTACCTGTGTGACGTGGGCATTGGCTACCTCACGCTAGACCGGCAAAGCCGCACGCTCAGTGGCGGCGAGGTGCAGCGCATCAATCTCACCACTGCTTTGGGAACCAGCCTGGTCAACACGCTGTTTGTGCTCGACGAGCCCAGCATCGGCCTGCACCCGCGCGACATGCACCGCATCACCGAGGCCATGCTGCGCCTGCGCGATGCGGGCAACACGCTGGTGGTGGTGGAGCACGACCCCGCCGTGATGCTCGCGGCCGACCGCATGATCGACATGGGTCCCGGCCCCGGACGACTGGGTGGGCAGATCGTGTTCGATGGCACCACGGCCGATTTGCGCAACGCCGACACGCTCACGGGCGCTTACCTCGGCGGGCGCAAGCAGGTGGGCTTTGGTTTTAAGCGCATGGTGACGGAATCGACCCCGCGCCTCATCCTGGAAGGCGCGCGCGAGCACAACCTGCAGAACGTGTCGGTCGAGTTCCCGCTGCAGCGCCTGGTCACCGTGACGGGCGTCAGCGGCTCGGGCAAATCGAGCCTGATCCAGGACGTGCTGGCCCCCGCGCTGCTGCGCCACTTCGGCAAGGCCACCGACGCGCCGGGCGCGCACGACCGCATGCTGGGCGCCGACCACCTGTCTGACGTGGTGTTTGTGGACCAGTCGCCCATCGGCAAGACGGCCCGCTCCAACCCTGTGAGCTACGTGGGCGCGTGGGATAGCATCCGCGAGCTGTTCGCCGTGGCGCCGCTGTCCAAGCAGCGCAGCTACACCGCCGCCAAGTTCAGCTTCAACAGCGGCGACGGGCGCTGCCCCACCTGCGGCGGCTCGGGCTTCGAGCATGTGGAGATGCAGTTTTTGAGCGACGTGTACCTGCGCTGCCCCGATTGCGACGGCAAGCGCTATCGGCCCGAGATTCTGGAGATCACCATCGAGCGGGGAGGGCGTGCGCTGAACGTGGCCGATGTGCTGGCCCTCACCGTGGCCGAAGCAGCCGACCTGTTCGCGGGCGACCGCGACGTGATCCGCGCCCTGCAGCCCATCGTGGATGTGGGGCTCGAATACGTGGCGCTGGGCCAGCCTGTGCCTACGCTGAGCGGCGGCGAGGCGCAACGCCTCAAACTCGCAGGCTTCCTGGCCGAGGCCGCCAAAACTGCCTCCAAATCGCGTCAGGCGGTGGCGCGCAAGGGCACGCTGTTCCTGTTCGACGAGCCCACCACTGGCCTGCACTTTGACGACATCGCCAAGCTCATGCGCGCGCTGCGCAAGCTCATCGATGCGGGGCATTCACTCATCGTCATCGAGCACAACCTGGACGTGATCCGCGCCAGCGACTGGCTCATCGACCTGGGCCCCGAAGGCGGCTACGCGGGCGGCCTCATCGTGGCCGAGGGCACGCCCGAAGACGTGCGGGCGCATGCCACCTCGCACACCGGACAGGCACTGCGCGACTACGAACTGGCGCTAGGCGTGGGCGGCCACTCGGTGCACGAAAAAGCTGCGGTGCTACGAAAATCAGAGCGCCTTGCGCTTATGGATAAAGCGCCAGCGGCCAAAAATGCCATTGAAATTGTCAACGCCAAGGAGCACAACCTCAAGAACCTGAGCGTGGACATCCCGCGTGGAAAGTTCAATGTGGTCACAGGCGTGAGCGGCTCGGGCAAGTCCACGCTGGCGTTCGACATCCTGTTCAACGAAGGCCAGCGCCGTTACCTGGAATCGCTCAACGCCTATGCCCGCAGCATCGTGCAGCCTGCCGGGCGACCCGAGGTGGATGCGGTCTACGGCATCCCGCCCACTGTCGCCATCGAGCAGCGCCTGTCGCGCGGCGGGCGCAAGTCCACCGTGGGCACGACGACGGAGGTGTGGCACTTTCTGCGTCTGCTGTACGTCAAGTTGGGCACGCAGCACTGCACCAAAGACGGCGCCGCCGTGCAGCCGCAAACGCCCGAGAGCATCGCGGCCCAACTGCTCACCCAGTTCCGTGGCCAGCACATCGGGCTGCTTGCGCCGCTGGTGATGAACCGCAAGGGCGTGTACACCGAGCTGGCCGACTGGGCCCGCCCGAGGGGCTACACGCACCTGCGCGTGGACGGCAACTTCTTGCCCACCACCAACTTCCCGCGCATCGACCGCTTCAAGGAACACACCATCGAGCTGCCCGTGGCCAGCCTCGATGTGTCGCCCGAGAACGAAGCACAACTGCGCACCGCGCTGGCCGACGCGCTCACGCACGGCAAGGGCGTGGTGCATGTGCTCAGCAGCATCGGCACACTGGCGGAGGCCATGCAAAGCGGTGCCGCCACGGCGGGTATTGGCCATCTGCAAGCGTTTTCGACCAAGCGCGCCTGCCCTGTGTGCGCTACCAGCTATGCCGAGCTAGACCCGCGGCTGTTCAGCTACAACAGCAAGCACGGCTGGTGCCCCGACTGCGTGGGCACGGGCGTCAAGCTCACCCGCGACCAGCGCAAGGTGTTTGACGATTCGGTGCAGGACGACAAGGAAAAGGGCCGCGAGCAAACCTTTGCCGAGCCCGAGGTGGAAGACCTGGCCGACACCGCCTGCCCCACCTGCAGCGGCACGCGCCTGAACGCCACGGCCCGCGCCGTGAAGTTTGCAGGCGTCGGCATTACCGACATTGCCGCGCTGTCGGTGACGGACGTGCGCCGCTGGATCGAGACCCTGCGCATTGAAGGCGGCATGACCCAGCGCGAGGCTGACATCGCCCGCGACCTGGTGCCTGAGATCCAGAGCCGCCTGGAGTTTCTGGAAGAAGTGGGCCTGGGCTACCTTACGCTGGACCGGGGCGCGCCCACGCTCAGCGGCGGCGAGGCCCAGCGCATTCGCCTGGCCGCGCAGCTGGGCAGCAACCTGCAGGGCGTGTGCTATGTGCTCGACGAGCCCACCATCGGCCTGCATGCGCGCGACAACCAGATCTTGCTCAACGCCCTGCACAAGCTGGGCGACAAGGGCAACACGCTGGTGGTGGTGGAGCACGACGAAGACACCATCCGCCGCGCCGACCACATCATCGACATTGGCCCGAGCGCCGGTAAACGCGGCGGGCGCCTGGTGGCACAGGGCAGCGTGGCCGACATCACGGGCGCCGAAGATTCGCAAACCGGCCGCTACCTGCTGCACGCCATGAAGCACCCGCTGCAGCTGCGCCGCAGCATGGCGGCCAGCGAGGTGAGTGCAGAGGCCACCGCCGCGTTTGCGCGGGCCGAAGCCGCAGCCCCCACCGGCCGGCAAAGCGCCGCCGTCAAGAAGCGCGCAGCCCAGGCCGCATCGCTGGCGGCGGATGCGTTGACCGAAGCCAAGGAACGCGCAGCGATGCGCTGGCTCACGGTCCACGGCGCGCAACTGCACAACCTGCAGAACGTGACCGCCACCGTGCCTTTGCATCGTTTGGTCGCAGTGACGGGCGTGAGCGGCTCGGGCAAGTCCACGCTGGCCCGCGATGTGCTGCTGGCCAACGTGCAAACCTGGGTGCAGCAGCGCAGTACCAAGGCCGGGCGCGATGCCATGGACGCGGGCAAGGCGCCGCCACTGGTCGGTTGCACAGGCCTGTCGGGCTTCGAGAGCATCGACCGCGTGCTCGAAGTGGACCAGACGCCGATTGGCAAAACGCCGCGCAGTTGCCCTGCGACCTACATCGGCTTTTGGGACACCATCCGCAAGCTGTTTGCTGAAACGCTGGAGGCCAAGGCACGCGGCTATGCCGCCGGGCGCTTCAGCTTCAACACGGGCGAAGGCCGCTGCCCCAGCTGCGAAGGCGCGGGCGTGCGCACCATCGAGATGAGCTTTCTGCCCGACGTGAAGGTGCCCTGCGAAACCTGCCACGGTGCGCGTTTCAACCCTGAGACGCTGGCCGTGACCTGGCGCGGCAAGAGCATCGGCGATGTGCTGCAGATGGAGGTGGACGAGGCCGTGGGCTTCTTCGCCACCATGCCCAGCATTGCGCACCCGCTGCAGCTCTTGCAGGACGTGGGCCTGGGCTACCTCACGCTGGGCCAGCCCTCGCCGACCCTGAGCGGTGGCGAGGCGCAGCGCATCAAGCTCGTGACCGAGCTGACCAAGGTACGTGACGAGGTGGGCCGACGCGGCCAGAAGGCACCGCACACGCTGTACGTGCTGGACGAGCCCACGGTGGGCCTGCACATGGCCGATGTGGACAAGCTCATCCGCGTGCTGCACCGTCTTGTCGATGGTGGCCACAGCGTGATCGTGATCGAGCACGACCTCGACGTGATCGCCGAGGCCGACTGGATCTTGGACCTGGGCCCCGAAGGGGGCAACGCCGGTGGCCGCATCGTCGCGGCGGCTACACCCGAGGACGTGGTGGCTGCGGGCACCCACACCGGGAAGGCGCTGGCGCCTGTGCTGGCGCGCTGAGCCTGCGCTGCACGTTTTGGAAGGGGCGCACAAGCGTCCTGGCCGATGTCCTACGCGCAGCGCAGAACATGGCGCACGCGCTTTGTGGTGTGGGGTTCCTACGATGGTTTCCAGGGGCTTTGTCCCTGTTTCCATCCACTTTCGAGGATATCCACCACCATGAACTCCTTCATCAAAACCTGTACAGCCATGGCTGCTGCCTCTGTGTTGCTGGTCGCCTGCGGCGGCGGCAACGACGATGACCCCACGCCCAGCAACGAGCCTGGGGTGCTCACGGTGACTGAATCCTCGGTCGATGGTTTGAGTGGCGTCTATGGCAATGGCGCCTTGAATTTGACCGACGTGGAGCGCTTCAACCCCGTGGGTTCTACGCCAGAGCTGTGCTCCTTCCGCTTTGATGGCGCCAACAAGGTGGGGTCGTCGGCCACGGCGTTCGGTGATTTGCGCTACCGCAGCAACACCGATGGGCTCTATGTGGCGTACATCACCTTTGCAGGGCGAGAGTTCGCCAGCGGCGAGGCCATTGACACGGCGGTGGTTCGCAGCCTTGACCGTGTGGAGCTGACGCGCAAGGTGCTCACCGCCACCGATGGCTCCGGGGCCACCGTGCGTGTCAGCGGCATTGTGCCCATGCGTACCAACCGACCCGCAGGTTGTTGACGGATCTCGTGCCCCTGCGCGCCTGCGGGGCCGGTCTGCAAGGCTGAGATACTCGGGTTTTGACCGCAGCTGGATCTGCGGCGTCAGAACAATCTCAGGGAGTCGGGATGCAGGTGAAGCGAGTGAAGCCTTGGCTGGCCGTGGTGGGTGCTGGCGTGGTGCTGGCGGGTTTGGCTGCAGGAATCTGGTTTGGCGGGGTTCAGCAGCATGTGGCAGGTGCGCAACCCTTGGGCGGAGGTGTGGGGCAGCCTGCACCGGCCAGTGCCGTGGGCCGAGGGGAGGCGGACAGCGCGCAGCGCGATCAGGCCATGGCGCCGCTGCGCGAGGTGCTGGCCAACTACCGCAAGATCATCGTGCTGCTGGCCGACGAGGCCAAGCTGGGCGCTGCCGAGAAGGCCGCCGCCAACCAGGCGGGCATGGGGCTGTTCCACGCCAATATCGCCAAGGCCAAGGAGCTGGTGGCGCTGCTGGAAGAAGGCCCGCTGGCCGCGCCGCGTGCGCGCCTGCAGGTGCTGCCCGCACTGCTCGACTATGTGGAGAGCGACCCGGAACTGTTTGACGCCGACCGGCTGGCGTTTCGCGAGGTGCTGCGCCAGTGGCAGGCCACCATGGCCCGCGATGGCACCTTGCCTGCCATCAAGCTGCACAAGCGCATTGGCGAAGACCTGGATGCGCTGGCCGAGATCGAGCGCAACTACGAAAAAGAAATCCGTGAGGTCTTCGGGCGTTTTGAAAGCCGGGGCATCACCTTGAAGCGCGAGCGCTGGGACGACTACGTGGCCCAGTTGCAGCGCCTGTACCCGCGCGAGGCCATCCTGCGCGACCATGGTGTGGTGTTGCCATACCCCGAGCCCGTTGGCTCAGCAGCGGCCAACGATAAGGGCAAAGGCAAGGCCAAGAATGCAGTGGGGGGCACTGAGAGCGCTGAGTTCTCGGGCCGCGACCTGCCGCCCAAGACCATTGTGCTGACCTTTGACGACGGCCCACACGGCACCTACACGCCCGAGATCGCGGCCATCCTCAAGCAGTACGACGTGCCGGGCGTTTTCTTCCAGGTGGGCAGCAACCTGGGCACCGTGGGGGCCGACGGCAAGCCACACCTGCATGCGCGGGCCCAGGTCAGCAAGCAGTTGCAGGCGGCAGGCCATGTGCTGGCCAACCACAGCCTCACGCATGCGCAGTTGTCCAAACGCAGTGGCGATGCGCTGCGCGATGAAATTCTGGTGACGGACAAGCTGCTGACCTCAGTGGACGAGCGCCGCTCCGTGCTGTTCCGCTTTCCGTACGGCGCGCGCAACGCCGAGGGCATGGACATCCTGAGCGCGGCGCACCTGCGATCGGTGATGTGGAACGTGGACTCGCTGGACTGGGCCGACCCGGTGCCAGCATCGATTGCGCAGCGCGTGCTGTCGACGCTGGAGAAAGAGGGCAGGGGCATCATCCTGTTCCACGACATCCATGAGCGCACCGTGAAGGCGCTGCCAGGCATCCTGTCCAAGTTGGTGGCCGACGGTTACCAGTTCGCCACCTGGGATGGCAAAGCCTTTGTGGTGCCCAAGGGCGCGCCCTCCGCTGCTGCGGCGGCACCGGCCGCAGCAGCGGCGGGCGGCTACAGCCAGTCGTGGGCGATTGTGGTGGGCATTGACGAATACGCCCGCTGGCCGCGCCTGCAATACGCCGTGCGCGATGCGCGCTCGGTGCGCGAGACGCTCATCCAGAAGTTCGGCTTTGCGGCCGAGCGCATCGTCACGCTGGAGAACAAGGAAGCCACGCGCACCAACATCTTGGCCGCCTTCCACGACAAGCTGGCCCACGGCGGCATGCAGAAGAACGACCGCCTGTTTGTCTTCTTCGCCGGACACGGCGCCACGCGCAAGCTCACCTCGGGGCGCGACCTGGGCTACATCATCCCGGTCGATTCCGACCCGCAGCAGTTTGCGACCGACGCCATTCCCATGAGCGAGCTGCAGAACATTGCCGAGAGCGTGACCGCCAAGCACACGCTGTTTGTGATGGACGCCTGCTACAGCGGCCTGGGCCTGACGCGCGGGGGCGGCAATGGCAACTTCCTGCGCGACAACGCCAAGCGCGTGGGGCGGCAGATGCTGACGGCCGGTGGCGCCGACCAACTGGTGGCCGATGGCGGACCCAACGGGCATTCGGTGTTCACTTGGGCGCTGCTGCAGGGCCTGGGCGGCAAGGGCGATTTGAACGGTGACGGCATCATCACCGCCACCGAGCTGGCCGCTTATGTGGCCCCTGCCGTGGCCTCGGCCTCCAGCCAGACGCCTGCCTTTGGCAGCCTGCCCGGCTCTGAAGGCGGCGACTTCGTGTTTGAGCTACCCACCGAGACCGAGTTCTTGAGCGCGCAGAGCACTCAACTGGGCAGCGAGGCGATTGCCATGAACACCAAGCTCGATGCGGGCAAGCCTGCCGCCGTGCCTGCGCCGCAGTCTGCCGCTTCTGGCGCCCCTAGCACCGCAGGCCCCGTGCCCAAGGTGGTGGCGCCCGTGGTGGTGAAGGACTTGCAGGGCAACGACCAGAAGATCACGCCCCCGCAGGCGGTGACGCTGTCCCACCGCCAGCTGGCACAGCGCGCCAACGACCGGGGCCTGCAGCTCTACCGCGAAAAGCAGTACGAGCAGGCCGAGGCCCAGTTCACCGAAGCCCTCAAGCTCCGTCCCGACTTTGCGCTGGCCGCCAACAACCTGGGCTTTATCTACTACCGCCAGGACAAGTTTTTGGAGGCGGCGCGCTGGTTTGATAACGCCATCCGCATGGACCCCTCGCGCGCCGTGGCCTACCTGAACCTGGGCGAAGCCCATGAAAAGGCGGGGGATGCCGAGCGTGCCAACAAGGCTTACGCGACCTACCTGGAGCTGGCGCCCAAAGGCCCCACTGCGGACAAGCTGCGTGAGCGCCTGGGGCAACGCTGAAGGGAGCTGGGCTGGGGCACCGGGCACCGTGTCCGGCGCTGTCCTACAGGCAGGTGGGCGGCTGTCTGAGGTGGCCGGTGGGGCGCCGTGCCTACGATAGCCCCAGTGCCCAACCTGCTGATCCCACGGCCCCCGTGGTCGGTGATGCAGGTTATCAGCACGGGATTACCCCTGGGACCGGTCGCTCTCTCCTCCCTCCCCTCTATGGCCGGTCTTTTTATCCCGCTCCCCCAGCCTCTGGGCGAGCGGGATTTTTTTTGGCGGGTGCATGCACAATCAACGGCCCACGCTGAAGTGCCTGCGCACAATGAGAGGATGGCTTCTGCTGGACGCGCGCTCCTTCTGCCCCGGCCAGCATCGCACTTTTGATCCATGTCTTTGCACCCTCATCCCTGCCATTTCCTGCATTGCTTGCCGTTGCGAGCAGAGCGCAGTGCCATGGTGGGGTGCCCACGCCGCGCGCAGTGAGTGACATGGGGACTCCGCAAGCGCCCGATTCCCAACCTTCGCCCCCATCCTGGCAGGTGGTGTGGTTGCACCCCGCCGCGCCGCCCAAGCCCCCCGAGGGCGCGCCCTGCAATGGCTGCGGGCTGTGCTGCCTGGCTGAGCCCTGCCCGCTGGGTGTGTTGGTGTCGCGCCGCCGCCATGGCGCCTGCGTGGCCCTGCGCTGGAGCGATGCCGAACAGCGCTACTGGTGCGGCATGGTGGCCGACCCGGCCAGCGTGACCGGTTGGCGCCACCCGTGGGTGGTGCGTGGCTTGTCGCGCCTGGCGCGGCGGTGGATTGCCTCGGGCGTGGGGTGCGATGCGCAACTGCAGGCGCAGCCACCGTCTTCCGGTGTGTGATTTTGCTATTTAAATGATAGCTGATAGCGCTTATCCATCAAGCGCTAGGTGCCAATATGGCTTGAGGCTCTGCAGCGGACGGCTGGGTGGCCTGCGCGCCCAGCCGTGGCGCCAGGTGGATGCCTGCCAGCATGCAGCGCACCGAGCCTCCGGCCAGTTCAATGGTGGGCACCGCCAGGGGCAGCAGGGTCGCGTGCTGCTCCACGGCTTGGCGCTGTGCGGGCGTGAAGCTGGCGGCTGCCCGCGCCGACAGGGCGAGCACGGGGCCCGCCGTGCCCTGCAGTTCCAGCGCGTTGGCGGCAAAGTCTGCGATCTGCTGCGGGCTCAGGTCGATCACGGTGCGGCCGGTCTCCCACAGCCGCTCCTGCACCTCGCGCCGCCGTGCCGCGTCGCTGACCATGTGAAAGCCGCCCATCGCAAAGCCGGTGCCAATGCACAGCATCACGTTGGTGTGGTAGCACGGCTGGCCTGCCGCATCGGCCGTGGCAAACACCATGGGCTCGTACTGAAAGTGGGTGCAAAAGCGCTCCAGCGCCACCGGGTTGGCCCGGTGTGACTGGGCGGTGTAAGCCACGCGGCCGATGTGGTCGAGCACCATGGCGCCTGTGCCTTCGAGGAACACACCGTCCTGCTCCAGGCCGGAGTAGTCCACCACCTCTTGCACGCGGTACTGGGCCTTGAGCCGCTCGATGATGTCGTGGCGCCGCTCGCGGCGGCGGCTGGGCGCGTACATGGGGTACAGCGCCACATGCCCGCCCGCGTGGGTGGAGAACCAGTTGTTGGGAAACACCGAGTCGGGCGTGCCGGGCTGCCCCGGTGCGCCGGTGTCGTCAAACAGGTGCACGCGCACGCCCGCCTGGGCGATGCGGGCGGCCGCCTCGGTCACCTCGGCATGGGCGCGGCGTGCCAGCTCGGTGAGCGGTGCACCGCTGCTGCGCTGGTAGGCGTTGTCGGCGGCGGTTTCGGGGTTGGGATGGAAATGGTGCGGGCGCACCATCACCACAGCGGCTGGGGCTTGCATGGAAGGGCGTGGGCGCTGGCCTTGGGGCAGGGCGGGGGATGTCGTCGCAGTCATGGCGGTGCTGTGTCGGTATTCACGCCACGCGGCGCAGGGCCACGCGCTGGCGGTCGCCACGGGTGCGACCGAACAGGTCCTTGGGGTCCCCATCGGTGGGCACCAGTTCCACGTCAGTGCCCAGGTGGCGGGCGGTGGCCAGCTGGTACACGTAACGCAGGGCCGAGTAGTCCTCCAGCGCAAAGCCCACAGAGTCGAACACTGTCACGTCTTGCGCCGATTGGCGTCCAGCCGCCTGGCCGCTGAGCACGCGCCACAGCTCCGTCACCGGGTGGTCAGCGGGCAGTTGTTGGATGTCGCCTTCGATGCGGGTTTGCGGCTCGTACTCCACAAAAATGCGGGCGGCGCGCAGCACATCGGCGTGCAGCTCGGTCTTGCCGGGGCAGTCGCCGCCCACGGCGTTCAGGTGCATGCCGGGCTCGATCATGTTGGGCGTGAGGATGGTGGCATTGGCCTTGTCGGCGGTGATGGTGGTGACGATGTCGGCACCCCGCACCGCCTCGGCAACCGATGCTGCTGGCACCACGCGCAGGCCGGGCACCGTGGCCAGGTTGCGCTGCAGCTTGGCGGTGGCAGCGGGGTCGATGTCGAACACCCTCAGCTCGTCCACCCCCAGCAGCGCATGGAACGCCAGGGCCTGGAATTCGCTTTGTGCGCCGTTGCCTATGAGGGCCATGCGGCGTGCACCGGGGCGGGCCAGGGCGCGCGCCGCCATGGCCGAGGTGGCGGCCGTGCGCAGCGCGGTGGTCAGCGTCAGCTCGGACACCAGCAGCGGGTAGCCCGTGGCCACCTCGGACAGCACCCCGAAGGCCATCACCGTAGGCAGGCTTCCCGTAGCCCGGTTGGGGTTGCCCGGGTGGCCGTTGACGTACTTGAAGCTGTAGAAGGCGCTGTCGGCCACGGGCATCAGCTCGATCACACCGCGTGCGCTGTGGCTGGCCACGCGGGCGGTTTTGTCAAAGTCGGGCCAGCGCAGGTAGTCGCTTTGCAGGTGCTCTGCCAGCTCGGTCATGAAGCGGGCGGGGGTGATGTCGTGGACCAACTGGGCGATGGTGGGCAGGTCGATCAGGCGGGTCATGGGGTGTCTCCAGTTCAGCGTTGTGGTGGGCTGAGGGGAATTTTCCGGAGGGCATGCGCCAGCGAACAGCCCACAAGCTGCTCAAATAGTCCTGTAAATTGGCGTTTTGTCTGATTGAGGTGGCTAAATGTTCAAAATCGATGACACCGACCGCGAGATCCTGAGCATCCTGCGGGCCGACGCCCGCACCCCGGTGGCTGTCCTCGCGCAAAGGCTGCGCATTGCCCGTGGCACCGTGCAGAACCGCCTTCGCAAGCTGGAGGACAGTGGCGTCATCACCGGGTACACGGTGCGGCTGCGCCCGGAGTCCGAGCCCCAACGCATCCGGGCGTGGATGAGCATCGCCGTCGAAGGCAATGCCGCACCCGAGGTCATTCATGCCCTGCGCGGCGAGCCTGCCGTGGGCACCTTGCACACCACCAACGGGCGCTGGGACATCGTGGCCGAGGTGCGGTCTGAGAGCCTGGAAGCGTTTGACGCCGCGCTGGGGCGCATTCGCCTGACCCCGGGCATCGCCAACACCGAGACCAGCATCTTGCTGTCCACCTACAAGGCCTGAGGCCCAAGGTTGACAAAGTGCGTCGGCCCATAGGTCGTCAAACTGGCGCAGCGCAGGCCAGCGACCGCCGCGCAAGGGCCGCCGAGCTGCCAGTGCGGCGCTTCGCTTGCGGGTGCTGGCGGTGTCCCCCTTGCCGAACCGCACAGCCATTCGAGAGAAGGGGGAAGGCGCGAAGCGACGCAGGGGTTGTGCCACATTAGCGACAGTGTCTAGGGAGTTTCCGTATGCCCTTGTGGCAGTGCCTGCATTCCAATGGACAAGTCTTTTTCTGCCACTCAGGAGCCTCGCCATGCAACGTCGCCAGATCATCCAATGGGGGGCCGCCAGCCTCGCCGCCCCGGCGTTTTTGGCGCAGGCCCAGAGCTTCCCGAGCAAGCCCATCAAGCTGGTAATCGCCTTTCCGGCAGGTGGCCCCACCGACATCACCATGCGGTCGCTGGCCGACAACGCCAGCAAGATCCTGGGCCAGCCCGTGATCGTGGAGAACAAGCCCGGCGCCGGTGGCACCTTGCCTGCCCAGGCACTGCAGACAGCGCCCGCTGATGGCTACACCGTGGCGCAGATTCCGCTGGGTGTGTTCCGCCTGCCCTACACCACCAAGATCAACTGGGACCCGGTCAAGGACATCAGCTACGTGCTCAACGTCACCGGCTATGCGTTCGGCCTGGTGGTGCCTGCCGACTCGCAGCTCAAGACCTGGACGCACTTTGTGGCCTGGGCCAAGGCCAACCCCGGCAAGCTGAGCTATGGCTCCACCGGCACCATGACCAGCCCGCACCTCACGATGGAGTTGATTGCGCAGAAGCTCGGACTCGAACTGCTGCACGTGCCCTACAAGGGCAGTGCTGACCTGATGCAGTCCATCTTGGGCGGCCAGATCATGGCGGCTGCCGACTCCACCGGCTTTGCGCCGCAGGTGGAGGCAGGCAAGCTGCGCGTGCTCAACACCTGGGGGGCGGAGCGCCTGGCCAAGTTCCCCGATGCCCCCACGCTCAAGGAGCTGGGGCTGGACCTGGTGCAGAACTCGCCGTTTGGCATCGGCGCCCCCAAGGGCACGCCCGCTGCCGTGGTCAAGCGCCTGCACGACGCCTTCAAACAGGCCATGGAGCAAGAGAGCTACAAGACTGCGCTGGCCCGCTACGACATGGTGCCGATGTACATGGGCACCACTGCCTACCAGAAGTTTGCGCAAGACACCTTTGCGCGGGAGAAGGCGTTGGTGGACAAGCTGGGGCTGGCCAAGCCCTCCTGATGGGCCGTCAGGCAGGCCGCTGTGCCGTGAAGCTGGGGGCTGTGGGGGCGTTCCGTGTGATGATGCGTGCAGACATTCACTGGACACACCCCTATGGCATCCCCCTCTGACAGCATCAGCATGGCCCTGTTTTGCGACTTTGAAAACGTCGCGCTGGGCGTGCGCGATGCGCAGTACGAAAAGTTCGACATCAAGCCCATCCTGGAGCGCCTGCTGCTCAAGGGTTCTATCGTGGTCAAAAAAGCCTATTGCGACTGGGAGCGCTACAAGGGCTTCAAGGCCACGATGCACGAGGCCAACTTCGAGCTGATCGAAATCCCGCATGTGCGCCAGTCGGGTAAAAATTCGGCGGACATTCGCCTGGTGGTCGATGCGCTGGACCTCTGCTACACCAAGTCGCACGTCAACACCTTCGTCATCATCAGCGGCGACTCGGATTTCTCGCCGCTCGTGTCCAAGCTGCGCGAGAACAACAAGCAAGTGATCGGTGTGGGCGTGAAGCAGTCCACCTCGGACCTGTTGATTGCCAACTGCGACGAATTCATCTTCTACGACGATCTGGTGCGCGAGAACCAGCGTGCCCAGGCCCGCCGCCAGAACCCCGGCAGCAACCCGCCGCCCGCTCCGCGTCGCAGCCCTGAGGAGGAACGTAGCCGCAAGGAAAGCCAGGACGCACGCCGCACCCAGGGCGTGGAACTGGCGGCCGAGACCTTTGAGGCCTTGCTGTCTGAGCGGGGTGACACCGGCAAGATCTGGGCCTCGGTGCTCAAAGAGGCCATCAAGCGCCGCAAGCCTGATTTCAGCGAAGGGCGCTATGGCTTTCGCACCTTTGGCAACTTGCTGGAAGAAGCCCAGGCACGGGGCCTGCTGGAGTTTGGCCGCGATGAAAAATCGGGCGCCTATGTGTTTCGCAGCCTGGGCCAAGGCGCGGGAGGGGGCGCCTCCGTGAGGCAGGACTTGCGGCAGGACCCGCGACAGACCGCGCAGCCGGATACGGCGGCAGAACGCGCTGACCACAGCGTTCCCGCGCGGCATGACTTTCATGCGGTGGCGGTGGCACCAGAGCGGCCAGCGGGGGGCGGTGATGCCCCCGGCGCCGCAGGTCGGTCGCGTGGTCGCCGTGGCGAGGCTCAGGGCCGCGCAGAGGCTGCTTCAGAAGATTTGGCGGAGCGTGATGAAGGCATGCACGCTGCATCGCATCAGCCTGCGGCCGAGTCCCCGATGGACCGTCCGGTGAGCCGCTATTTCTCGACGCCTGCAGTGCCTGTTGCTGCTGAGTCGACCGTGCCGCCCACCGATGTGGTGGCCCACGCTGTGACCCCGGCGGATGAGCAGACCGCAGCGCAGGAGGCTGTGGTGACAGACCAAGGCAATGAGGTCGCACCCGCGACCAGCCGCCCTCGGGGCCAGGGGCGCAGCAGTGCGGGCAAGGGCGCAGCAGCGGGCAGCAGGGCGGCAGCCCCGCGCGCGCGCAGTGCAAAGACCGCAGGTGGGGCCAATGCGGCCGCAGGGGCTGCCCAGCCCGCCCAGCCTATCGCAGCTGAGGCTGCATCGCCTGCCGAGGCGCAGGCCCAAGCCCCTGCCAAAGCGCCAGCGCGCCCGCGCAGCCGGGCGCGCAAGCCAGCAGACAAGTCGGCAGAGTAAATCGGGCAGCGCTGCGGTGTTGTGCGGAGGGGTTGTCAGCCCCGCACGGCCAATCGTGCGCGCACTTCGTCGTAACTTGGGGGCGTGCAGCCTGCTCGTTCCACACAGTGGCTGGCGCTGGCCAGTGCATGCTGCAGCGCGCTGCGCAGCCGCGCTGCGTCCAGGGGCGCGGTGAGCCCACAGGGGCGCAGGGCCAGGGCCTCTTCGCCGCGCTCAGGCCCCGCCAGCAGGGCGGTGATCAGCCCCGCCAAAAAGCAGTCGCCTGCACCCACGGTGTCCACCACTGCCAGCGGTGCGGCCTCGCGGGCATGGGCCGCCAGGCCATCGCGCTGCAGTAGCCAAGCACCGTCGGGCCCCAGCGTCAGTGCCAGCCACTGCGCGGGCGTGTGTTGCAGCAGGTGGCGGGCGCGCTCCAGCGCGTTGGCGCCCGGCGTGCCCAGGGCCTCCAGATCGTCGTCGCTCACCTTGATGAGGTGGGCTTGCTGCAGCGCGGCCATCACGTTGGCACGGTAGGCGGGGGCATCGTCCACGGCCGACAGGCGCAGGTTCGCGTCCACCACCACCATGCGCCCAGCGGCGCGCTGGGCGGTCAGCCAGGGTTGGTAGACGGCGGCATCCTGCGCCACCAATGCCAGGCAGCCAGTGGCCACGACTTGCAAGCCGGGGTGGGCTGCGCAGGCGGCGTTCAGGGCCTCGGCTGTCACGGCCCGATCGGCCACGCCGTCGCGGTAAAAGCTGTAGCTGGCTTTGCCTTGTGCATCCAGCGCAGCCAGGGCCAGCGCACTGGGCTCGCGCACGGGCGCCGGGGCAGCCAGCGTGACCTGCGCCGCCTGCAGCCCCTGGGCCAATTGCCTGCCCAGCAGGTCGCTCGACAGGGGGTTCAGGTAGAGCGTGCCTATCCCTTGCAGACCCAGCGCCCGCGTCAGGTTGTACACCGCGCCGCCAGCGCAGGGGCGCAGGCGGCCATCGGGTTCTTCGATCAGGTCAAACAGTGCTTCGCCCGCCGTGGCTACCAGCAAGGGGGACGGCCTTGGGGGCGGCAATGGCAGGCCGTGTGATGGGGGGGCTGCAGAGCTGGGTTGGGGCGCTGGGCCTGCGGCTTGGGGCGCTGTTTGGCTAGGGAAAACCATAAGTAAATCCACTTGATTTATTAAGTTGTGGCGCACTATAGTTCCATCCCATCCACCCGGCAAGGGTGGTTGACCCGAGGGGCCGCAGCTGACGCGCCACCGGGTGTTTGCAGCCTATTCACAGGAGACAACCGTGATGCAACGTGCCCCCGCTTTTGTACTTTCTGCCATCGCTCTGTCGGGCGCTTTGGCCTGTGGCATGGCCCAGGCAGCCGAGCCCGTGATCGGCCTGATCACCAAGACCGAGACGAACCCCTTCTTCGTGAAGATGAAAGAGGGCGCAACGGCCGAGGCCAAGAAGCTGGGCGCCAAGGTGGTGTCTGCCGCAGGCAAGACCGACGGCGACAACGCGGGCCAGGTCACGGCCATGGAAAACCTGATGGCCGCAGGCGCCAAGACCATCCTCATCACCCCCAGCGACGCCAAGGCCATCGTCCCCGCCATCAAGAAAGCACAGGCCAAGGGCGTGATGGTGATTGCGCTGGACAGCCCCACCGACCCGGCAGACGCCACCGATGCGCTGTTTGCCACCGACAACTACAAGGCCGGTGAGCTGATCGGCCAGTACGCCAAGGCCGCGCTGGCGGGCAAGAAGCCCGTGATTGCGATGCTGGATCTACACCCCGGCCACCCCGTGGGCGCACAGCGGCACAACGGCTTTTTGAAGGGCTTTGGCCTGCAGGCCAACGATGCCAAGAGCAACGAACTCTCGCGCCCTGCCGAGGTGGCCTGCATGGCCGACAGTTTTGGCGACCGCGCCAAGGGCCAGACCGCCATGGAGAACTGCCTGCAGAAGAACCCCGACATCAATCTGGTCTACACCATCAACGAGCCCGCAGCCGCCGGTGCCTATAACGCACTGAAGGCCGCCGGCAAGGACAAGAACGCGATCATCGTGTCGGTGGACGGCGGCTGCGCCGGCATTGCCGATGTGGGCAAAGGCGTGATCGCAGCGACCAGCCAGCAATACCCCCTGCGCATGGCCGCCCTGGGCGTGGCGGCGGGCGTGGAGCATGCCAAGACCGGCAAGAAGGTCAGCGGCTATACCGACACCGGCGTGACGTTGATCTCTGCCAAGCCGATGCCCGGCGTGGACAGCAAAGATGTGAAGACCGGCACCGACCTGTGCTGGGGCGCGAAGTAAGCTTTTGGCTCCTCGTCGCTGACCGCGTTGCGCCGGGCTGATGCCCGGCGCGCTGACTGACCGACCTCTTTCCAAGCCATGAACACCACTGCCTCCAAGCTCCCGCCGTTGGCCACGCTCGGGCCTTTCATTGCGCTGCTGCTGGCCTGCGGCTTTTTTGCATTGCAAAGCGACCGGTTTTTGTCGGCGCAGAACTTTGCGCTCATCTTGCAGCAGGTGATGGTGGTGGGCGTGATCGCCATCGGCCAGACGCTGGTCATCCTCACCGCAGGCATCGACTTGTCGTGCGGCATGGTCATGGCGCTGGGCGGCATTGTGATGACCAAGGTGGCGTCGGACTACGGCCTCTCAGCCCCCGTGGCCATTGCCTGCGGCATGGCGGTGACCACGCTGTTTGGCATGGTCAACGGCCTCTTGGTCACCAAGGTCAAGCTGCCCCCGTTCATCGTGACGCTGGGCACACTCAACATCGCCTTTGCCGCCACGCAGCTGTATTCGGGCGCGCAAACCATCACCGACATCCCTGCGGGCATGACCTTCCTGGGCAACACCTTCCAGCTCGGTGGCACCGCCGTGGTGTGGGGCGCGGTGCTGATGCTGGCGCTGTACCTGTCCATGTGGTTCTTTTTGCGCGAGACGGCTCCTGGCCGCCACATCTACGCCGTGGGCAACAACCCCGAGGCCACGCGCCTCACCGGCATTGCCACCGACAAGGTGCTGCTGGGCGTGTACATGCTGGCCGGGGTGTTCTACGGCATTGCCGCGTTGCTGTCGGTGGCGCGCACCGGCGCGGGTGACCCCAATGCCGGGCAGACAGAAAACCTCGACGCCATTAGCGCCGTGGTGCTGGGCGGCACCAGCCTCTTTGGCGGGCGCGGCGTCATATTGGGCACGCTGGTGGGGGCGCTCATCGTGGGCGTCTTCCGCAACGGGCTCACACTGATGGGTGTGTCGTCCGTCTACCAGATTTTGGTCACCGGCATCCTCGTGATCCTGGCCGTGGCCACCGACCAAATCTCGCGCAAAGGAGTGCGTTGACCATGAGCACCTCCACACAGACGACTCAAGCAGCGAACGCCCCGCTGGTCATGCAGGCCAAGGGCCTGGTCAAGCGCTATGGGCAGGTCACCGCGCTCGATGGCGCTGACTTTGAACTGCGCGCTGGCGAAATCCTGGCCGTGATCGGCGACAACGGCGCGGGCAAGTCCAGCCTCATCAAGGCGCTGTCCGGTGCCACCGTGCCCGATGAAGGCGAGATCCTGCTTGACGGTCAGCGCATCCAGTTCAAAAGCCCCATCGACGCCCGCAAGGCAGGCATCGAGACCGTGTACCAGGACCTGGCCGTGGCCCCGGCCATGACGATTGCCGAGAACCTTTTTCTGGGCCGCGAACTGCTGCGCCCCGGCTTGCTGGGCAGCGCACTGCGCATGCTCGACAAGAAGAAGATGCTCGAAGAAAGCGTGGCCCGCATGGCCGAGCTGAAGGTGGGCATCCGCTCCATGACACAGGCGGTGGAAACCCTCTCGGGCGGTCAGCGCCAGTGCGTGGCTGTGGCCCGGGCTGCAGCGTTTGCGCGCCATGTCGTCATCATGGACGAGCCCACCGCCGCCCTCGGCGTGAAGGAAGGCAACATGGTGCTGGAGCTGATCCGCCGCGTGCGCGACAAGGGCCTGCCCGTGATCCTCATCAGCCACAACATGCCCCATGTGTTCGAGATTGCCGACCGCATCCACATTGCCCGCCTGGGCAAGCGCGCCGCCGTGGTCAACCCCAAAAAGATCAGCATGAGCGACACCGTGGCCGTGATGACCGGGGCCATGGCTGCGTCTGATTTGCCTGCTGAATGCCTTGCTTGAAGACGCTGCCATGCTCAAAAACATCGACCCCTTGCTGACCCCCGACCTGCTCAAGGTGCTTGCTGAGATGGGCCACGATGACGCCATCGTGCTGGCCGACGCCAACTTCACCGCCATGAGCCTGGGTGCTGGCAAGCCCGTGCTGCGCCTGCCGGGCATCGGCATGGCACGTGCCGTTCAAGCGGTGGCCAGTGTGCTGCCCCTCGCGCAGGACGTGTTCCACCCTGTGGCCTACATGCAGGTGGGTGGCACCGAGGCGCCGTACCGCTCGGCCCTGCAGCGCGAGACTCTGGCCGTGCTGGCACGTGAGGGCGTGAGCAGCGCGCAGGCTGAAGGCGTGGAGCGCTTTGCCTTCTACGAGCGCGTAAAAAAGGCCTATGCCATCGTTGTGACGGGCGAGCTGCAGCCCTGGGGCAACTTCCTGCTGCGCAAGGGCGTCATCGGCGACACTCTGCGGGATTGATCAGGCTCGTGTTCAATCAACCGGGAACCGTTCGGGCTGAGCTTGTCGAAGCCAGGGCTTAGGCTGTGCGGCGCTTCGACAGGCTCAGCGTGAACGGTTTTGTATTTTCGAAGGCCACTTGGTATGAACCTTCCGCCCGCCATGCTGGAAACTGACCCATCTCCACCCCCCGCAGACGTGGGCGAACCTCTGAGCAACGGCCCGGCCCTGCTGCGCCAGCGCGGCTCCAACCACGTAGGGCTGCGCCAGTTCAACGAGCGCGTGGTGCTGCAGGCCCTGCGCACCCACGGCAGCCTGGCCAAGGCAGAGATGGCGCGGGTGACGGGGCTCACTGCACAGACCATTGGCCTTATCACCGCTCGGCTGGATGAAGACCAATTACTGCGCCGCGAGGCCCCGGTGCGCGGCCGCGTGGGCCAGCCCTCTGTCCCCATCGGCCTGAACCCCGACGGCGCCTTTGCCATCGGCATCAAGATTGGCCGGCGCAGCGCCGACTGGCTGCTGGTGGACTTCACCGGCCATGTGCGCGAGCGCGTGGTGCTGGACTACGCCTTCCCTGACATCGACGTGCTGCTGCCCGCCATCCGCACGCACCTGAACCAGTTGCTCGACGGCCTGGGCCCGTTGCGCTCGCGCGTGGTGGGCGTAGGCGTGGCGGCACCTTTTCAGCTCGGCGGCTGGCACCGCATGCTGGGGCTGACCGAGGCGCAGTCTGAAGCCTGGAACAACATCGACCTGGGCGAGCAGGTGCAGCAGATGACCGACTTACCCGTGAGCTTTGCCAAAGACACTTCGGCCGCGTGCGTGGCTGAGCTGCTGCAGGGGCGCGGGCGCGACATCCCGAGCTTTTTGTACCTGTTCATGGACACCTTTGTGGGCGGCGGGCTGGTCATCAATTCGCACCTGCATCGGGGCCTGCACGGCAACGCGGGTGCGGTAGCCTCGCTGCCGCTGGCCCCCGCGCAACCGGGCCAGGCGCCCGCGCAGCTCATCAGCCAGGCCTCGCTGTGGGAGCTGGAGCAGCGCTTTCGCGAACACGGGCTAGACCCCATGGCCGCCTACGACAAGCGCGTGCTGCAGGCACCGTGGCTGGAACACAGCCGCGCCTGGATCGCCCATGCCGCGCGGGCACTGGCGCATTGCGTGGTCTCGGGCGCGGCCTTTCTGGACCTGGATGCCGTCGTTCTGGACGGCGCCGCCGCCCCCGAGCTGCTGCAGGCCCTGTGCGAAGGCGTGCGCCAGTCGCTGGCCGACTACAACTGGGAAGGCCTGCACCAGCCGCCCCGGCTGGAGCTGGGCAGCATCGGCTCAGACGCCCGCGCCTTGGGCGGTGCGCTGCTGCCACTGCACACCTGCTTTGCGCCAGACCACGAGATTTTTCTCAAGGCCTGATGCTTTGGCGCGCGGCAGCGTCGCGGTGCAGTGCAGTGCAGTGCAGTGCAGTGCAGTGCAAGTTTGCTATTGAATTAATAGCTGTCAGCGCTTGTCCATAAAGCGCTAGGGCCTGTTTCCATTCAAAATAAACAGCAGCGCTCGGGGCTTTCGCGCCCGGAATGCTTTCACTGCGTGCGCCCGCTACCTCACCGGCCCGCCAGAATCTCCCGCGCCACTTCGGCAAACCCTGCGCCGCGTTCGCCCTGGGCCACATAGCGCGGCAGGTGTGTGAGCTGCGGCACAAAGCGCGCAATGTTGGCCACGCCCACGCTGTGGGTGAAGTGCTGGAACATCGCCTGGTCGTTGCCTGAGTCGCCCACAAACACCCAGCGGTCCAGCTCCTGCGCCAGATTGCGGCCCAGCAGTTCGCGCACGATCCAGTTGGCGCCCTGCCATTTGTTGAAATCGCCAAAGCAGCCGTGGATGTGGATGCTGCTCACTGTGGTCTGCATGCCTTCGCGCTGCAGCAGGGTCAGCACCTGCTGCACGGTCTCGGGGGTGTGCTGGTCGAACTCGGCGTAGTCAAAGGCCAGGTCGGTTTCGCGCCCAGCGCTGTCGCGGCTCAGGGCCACGCCGGGCACTTCCGCTGCCACCTGGGCGGCAATTTCGCGCATGCGCGCCTGGTGGGCGCTGCGCGTGGCGGCGTCTTGCTGGTAGCGCTTGACCAGCGCTGGTTGCGGGTCGGTGCCCCGGGTGAATGCCACGGCCCCGTTTTCCGCCACCATGGCATCCACCGGCCAGGTGGAACCGGCAGGCCCGGCCATGAAGGGTTCGCACCAGCCAATCGGCCGCCCGGTGATGGGGATGACCATCAGGCCCGCAGCCTTCAGGTCGGCCAGTGCCTGCAGTGCGTCGGGCGTGATGGCGCCCTCGGTGGTCAGGGTATCGTCGATGTCGGTGAAAACGCCCACGATGTTGCGGCGGGCGTCTTGGGGCCAAAGGTTCAGGGCTTGCATGCGGGTTGTCGTTATGCTGAGGCTTTTGCGCCAAAGAGTGCGATTGTCGTGGAGGTCGTTGTCATGCAGCGTTGGGCCGTGATCTTCTTGATGGGTGTTGGGGGCTGTGCTGTGGCCCCCGCCCTGGCGCAGGCGCCCGTTGATTCCGCAGCCGTCTGCCAGCGTGCGGCGGACAAGCTGCAGGGCCTGGTGCCACAGTGGCGCGACTTCGTCATGGAGTTCAAGGCCGAAGCCAGCAACCCGTCCGTGCTGGCCCTGGCCGAAGAGCACCGCCAGGGCCGCCTGAAGGCCAGCTTCCGGCGCCACTGCCAGCGTGAGTGGGGCGCCCACCAGGCGATCTTCGTGTGCTTCAGCGGGTCGGTCACGGAGTTAGGGCTGGCGCTGTGCATGCAAAAGGACACCAATCCTCACGGGTGGGAATACCGGCCGTGAAAATCTGTTCTGAGTCCCCACGCAAAGCGGCTCAGCCTGCGTTTTGCAACGCTAACCCCACATGCTCGTTCACCCTGGGCATATAGCGCGGCAGGTGCTGCAATTGCGGCACAAACCGCTCCACGTTGGCCACGCCCACACTGTGCGCAAAGTGCTGGACCATCAGCTGGTCATTGGTCGATTCGTCCCCATAGACCCAGCGGTCCATCTCTGCATCCAGGTTCCGCGCCCACAGCTCGCGCACGATCCAGAGCGCGCCTTCGAGCTTGTTGTGGTCACCAAACGAGCCATTGATGTGGATGCTGCTCATCCGCGGCATTCATGCCCGCTGCTTGCATGATGCTTACGGCATGGTCGATGGCATCCTGCGGCAGCTGCGTGAACTCGCTGTGGTCAATGGCAATGTCCGTCTCCCGCCCCGCCGAGTCCGTGGTCCGGCGCGCACTAGGCACCTCGGCCTCGATCTGCGCCAGCACCTGCTACATGCGCGCGTAGTTGTGCTGCCGCACCGCAAGGGGCTGTTGGTATGATTTTGATAGCTTCCAGCGCTTATTTGATAAGTGCTAGAGGCCAATTTCATTCAAACCCTCCGCAGCCGCCAGCCGCAAAGCCACAGCCCCATTTCCCGCCACGATCGCATCGACCGGCCACTGCACCGCAAACGGCTCACGCCACCCCACCGGCCGGCCGGTGATCGCCACTACGCTCAGCCCAGCCACCTTCAGGTCCGCCAGCGCTTGCAGGGCGTTTGGGGTGATGTCACCGTCGGTGGTGAGGGTGTCATCGATGTCGGTGAAGAGGCCGTGGATGTTCTGCAACGTCGATGGCGCGCGCTGGGCAAAGTCTTTCATTCAAAGTGCTGCTTTCATGATGGGCTTTTCGACCGTGACGTACCAAAGTTTGCTGACCATGGCGATGACCACCGGGAGTGCTAGCAAAAACGCCAGCAATGCCTCTGGGGAGGCGATTCCAAGACTCATGCGCACTTTGCCGCTGAGATCGAGCAAAAAGGTGTGCAGCAAATAGAGGCTAAACGATGCATCCCCCAGCGTCACGAGCCAAGTGGGTGGTGCATGGCGTGTTTGCTCCAGCGCAAGTGCTGCCACCAGTGCTGCAACGCCCATGACCCCAAAGCTGCCCGCCCGCATGACCTCGATGCGATCAAAGTAGGGGGATGTCATTCCGAGAGCGACACCTGCAGCCATGAGTCCCAGGCACACCGCTATTGCGACGTACGGTCTGCGAAACGGCTGTGATTTGTTATCGTAAACATGCCCAACCAGGGCGCCCGCGAGAAACTCTAGGCCCAATCCCGTGAGCGTGTAGCGAAGCGGCTGCTGACCTGCGAATACGGCCGCGCGGTCAGCCACCAGCCAGCCAATGCCCCAGGCCGCCAATAGTGTGATGCCACAGACAATCGCCTTCACTTGGTATCGCTGGGGCAGCAGCGCGACGGCAGCTATCCACAGGTAGAAGTAAATTTCCATTGTCAAAGACCACGCGGGTGGTAGCCAGTTGTCCCATATGTTGGGGTACAGCAGTAGCGTGCTGAACACCATCTTTTTCAGAGTTGGCAGTTCGCCGTGGTACACAAATACCGTGGTTAAAGCGACCAGCAGCAGGACAGGCCAATAGCCCAGGTAGATGCGCAATAGGCGTCTTTTGACGAACAGCAAAATACCCTGCGCGGGCACGGCGTGGCGTGCAGACCGATACACCACAAAGCCACTCAATGCAAAAAATATGTCTACCCCAGCAAAGCCTCATTGTGTGATGCCGCTGAATGCGGCGAGTGTTGGCGTCAGCTCCCAGTGGGGGCGCATGTGAAAAAACAGCACCATCAGTGCAGCGAAGCCGCGCAGGGCTTGAATCCAGTTAAGTTTGTGCTTCATGAAGGTCACGCAGAGGGGGGCGCGATGTTGCGCTAGAGGGTGATCGTCTGGTGTGCGGCGAGAGCGTCGACGTGTGCTTGCTTCATCGTGTGGCGGCACACTCTTGGCGGCCCCGTCGGAACCAGGTGCTGCACTGCAGATGTAGCAGGGCTCAGGGTTGGAGGGTGGAGCGTCTCTTGGCCATGGCAGGCAGTAGCGCGAGTGGCAGGGTGAAGAAGGGCAGCAGGTAGCGGTATTCACCCGCGATCGAAAAGATGAAAACGCCCCCCAGTTGAACCAACATCGGCACGGCAATCAGCAGCATTGCCTTGTCCCTGTGCAGTGCTCCCCGGGCCATGGCCCAGAAAAGCAATGCAAAACCCACCCAGGGTGTCCACAGCACCCAACGCCATGCGTAGCTTTTGGCATGGATGCGTTGCAACCAGCGCTCCAGCGTTGTCCACCCCCATGCTCTGTATTCTGACGAAGACGCTATTCGGGGCAGCACATTGGTCGAGTAAGACAGCGCAGGGAATCCGCCCTGCGCCAAGGCCGCTGCCAAAAACACATTGACCCGGCTGCCGATGAAGTCAGGCAGGTTCTGCCAAAGGTTGTAGGTCCAGAACTCCTTCACCACTGTTTGCTTGTCTGCGTCTGACAGCGCACCGATTTGCGGGCCGTTCGGGTGGAAGACCAGCATGTCCCAATAGGCAGGGTCACGGTACTGCTGGATTTTCTCCAGCGGGCCTCGGTGGCTCAGGGCCTCAATGGTTGCGGGAGACACCTTGGGTTTTTGCAGCACCCAGGGGTCGTTCATGTGGGGGTAAAGGGCCCAGAGTTCGTTCATCGCCCGCTTTTGCAAAAAGCCCGCCGTCTCAAAAGCCGCTAGCGGAAACTGCGTCTCTTGCGTGGTGGATTTGTGCAGTTGATTGCCGCCAAAGACCACAGCCGACCAAGCTGCGGTGATGAGCAGCACCCGCAGGCGGCCACGTGCATCCAGCCACAGGCTGGCGAGCACCAGGGGCGCCAGAAACACCAGCCCATTGGGCCGAGCAAACGCAGCAAACGGCAGCGCGATGGCAATCACAAGCAAAGACGCTGCAGACGCTGATCGGCGCTGCACGCACAGCCACACCTCAAACAGCAAGGCAGCCGATGCCACCGCAAACAGGCCGTCAGGGTACAGCGTGCCCATGAAGTAAATCATGTGGGGCGCCAGTGCGATGGTCAGCAGCGCGAACAGCAAGGTTTTATAAAAGCCTTGGTCCCAGTACCAAGCCTGCATGCGGGCGAACATCACTGCGCACAGCACCAGTGCCGCGGCGATCGGTGCCTCCACATGCCCGGTGGTGCCGTACAGCAGTTTGACAAAGTAATACCAGACAACCGTCTTGCCCGAGCGGAAAGCCTCGGGGTTCTGGACTTCCAGCAGGATGGCTACGCTGTCTTCACCCAACACCCCAGGCCAGAAGGTCAACAACCAGATGGCGTAGGCGCTGAGCAGTAGTGCCAGCAATGCCAAAAACCGCATGAGGCTGCGGTGGTTGCTGTGGCCAGAAGGGGCGTTGGGAGCCAATGATTTCACGGCGACCTATCAAGACTCGTCGGGTTGCGGTGCAGCGAGTGAGTCGCTTAGCGGCTCCACAGGCAGGTTGCTCACGTCATAGTGCAAGAAGGCAATCAGGAATTGAATGCCCACCAGAATGGGCAGCGCTGCCAACATGACGGTGCCGCTGGTAGCCGGGTGGTTGGAGCGCGCGCTATCGAGCCAGTGCATCGCACCAAAGGCTGAGCCAACGACTACCAGTAAAGAACCAAAGAGGCTGTAGAGCGTGCCCACATTGAAGTCCCGCACGAGGTAGTTGTACACATAACGCCTCCACAAGCGCGACGCGTGCTTTCTCAAAAACTCCGGCAGCACCTTGCCGATCTTGAGATTGGACTCCTCGTCTGCATAGACCGAGTCCATCGGAATGTCTTTGACAACGGCGCGCAGCGTGTTGAGCCGAAACAGCATGTCGGTTTCAAAAAAATAGCGCTTCTCCAACTTGTCCAGCGGCAACTCTGCCAGCACACAAGTGCGCGCCGCCGTGTAACCGTTGGTCGGGTCCATGATGTTCCAGTAACCGCAGCTGAGCTTGGTCATGAAGGACAGCACCGCATTGCCGAACAACCGAACAGGGGGCATGCCTTGCACAGATTCTGGGCGGAAGAAGCGATTGCCTTTGGTGTAGTCGGCTTCGTTGCGCAGCAGGGGGCGGATGAAATACGGGATGAGTGCAGGGTTCATCTGCCCGTCTCCATCGATTTTCACCACGATATCCATGCCATCTGCGATAGCTGCTTTGTAGGCCGTCACCACGGCACCGCCTACTCCACGATTCTCTGGGTGGTAAAGGACGCGCACGCGGGGGGTCATACAGTTCTTCTCGATCCATTGACCACTGCCTTCGGGGCAGGCGTCGTCTACTGCATAGATGGCTTCAACTTCATTGCCGATGTTTTGTATGACCTGCAACACGTGTTGGGTCACTTTGTAGCAGGGAATGGCGACGGCAATGCGCATTCGATTTCCTTAACTCCACGAGGCCAAAATTACGCCCGCCATGATGAGCGCACCGCCTGCAAGGGTGCGCCAATGGAGCGGCTCACCAAGGAATAGCCATGCCAACGTTGGAACAATCAGAAAAGCCAGCCCCATGAAGGGGTAGGCCAATTGAAGTGGCGCACTGCGCAAAATCCACACCCAGGCTAGCGTGGTCAAGGCATACAAAAGCAGTGATGCCAATAGCCAGCGGTTGTGCAAAAGCGTGTGCAGTTCCAAAGTTTGGGGCATGGCTTGTGCCGCCTTTTTGAACAGTAACTGCCCGATGCTTACGGCCAGCACGCAAAGCAGCGTACACATAACGAGTAGTTTGGACATGGTTTTTCGGTTCTGGGGGGACTCTGATCCAACCATCCGATTGTCCAGGCAGTCTGTCATCAAACTTCAAGGGCTTGATAGAGCCCGGTGTGGGTCACTCGCTGCTAGAGCGCCCGTTATGGAGGCGATGGACATCAAGCATACAGCCTGACAGTGTTCACTGTCTGCGGGGCTTCAGTCTCAGTGCGATTTTTTCAACGCCGTGCCAGGATGCATAGGCCAGTGCTACTGTGATTGCTGTCGCCATTGCCAGGGTGCCTGTGAAACCCAGTTCAGGCCAGAAAAAGTGGAGCACAGCCTGTTGAGCGGGGAATGCAATGAGGTAGATGCCGTACGAAGGGTCCCCCCAGCGACCAATGCGCCTGATCACTGGGGTCGAACGGGTGCCGACGTAGAGCACAAGCAGGGGTAATGCTAGTAGTAATGCGGCGTAGCGCCATCCTCCGATCCAGAGAGCTGCCGCACCTGCCAAGGAGGCTAATATCCAAATCAACGGGGAACGTTCCCATCGGGGTTGCAGCAGATAGAGCGCAGACCCCGCAAGGAAGAAGGCCCCGAGTTCCCTGCCATAGTTCACTTTGCCAGTGACATCTGCATTGCCTTTTGCCATGAGCCAAAACATGTAGGCTGTTATCAGCAGCAGCCAGATATTTCGGAACTTTAATAAGCCCAGCAATCCTGCAAGTGCCATCACAACATAGCAACGCACTTCCAGGGGGATGGTCCAGAGGGATCCATTGACACCCCTGGGGTAGGGGTTGCTTTCAAAGACGCCTGGCAGTACGTAATGCACATTCAGCTTGAGATTCAGCAAATAGTCGAGCGTGGCCCTGTGCTTCCAGTACTCCATTAGTGGCAGGCTAGTGACCCAAGCGCCCAGGCCATAGGCCGTCACAACTACCACGACAGTGAGTGCAGGCCATATGCGAAGGATTCGCCGTTGGGCGAACCGTAGAGCGTTGGGGTCGTTGTACCAGCTTGACGTCACCAAGTAGCCGCTGATGACGAAAAAAACGATGACCGCTGCACCTCCCCAGCTATGAAGCCCCAGAAAAGAGGGTTCTACTTGAGCTGTGAGTGCGTAGTGATGGCTGACCATTACAGCCAGAGCTGCAGCGATGCGGATGCAGTCAAAGTTATTTAATGAATACTCATTTTTCATTGCTGAAATTGGCTGAGTATTTTTGTAGTTCATAAAAAAGATTGTGATTTTAAATTTAATCGATGATTTGTAATCTATTCGGATTTCTTTGTTTTTTTGAAAACGATGTGTTTTGCGGCTACAAAGTTGAAAAATAGACCTCCAAGCGAACCAGCTGCAACGCCAATCAGTGGGGCTGATGTGGATTGAGTGGTGTTTATTGTGAGGATGTAGATGGAAAAATTTACTGCAGCTCCACCAAGCATGGATGCAATGTATTTGAGGTATTCATGAGCTAAAGACTGTTTTATGTCTTTTTCTTGAAATGTTATTTTTCGATTGATCGCCCATGTCGCAGATGCAGCTGTTAAAAATGAGGCGCATCTAGCGCCGTACCATCCAAGGTAGTCCGCCATTGCATAAAGTACGGTGCTGTCTACAACAAATCCGATAGTTCCCGTTATGGCGAAAAACAAAAACTGACGCGTTTGACTCATCTTTTGTCGATTTCTGATAATTTTTTTATTATATTTGCTGGCGTGTAGGATTGTACGAAATACAACGGTCTATTTTTTGTTTCATTAAATATTCTTCCGATATATTCGCCTAGTATTCCGATGAAAAGAAGTTGTATGCCGCCTAGGAATAGCATTGTTACTATCAATGTCGGGTATCCTGCCACCGGCTCGCCCCATGCAATGGTTTTTAATACTGTCCATATGCCAGCGCAAAAAGCCAGAAGTGAAACTAGTACTCCAAGGTAGGTTGCAATTTTGAGGGGTAAGATAGTGAATGAGGTGATTCCTTCTATCGCGAAATTCCATAATTTCCAATAGTTGAATTTTGTTTCTCCTGCGGCACGGGCTTCACGTCGGTAGTCAATTGCTTTTGATGGATAGCCGACCCAGGAAAAAATGCCTTTCATAAATCGATGGTGCTCTCGCAACTGCAGGATGGCATCTACAGTTCTACGACTCATGATTCGGTAGTCGCCGGTGTCTGCCGGGATATGGATATTTGATATCTTTCCCATCAGTTTATAAAACTGCGCCGCTGTATATTTTTTTAGCCAAGTTTCACCGTCACGGTGAGTGCGCCTTGCGTAAGCGATGTCAAAACCATTTTCCCAGGCGGAAATAAAATCAACAATCAGTTCTGGGGGGTCTTGCAAATCTGCGTCAATTACTATGATGGCGTCACCTCGGGCATGCTCCAAACCTGCGGTCATGGCGATCTCTTTGCCAAAGTTGCGTGATAGGTTGACGCTGCTGATGCGCTGATCACAGCTCTGTATATTATCAATGATGTTTTGAGTCGAGTCGCGGCTCCCATCGTTCACAAATACGATTTCCCAATCGTATTTTTCGATCGGCTTTATGATGCTATCAATGCGTGAATGAAAAATCGGCAGAACCAATTCTTCGTTATAAGCGGGGACAACGATGGATATGAGTTTTTTCATTGGGATTCTTTGCAGGAAATCTCAGTGACGCGCAACGTTCCGTAGCTTCGAGTTTCCTTGGAGGTGCAGCCTATGTCTGCCTGTAGTGTGCTAAGTGCGGCTTTCATTTGAGGTTCGAAGGCAGAATGACTGAAGAATATGAGATGCTGTTTTTGATCGGTGGTCTGCTTTAAATGGTTTACAAGTGGTGCGATATCGAAGGCATCCCACGTGTTTTTTTCTAGTTCACTCAGTGGGATGTGTTCTTTCAAGTAATGTTGAAAGTAGGCTTGCAGTATCGGTTGATGGCTAATTGGCATGATAATAATGTCGCCGGCTTGATATGCCTTGGCGACTGCTTCGGATGCTCCCTTCCACTCACCCCAGCCCTGTGGTTTTGGGGATGCGTTCCATACCAGTAGGCCGCCAATTGCAATGAATGGAATTGAAAATAGGCTAATATTCTTAATCCAGTTTGAAGTTTGTGTAAAAATTGCAGTCAGTAAAAGGCATCCCGGGATAATGAATATCATGTATCGTTCGTGCACGAACTCTGCGCGGCGGGTGCCAATGATTTGCACAATAAAGAAAAGGGTGCTAATTCCCAGAACGTATCCTGTAATTAGCTGCAAAGGGTGATTTTCTTTGCGCATTTTTCGATAGGCGAGGTAGCAGGCAATGAGGAGTAGCAGTGCGATCCAAAAATGAACCATTCCTATATGCCCTGGGCTAAAATTACGGATGAATGCAGTAAAGTTGCGTTTGAATGTCATTGCTAGCGACAGCGCATCCGGCGGAGCTGCATTTAGCTTTGTCATGATGCCAATCCACCCCAGTGCGATGTAAGCAAGGGCGGGAAGCAGTGCCAAAGACCATCGCGTAGAAACGCGTGTCAGTGCAGAAATACTGCGTGCTTGCAACGTGGGGACAGCAGTAAATGCTGCAACGCTGAGTACGAAAACCAAGCCGTAATAGTGATTTAATGCAAGTAACCCGCCGAGCGTGAGGAGTGTTACGGTTGGCCTCCCTTGGGCGAGGGTATGCGGAGCGGTTTCTATTTGCTTGATGAGTCGGGCGAACATCCAGGCAGTTAAGCAGGCTGAAAGTGCATAGTTGCGTGCATCTTGGCTGTAGATAATAAGGCAACCCGAGGTGGCCAAAAGCAGCATGTATACGATGCGTGTAGGCCGTGTGATGGTATGTGGCAGCGCGAAGACCGACAGCATTGTGACGATACCCAAGACGGCACTCAAGCTGCGAACAGCGAATTCCGATGTGCCCCACAGGTGGATCCATGGCACGAGCAGCACTTCATACAGAGGTGGATGGGGGTCTGCAAGTTTCCATGTCCAGAAACTGTCGGTAATTTGCAGGTGCGCCATGCTTCGCTCTGGAAGCAGAGGCCCATTCCATGGGCCTGACCGGGTGACTGCGCTTACCGAAAAAAGCTCATCGTCCCAGAAGCTAAATGCGCCCAGTTCGTAAAAGCGCAGCGAGGCCCCTATGACGAGCAATAGAGCCATGGTGAAGTAAAAAATTCCCTGCTTGTGTTTTTGAACTAATGCGGCAATCCGTGAAATTGGCATTTTTTAAATAGATTTGATTTATGTGTTTTTCGGCTTTGTTTGTTTTCACGCTACCGAGTCGAGGCATTCTTTGCAGGGCGGGGTGGTTATGCATTGACCTGCAAAGCCAACCCCGCATGCTCCCGCAGCGGATGAAAGTGAATCTTCGGAAACCGCTCCTGCGCCAACCGCACGTCGTATGGTGATGTGCACAGATAGGCCAGCGTGTCCGCCGCGTCGTGCGCCATACGCAGGGGGTAGGCGTTTTCAAACTCGCGCAGTTCAGCGGCGGTATTTGCGGTGATCCAGCGGGCGCCCGTGTACTGGCAGCCTTCCAGGCGCACGTCGGCGTCGTACTCGGCCTTCAGGCGGTGTTGCACCACTTCAAACTGCAGTTGGCCCACGGCGCCCAGCAGCATGTTGCCGCCCGCGTCGGGTTTGAAGACTTGAATGGCGCCTTCTTCGCCCAGCTGGGCCAGGCCTTGTTGCAGTTGCTTAGTGCGCAGCGGGTTTTTGAGCACCACGGTCATGAACATTTCGGGCGCGAAGAAGGGCAGGCCGGTGAACTGCAGGTTGGCGCCGTCAGTGATGGTGTCGCCCAGCTGCACGCCGCCGTGCGTGGTGAAGCCGATGATGTCGCCCGCGTAGGCTTCTTCCACCGCTTCACGGCGCTGGCTCATGAAGGTGACTACGCTGGTGGGGCGCAGTTCTTTGGCGGTGCGCTGCACCTTGAGCTTCATGCCAGGGGTGTACTTGCCCGAGGCCACGCGCACAAAGGCGATGCGGTCGCGGTGGTTGGCGTCCATGTTGGCCTGCACCTTGAACACGACGCCGGAGAAGCCTTCGTCCTCGGGCTGGATGGTTTTGACCACCGGCTGCTTGTTGACTTCGAGCGTGCTGATGCGGGGGCCGGGGGGCGGGGCCATATCCACCAGGGCATCAAGCACCTCCATCACCCCGAAGTTGTTCACACCGGAGCCAAAGAACACGGGGGTCAGCTTGCCCGCCAGGAAGGCTTCGTGGTCCCAGGCTGGCGATGCGCCCACGGCCAGTTCCATGCTTTCGAGCGCCGCATCGAACTCGGTGCCGAAGCGCGCGCGCAGCGTGGTTTCGTCTGACAAAGGGATGGCCTCAAAGTCCTGCGGGCGGCGCTCACTGCCCGACTCGAACACGGTCATGGTCTTGGTGCGCAGGTTGATGATGCCGCCGAAGGCCTTGCCTTGGCCCACAGGCCAAGTCATGGGGCAGCAGGGCATGCCCAGCTCGCGCTCGACTTCGTCCATGATGTCCAGCGGGTCGCGCACTTCGCGGTCCATCTTGTTCACGAAGGTGATGATGGGCGTGTCACGTTGGCGGCAAACCTCGATCAGGCGGCGGGTCTGCGCTTCCACACCGTTGGCGGCGTCGATCACCATCAGGGCCGAGTCCACGGCCGTGAGCACGCGGTAGGTGTCCTCGGAGAAGTCCTTGTGGCCGGGGGTGTCGAGCAAGTTGACCACATGGTCGCGGTAGGCCATCTGCATCACCGACGATGCGACCGAGATGCCGCGCTGCTTTTCAATCTCCATCCAGTCGGAGGTGGCGTGGCGGCTGGCCTTGCGGCCCTTCACGGCGCCGGCGATTTGGATGGCTCCCGAGAACAGCAGCAGCTTTTCCGTCAGCGTGGTCTTACCCGCGTCAGGGTGGGAGATGATGGCAAAGGTACGGCGGCGCCGGGTTTCTGGGGCGTGGGACACGGAAGTTCCTGGAATGGGAGGGCAAGCGCTGCAGGTTGCAGCATTGCCAGATCAGACTGTGCAAAGGTCTGTCGTTGCGCTGAAGAACAGCGCAGTTAACAATGATTTTACCTATGCGTGAAACTGCGGCTGCGCAGGTGGCTACCTGGTGTGCATGGTCTGCGCAGGCGCTGCAGGCTGAATCGTACCTTGGCCGTCTCCTCGATTTGTGTTCGGATAGTTACCCGTCACAAGCAGTGCCGGTTTGAGGTCTTGCTCCTATAATTCGCCCATCCGAGGAGCGTTGCAGCGTCCCCCAGCACAGGCGGGGCGTGAGGCTCGGAGTCATCAAGCAACGACGCTCATCCACTTTTCGTGTGGTGAGTTGCATCTTTCCCCGTCAAGTGGCTTTTCAAACATGCTTTGGAGCACACCATGAACGCACGCATCAACGCCCCGGTCAACACTGACTGCATCATTGCCGACATCGGCCTAGCTGAATGGGGCCGCAAGGAAATCCGCATCGCCGAAACCGAGATGCCCGGCCTGATGGCCATCCGCGAGGAATTCGCACCCAAACAGTCGCTCAAGGGCGCGCGCATCACGGGCTCGTTGCACATGACGATCCAGACCGCTGTGCTGATCGAGACGCTGCAAGCCCTGGGTGCCGAAGTGCGCTGGGCCTCTTGCAATATTTTCTCCACGCAAGACCATGCTGCTGCTGCCATCGCCGCTGCTGGCACTCCCGTGTTTGCCGTGAAGGGCGAGACGCTGGTCGACTACTGGGACTACACCCACCGCATTTTTGACTTTGGCGCTGCCGGCACAGAGGGCGAAGGCCCCAACCTGATTCTGGACGACGGCGGCGACGCCACGCTGCTGATGCACCTGGGCAAGCAGGCTGAAAAGGACCAGAAGGTACTGGACAACCCTGGCAGCGAAGAAGAGCGCATCTTGTTTGCCGCCATCAAGGCCAAGCTGGCGGTGGATGCCACCTGGTACAGCCGCAAGAGCGCCCAGATCATCGGTGTGACCGAAGAGACCACCACGGGTGTGCACCGCTTGAAGGAGATGTCGGCCAAGGGCAGCCTGATGTTCCGCGCCATCAACGTGAACGACTCGGTGACCAAGAGCAAGTTCGACAACCTGTACGGCTGCCGTGAATCGCTGGTGGACGGCATCAAGCGCGCCACGGACGTGATGATCGCTGGCAAGGTGGCTGTGGTGGCGGGCTACGGCGACGTGGGCAAGGGCTCGGCCCAGGCGCTGCGTGCCTTGAGCGCCCAAGTGTGGGTGACTGAGATCGACCCCATCAACGCCCTGCAAGCCGCCATGGAAGGCTACAAGGTCGTGACCATGGAATATGCCGCCGACAAGGCCGACATCTTCGTGACCACGACGGGCAACCGTGACGTGATCACGTTCGACCACATGAAGGCCATGAAGGACCAGGCCATCGTCTGCAACATCGGCCACTTCGACAACGAAATCCAGGTCGCCAAGCTCGAAGAGCACTGCCAGTGGGAAGAGATCAAGCCCCAGGTGGACCATGTGATTTTTGCCGACGGCAAGCGCATCATCTTGCTGGCCAAGGGCCGTCTGGTGAACCTGGGCTGCGGCACGGGCCACCCCAGCTTTGTGATGTCGTCGAGCTTTGCCAACCAGACGATTGCGCAGATTGAACTCTTCACGCACAGCGACTTCTATGAAAACGGCAAGGTCTATGTGCTGCCCAAGCACCTGGACGAAAAGGTGGCTCGCCTGCACCTGAAGAAGGTGGGCGCCATGCTGTCTGAACTGACGGACGAGCAAGCGGCCTACATCGGCGTGCCTAAGCAAGGCCCTTACAAGCCTGACACCTACCGCTATTGATGGCTAGGTGCGGTGTTTGCTCCTGATTTAGGAGCTGCTAGCGCTTATTGGATAAGCGCTAGCGCCTGTTTTTATTTGAATTGATTTGAATGTTCGTCGAATGACGAGAGAGAACGCATGCGCGCAGACGTATTTTTGGTGGAAGGCGGCCATGCGGCCACGCGCTCGCAAGCGCAGCGCTTGATCGCTTCGGGAGTGGAGTGGCGTCTGACGCCCCTGTCGCCCTGGAACAAAGTGGCCAAGAACGGGGATGACATTCCGTCGGTGGCCGAGGTGCGGCTGCTGGACGATGCCGAGGCCAAATACATCTCGCGTGGCGGGCTCAAGCTCGAAGGCGCTTTGCAGGCCACGGGCCTGGCCGTCCAAGGGCTGCGCTGCCTGGATGTGGGGCAGAGCACCGGGGGGTTCACGGATTGCCTGCTGCAGCACGGTGCGACCCAGGTGGTGGGCGTGGACGTGGGCCATGGGCAGTTGCACGATCGCCTGCGGGGCGATGTGCGCGTGGTGGGCGTGGAAGGGCTCAACGCCCGGGCGATGACGGCCGAGTCGCTGCTGGAAGGCTGCGAGGCGGCCTTGTCCGAAGAGCTGGTGCAAGACCATGAAGACAACGACACCCAGCCGGTGGCCCCCTACAGCTGGATGCGCAATGGCGGCTTGATCGATGAAGAGTACGACGACAGCGACGACGCCAAAGAGCAAGACGTAGAGACCTTCAAGGCCGAGCGAGCCGCCAAGGCCCGCGCGCGGGCTGAGGGCACCTTGCCCGTGGTGCGCCAGCGCCGAGAGGGGCGAGAGGATGTGCAGGTCACGCCCGTGTTCGACCTGGTAACGGGTGACCTGTCGTTCATCTCGCTGACCTTGGTGCTGCCTGCCTTGGTGCCACTGGTGGCGCCGCAGGGCCGTTTGCTCATGCTGGTCAAGCCGCAGTTTGAATTGCAGCCTGGCCAAGTCGGCAAAGGTGGCATTGTGCGTGACGAGGCGTTGTATGCCGTTGTCGAAAAGCGCATCCGAGATTGCTGTGCAGAGCTGGGCCTGCAGGTGCTTGCATGGCTGGAAAGCCCCATCCAAGGCGGCGACGGCAACCGGGAATTTTTTGTGGATGCAAGGAGGACGGCATGAACGCTGCCAAGACGGAAGCCACCGGATTCCCGGTGAGCCTGGAGTTTTTCCCCCCGAAAACGCCCGAAGGGGCCGAAAAGCTGCGCGCTGTGCGCCAGCGGCTGTATGCGCTGCACCCCGAGTTTTGCTCCGTGACCTACGGCGCTGGGGGATCCACGCAGGAGGGCACGTTCACCACGGTGCGTGAAATCCTCGCCGAGGGCGTGAGCGCCGCATCGCACTTTTCGTGCATCGGCGCCACCCGCCAGTCGGTGCGTGAGCAACTGGCTGTGCTCAAGGGCATGGGGGTTCGCCGCTTGGTCGCCTTGCGGGGCGATCTCCCCAGCGGCTACGGTGCGGGCGGAGAGTTCCAGTACGCCAGCGATCTGGTTACCTTCATCCGTGAAGAAACGGGGCGCGACTTCCACATTGAGGTGGCTGCTTACCCAGAAGTGCATCCCCAGGCACGTTCGCCAGAGGCAGACTTGAAGGCCTACGTGGCCAAGGTGCAGGCGGGTGCGGACGCCGCGATCACCCAGTATTTCTACAACAGCGATGCCTACTTCCGGTTTTTGGAAGATACCCAGAAGCTGGGCGCCAACATCCCTGTGGTGCCGGGGATCATGCCCATCTCCAGCTCTACGCAGTTGATGCGCTTCTCCGATGCTTGTGGTGCCGAAATCCCCCGCTGGATTCGCTTGCGCCTGCAAGGCTTTGGCGACGATACCGCCAGCATCAAGGCGTTTGGCCTGGACGTGGTTACGGACCTGTGTGATCAACTGCGCAGTGCTGGCGTGCCTGCCTTGCATTTCTACACCATGAACCAAAGCGCTGCGACTTTGGAAATCTGCCGCCGTCTGGAGCTGTAGGCGTGCCGCTGCGACAGGGCGCCTTCTGGGCGCAGGCACACTGCCGCGCGATGGGATCCCTGCACGCTGCGCTGGCACTGGCGTGGCGGTGTGGTGGCTGCGCAGCCCTTTGGGTCGGCTTGATTGCATCCACAGATGTGCTGGCGCAGGGCCTGGCGCCTGCGGCACTTGTTGCGGCCGGTGTGCCTGCCGTGCCTGCGACGCCAGAGGCCAGTCCCCCCGCTTTGGTGGATGCTCCTGCTCCGCCTCCAGTCTCGGGCGCGCGGCGCGCGGCACAGCGTTCATCCATTGATTTGCTGGCGGATGTAGATGGTGCTGAAGAGGTGGACGACGCCGATGTGCAGCCCAGCGAGACCGGGCTGGCTTCCTGGTATGGGCCAGGCTTTCACAAGCGGCGCACGGCCAGCGGGGAGCGCTTTGACATGCATGCCCTGACGGCCGCCCACCGCACGCTGCCGTTTGGCACGTTGGTCTGCGTGCGCAGCCAGGCCACGGGCCGTGGGGTGGTGGTGCGCATCAACGACCGCGGCCCCCATGTGGCCAACCGGGTGCTGGATTTAAGCCGTGGCGCGGCGTTGGCGCTGGGCATGGGCGGCTTGGGGCTTAAACCGGTGGATGTGTTTCCGCTGGGCTCGGGCGAAGACACTTGCCCGCCCAAGCGCCCTGAGTAGCTTGGAACAGGTTCCCAGGCCCGCCAGAAGGCCGGGCCTGAGCATGGTCAGCCCCCGGATTCCAGCGTATGCGTGGCGTGCTTGTCCTGGGCCAGCAACTCCACCATTTGTGGCAGCGCTTCTTTCAGTGCAGCTTTCAGTGTGAAGGGTGGGTTGATCAGGAACATGCCGCTGGCAGGCAGGCCCGGGCGCTTGACTTCGCCTGCCGCATCTTCCGTGATCTTGCTGGATTTGACGGTCAGCGTGGCATGCAGCCAGCTCTTGCCTGCCTTGGTGGCCATGGTCTTGAGTCGGCGGGGCAGGTCATGGGCCTCAGGGCGCGGAATGATGGGGTACCACACGGCGTACGTGCCAGTGGCAAAACGCTTGAGCGAATCGGCCACCATGTCCAGCACCTTGCCGTAGTCGCTCTTCATTTCATAGCTGGGATCGCACAGCAGCAAAGCACGACGGGCCGGTGGCGGTAAGAATTTTTTGATGCCTTCAAAGCCATCTTCATGCAGCACGGCCACTTGCCTGCCTGCATTGAGCTGGGCTACATTGCCCGCCAGTGCGCGCATGTCGGTGGGGTGCAACTCAAACACTTTGAGCTTGTCGTGTTCGCGCAGCAGCCGTTGGCTGATGAAGGGTGAGCCGGGATACACCTTGGTCTTGGTGCCCTGATTGAAGGCGCGCACCATGTCTACGTAGGCTGCCAGCGCTGGGGTCAGGGGCGGTACTTCCGGAGCGACCAGCCGTAAGATGCCATCGGCGGCTTCGGCGCTGGTGCTGGCGTAGTCGCCGTCCAGGCGGTACAAGCCGGCGCCCGCATGGGTGTCCAGCACGGTCAGTGCCGCATCTTTCTCCGTAAGGTATTGCAAAGTGGCAATCAAAACGGTGTGCTTGAGCACATCGGCATGGTTGCCCGCGTGGAAGGCGTGGCGGTAACTGAACATGTCGCTATGGTAACGATTGCGGGCCGTCTCTTGGGGCGTACCCCGATCTATCTCGGACAGCGGGGCGTCCGTTCAAGGCAAAATCGAGGGCATTCGGGCAGGCTGTGATGTTTTTGGCAGACAGTCTGCTTTTTGTTGCCTTTGTACCTGCGGTGATGCAGCATCATCGCCTTTGTCGGCGGGCTGGCGCTGGGCTGGTGCCCGCTGAATTTTGCTTTAGACGCTGGACTGCCACGCTTTTTTCACCATGACCGAACGTTCCAGTCAAACCTCTGCCAGCGGCGTAAGCCACGTCGATGCGCTGCCCCCTGGCACCCGCTTGGCGGAGTTCGAGATTCTGGCGTTGCTAGGGGTGGGTGGCTTTGGGATGGTCTACAAGGCGTTTGACCACTCGCTGCACCGCGCTGTCGCGATCAAGGAATACATGCCCTCGGCCCTGGCCGGACGTGCGCAGGGACAGTCGTTGTGGGTGCGCTCTTCATCAGACCAGCAGACCTTCCAGGCGGGCTTGGCTTCGTTTGTGGGCGAGGCGCGTCTTCTGGCGCAGTTTGACCACCCCTCCCTGGTGAAGGTGTTCCGGTTCTGGGAGGCGAACAACACGGCCTATATGGTCATGCCCCTGTACAGCGGCATGACGTTCAAGCAAGCCAGGGTGCAAATGCGCACACCGCCGCCAGAGGCTTGGCTGCGCAAGGTGCTGTGGTCGGTGGTCGGTGCCTTGCAGGTGTTGCATGAGGGCAAGACGCTGCACCGCGATATTTCACCGGACAATATTTTCTTGCAGGACTACGGCCCCCCAGTTTTGCTCGACTTGGGTGCTGCACGCCATGCCATCAACGACCAGGGGCGCCAGCACACCGCTGTTCTGAAGGTGAACTACGCGCCCATTGAGCAGTATTCTGAGTCCGATGAGGATCTGCGCCAGGGGCCGTGGAGCGACCTCTATTCTTTGGCGGCAGTGGTGCATGGCTGCCTGTGCAACGACACCCCGTTGCCCGCCACCTTGCGCTCCATCCGTGATCGCATGGTGCCGTTCTCGCGCGTGGCCAAGACTGTCAAGCGCCAATTGGGCGTGGAGTATTCCGCGCCCTTTGTCGCAGCCATCAGCCAGGCATTGGCATTGCGCCCTGAGGATCGGCCGCAGAGCATTGAGGCCTTTTTGCACGCCATGGAGATGGAGTCGCCCCCCGAGGGGGTTGCCGATTTCGACTTCCGGGCCGATTTGGGGGACATCTGGGTAGAGCCTGCCGATCAGCCAGGCCCTGGTTTGGTGACCCCGACGGTGGATGTGACCTCTGCGCCCAAAATCATCGCGGATATCCAGGCGCAGACGGAAAAGGTGTTGGGGGCGCAAGACGCTTCTGCCGCCAATGAAGCGCCCTTGCGTAAAGCCTCTGATGTGGATGCCTCGTATGCAGCCTCTGGGCCCGACACGGTGGTGGTAGATGCTGCAGACACCGTTTTCATGGACCCAGGGGACACCGTGGCGCAAGACGATCATGGGGCAAGCCATGCCGCAGACGCTCGCGCGGCGGCAGCTTCATCGCACAGGGTGCGTACCAGCAAGTCGGGCGGTGTGCAGGATGCGACGCCTCGGCGTGCGCATCGCGCCTCTGGGGCGCGGCGCAGCCGTGGCTTGGGCTGGGGCGTCGTCTTGGTGGCGTCTTTGTTGGTGGTCGGGGCTGCCGCTTGGTGGACCCACGGGCGCAAAGCGCCTGCGCAAGACGACATCATCACAGAGCTGGCACAGCCTGCTGCCGCACCACCGATGCTGGAGGCCTCGGCCCCGGACATGACTGCATCGGAGCCGCTGCTTGTGGCCAGCGAGGTCGTGGCCGCTGCTGCGTCGGCTGCGGCGGTAGATGCCTCCCCGGTCTCGACAGCCTCGGCTGCGGTCCAACCCGCAAAGCCAACGGCGCGCAGTGCTGCGGCCAAAAAAGCCCAACCCGAGCCAGCGCCTGCACCCCAGGTGGTGGAGATTCCACCCCCGCCGCCCCCGCCGCCGCCAGAACCCAAGCCCAGGCCCACCCCCGTACGGGCTCCGAGTCCCCAAGAGGTGTGTGCCAATGCGAGCTTTTTTGCCAAGCCCATGTGCATTCACCAGGAGTGCCAAAAGCCTTCACAGGCTGGGCTGGCCATCTGCGTCGAAACGCGCAAGCGCTACGAAGCGGATGAGCAGCGTGCGCGGCAAATGTCCAACTGAGTCGGTCATCTTGGGCGTTGGCTGCGCCTCGTTTCTTCGCTGAACAGCCTTTCTGACCGGTCGGCGTTCTTTCCGTCGGCAGGTCAGGCTTGTGCTACTTGCATTGAACTTCGTATAATGGCGGGCTTCGCAGCGATTTAGTGGCCCCGCGGCGAACACTTCTTACCACCTAAGAGGCTTCCTTCAGAGAAGCACCGACCGTGGAAAAGGGCCCTCAAACCCCTCTTGAAAAGAGAAACTCATGTCTACATTCAGCGCAAAGCCCGCTGAGGTCGTGCACGAGTGGTTTGTGGTTGACGCGACCAATAAGGTCCTCGGACGAGTAGCCAGCGAAGTTGCTCTCCGTTTGCGCGGCAAACACAAGGCCATTTACACGCCTCACGTCGATACCGGTGATTTCATCGTCGTTATCAACGCAGCACAACTCAAGGTCACTGGCACCAAGTCCCTGGACAAGGTGTATTACCGTCACTCGGGCTATCCCGGCGGTATCACAGCCACCAACTTCCGCGACATGCAAGCCAAGCACCCTGGTCGTGCTCTGGAAAAGGCTGTCAAGGGCATGCTGCCCAAGGGTCCCCTTGGTTACGCAATGATCAAGAAACTCAAGGTGTATGGCGGTGCAGAGCATCCCCACGCCGCCCAGCAGCCCAAAGTGCTGGAAATCTAAGGAGCCTTGAGATGATTGGTGAATGGAACAATGGCACCGGCCGTCGCAAGTCCAGCGTCGCCCGCGTGTTTCTGAAAAAAGGCTCCGGCAAGATCACTGTGAACGGCAAGGACATTCAGTCCTATTTCGGCCGCGAAACATCGATCATGATTGCTAAGCAACCTCTGGTGCTGACTAGCCATGTCGAAACTTTCGACATCCAGATCAATGTCCACGGTGGTGGCGAATCTGGTCAAGCTGGTGCTGCCCGTCACGGTATCACCCGTGCTCTGATTGATTACGACGCAACGCTCAAGCCCGCACTGAGCCAAGCCGGCTTCGTGACGCGTGACGCCCGTGAAGTGGAACGTAAGAAGGTCGGTCTGCGCTCTGCACGTCGTGCAAAGCAGTTCTCGAAGCGTTAATCTTCGCGACCTTGCGAGGCGGGGGCTTGCACCTGTCTCTCAAAAACCGCCTTCGGGCGGTTTTTTCGTTTATGGTGCGCACTTCGCAAAGAGGGATGGACCGTTCATGCGTTTTCGTTTGCTTCGCCGTCGTTTGACGATCAGTGCGCCCCGTGTGGCGGTGCGCAGCGCACTGCCTTGGCCTCTGCGCTGGCTGGTTCTGGCGTTGGTGATGGGGCTCAGTGGCGCAGCGGCGTTGTGGGCGTTCGAGTTTGGAAAATCCATCGCTGGCCTGGAATCCGGGACCCGTGATGACATCGTGCGCCTGCGCGCGGAGGTTGAAGAGCTGCGGGAGCAGTCGCAGCAACGCCAGACCTTGTCGCAGACCGCCGAGAGTCTGCTCACCGCTGACCGTGCGACCCTGGAGCGTTTGACGACCCAAGTGCGGCAACTGGAAACTGAAAACCGCATGCTGCGGGATGATCTGGGCTTTTTTGAAAAACTGATGCCGGTTTCCAATACGGATGGCGTAGCCATCCGGGGATTGCAGGCAGAAGTGGTGGGTGGGGTGCAATTGCGGTGGCAGGTGCTGGTGATCCAGGCTGCTGCCCGCAACGCGTCTGACTTCAAGGGGCGACTGGAGTTGGTGGTGACCGGCACCCGAGAGGGCAAGCCTTGGACGCAGATTTTGCCGCCCGAGGGGCAGCCGCTGCAATTTCGGCAGTACAGGCGTCTGGATGGCTTGCTTCCGTTGCCTGTGAATGTCGTGGTAAAAACCGTGACTGCCCGTGTCTTGGAGGGGCAGACGGTGCGTGCAAGCCAGGCCACTGAGTTGGATTGACATCGACGACGGGGTTTGGCTTCGACCCTGGTGCCCGCAGGCGCGCACGGGACAGTGCCAGCCGCTGCCAAGCATTCAGTAGACCTTGGATCACCTATGTGCGGGGCGCTTTGTGGCTTGCCCTGATCCCTTTCTTCATTGAGTGCCTTGATGTGCACTTCAGGAGTCCCTTTATGTTCTCGCGTAAAAAGCAGCCTCCCATCAAGAGCTTGATTGCCCATGGCACCCGGATTGAGGGCAATGTGCTGTTTGAGGAGGGCATTCGGATTGATGGCGATGTCATCGGTGATATCCGTGCTGCCACGGAGCAGCCCAGCATTCTGGTGATTTCGGAGACGGCGCGGGTGGAGGGGGCGGTGCATGCGGACCATGTCATCGTCAATGGTTCGGTGGTGGGCCCGGTGCATGCTGCCGAGCTGCTGGAGCTGCAGCCTAAGGCTCGCATCACAGGCAACGTGCACTATCGTGCGCTGGAGATGCACCAGGGTGCCATGATTGCCGGCCAGCTCTTCCCTGCCGCTGTGTTGGTGGAAGAAAAGCCCCCACTCAAACTAGCGTCAAACAATTCCTGAGGCGGTGGCGCTGCCGTGTTGCAGTACCATCCCAGCCAAATACTGAACCCGGAGTTCCCCATGAGCGCTGTTGCCGAAAATGTCTCCACCGAGATGCCTGCCCCGATTTTGTTCACGGACAGTGCTGCCGCCAAGGTGGCCGATCTGATTGCTGAAGAGGGCAACCCCGATTTGAAGTTGCGGGTGTTTGTGCAGGGTGGCGGCTGCTCTGGCTTCCAATACGGCTTCACTTTCGATGAGATCACCAACGAAGACGACACTACCATGACCAAAAACGGTGTGTCTTTGTTGATCGACGCCATGAGCTACCAGTACCTAGTGGGTGCAGAGATCGACTACAAGGAAGACCTGCAAGGGGCTCAGTTCGTCATCAAGAACCCGAACGCCACCACGACCTGCGGTTGCGGTTCGAGCTTTTCGACCTGATAAGCAAATGCCTCCCCTTTTGGAGGGGGCTTACGCGGGGTAGATCGCCCCGAGTACACGGGCGCCTTGGGCGCCCGTGACGTTTGGCAGGCTGCCCGTCAGCCCTTGCAGGGTTTGGCGGGCCAGCCAGGCAAATGCGCTGGCTTCGACCTGCATGACAGGCAAGCCCAGTGCGTCCGAGGGTTGTATCAAGACGGGGGCCAATAGGGCCTGCAGTCGCCGCATGAGGTGGGTGTTCAATGCGCCCCCACCGCACACAGCCAGGCGGGTACCGCCTTGCCCGTGCATCGTGGCACTGTCAGCACAGGCGCGGGCCGTGAATTCGGTGAGCGTGGCCTGTACATCTGCAGGTGGGATGTTGGGGTGCGCCTCCAACTTGTCATCCAGCCAGCGCACATTGAAAAGGTCGCGCCCGGTGCTTTTGGGCGGCAACTTCTGCAAAAACGGCTCCTGCAGGAAGTCGGCCAACAGCCCTGGGTGTACCGAGCCGCTCGCAGCCCACTGGCCTTGCGCGTCGTAGGGGTGGCCTGTGTGCAACTGGCACCAGTGGTCCATGAGTGCATTGCCCGGGCCGCAATCAAAGCCGATGACGGGGCCGTGGGCGGGCAGGATGCTGATGTTGGAGATGCCGCCGATGTTCAGCGCCATCACTGTCTCTGTGGTGCTCCCAAAGATGTCTTGGTGGAATGCGGGGACCAGCGGTGCGCCTTGGCCGCCTGCGGCAACGTCCCGGCTGCGAAAGTCGGCCACGACGGCGATGGCGGTGAGCTCTGCCAGCAGGGCGGGGTTTTGCAGCTGCAGGGTGTAGCCCGTGCCGTCAAATTCCTGGGGGCGATGCCGCACCGTCTGGCCATGGGCGCCTATCGCGCGCACTTCGCCCGCCTGGATATGGGTGTCCTGGAGCAGGGTGTTGACCAGCTCGGCGTAGATGCGTGACACCGCATTGCCTGCCAGTGCAGCGCGGTGCAGCTCGTCGTGGCCTGGGGTGTTGAGTGCGAGGAGGTCGCTCTTGAGCCCCTCTGGGAAGGGCTGGGCGCGGTAGCCCAAGACCTGGAGTTGGGGCCCTGCAAAGTCCACCAACACTGCATCGGCACCATCGAGGGAGGTGCCAGACATCAGGCCAATATAAAGCTCGCGCATGGATTGGGCCGTCAAGCGGTGTGAGGCAAGCTGCGGGCCCGCAGGGGCTGGCCGAGTGGGCTTTGCGTTACTGGGCGCTGGCTTGCTGAATCAGCTCTGCCGACGACAGCTGGACGCGCATGGCAGATGCCAGTCGGTCAAATGCAGCGCGGGCGGAGGCCGACACGGGGGCGGCCGCTTCGCTTTGCTGTGCGATGGTTTGCGGATCCTGGTGCTGGCCGTTGATGCGGAATTCGAAATGCAGGTGCGGGCCCGTGGCCCAGCCGGTGGAGCCCACGGCCCCCACGGTTTGCCCTTGCGAAACCGATTGCCCGTTCTTCACGTCGATGCGGCTCAAATGCGCATAGACGGTGACGTGCTGGTTGCGGTGCTTGATGAAGATGACGTTGCCAAAACCGTTTTGCACGCCAGCAAACTCCACCACCCCATCGCCCACCGTGCGCACTGCGGTGCCTGTGGGGGCTGCGTAGTCGGTGCCCAGGTGGGCACGCCAGGTTTGCAAAATGGGGTGCAGTCGCATCTTGAAGCCGCTGGTCACCCGGGAGAACTCGACCGGCGAGGCCAGGTAGGCGCGGCGCATGCTCTCACCTTCTAGGGTGTAGTAGGCTCCCTTGGAGGCTTCGGTCTCCTGGAACCAGACGGCTTGGTGGGTCTTGCCGTTGTTGCGGAACTCGGTGCTCAGCACGCGGCCGCTGCGCAGGGGCTCGCCATCGGCCTCCAGCGTTTCGTACACCACGGCAAAGCGGTCTTCCTTGCGCAGTGAGCGGTGAAAGTCGATGTTGCCCGAGAAGATCTCGGCGACCTGCACAGCCACGCCATCGGGGATGTTGGCGGCGTCGGTGGCGGCAAAGAGGGAGCTGCGGATCACGCCCCCGGCCAGGCGCGTGCCTTTGGTCAGTGGTGCGGTTTCGATGCGCGAGGAAAAACGCTCGTCCTGGCGCTCTACCACCAGGCGGCGGAAGGTGCCGCTGTCATCGGGGGCCCAGCGTGCGGTCAGACGCACCAGGCGGTGGTCGTCGGTGGTCTCGGCCGAAATCAGCCGGCCCGCTCGTCCCAGCAAATTTTGTCGCACAGCATTGTCAGAACGCAAAAAAGCGGCCGCTGCCGGGTCTGCCACGCCCATGCGCTGCAGCAGAGACTCTGCGGTGTCGCTGCTGCGGGTTTGTTCAGAGCGGTACAGCGAAAAACCGGGGGCGTCGAGCGATTCCAGGGCCAGGTTTTCTGCCAGGGATTCAACGGGGTAGCTCACCGTCTTGGTGGGCAGCTCAGAGGCATCGGGCCCCAGCGAGGCCACGGCGAATGCGCCACCGCCGCCTGTGAGCAGCAGGGCTGCGATGGCGGCAGTGATACGTCGGGGGTGTTTTTGAGCGGTCTGGGACAGTCGATCAAGCAAAGCCAAGCTGGCGGTGGTCAAGCCGTGAATCAATGTTCTATCCCCAGAGGTGAGTGTGTCTTCGCTCAGGACCTGAGCCAAAGGCCCAGCGGAAGTCGAAGGCACAGCAATGCAAACAAGGCAGTTTTCAGCGGGTGAAACCCTGGCTGAAACGGCGGGCCTACTAGAATCCGCCTTTGCAATGGAGCCCGAGTATAGCGGCGCGTCATGCTCAGACATCGAAAAAAACCCTTATGAATCAATCAGCTGTTACAACAAGCCCGCTGTCCGATGGTGTACGCCAGGCCCTCGAAATTTCGCTGCGTGGCGTGGAAGAATTGCTGCCACAGGATGAGTGGACCAAGAAGCTGGTGCGCTCGGAATCCACCGGTCAACCCCTGCGCATCAAGCTGGGCCTGGACCCCACGGCCCCCGACATTCATATCGGCCACACCGTGGTGCTCAACAAGATGCGGCAGTTGCAAGATCTGGGCCACCAGGTGATCTTCCTGATCGGTGACTTCACCACCTTGATCGGTGACCCTTCCGGGCGCAACAGCACGCGCCCGCCGCTCACGCCCGAGCAAATCAAGTTCAACGCAGAGACCTACTACACGCAGGCAGCCAAGGTGCTGGACCCTGCGCGCACGGAGATCCGCTACAACAGCGAGTGGTGTGATGCCCTGGGTTCGCGGGGCATGATTCAGCTGTCGGCCAAGTACACGGTGGCGCGCATGATGGAGCGCAACGATTTTCACCAGCGTTTTACCGATGGCAGTTCCATCAGCCTGCACGAATTTTTGTACCCGCTGCTCCAGGGTTACGACTCGGTCGCCTTGAAGAGTGACCTGGAACTGGGCGGCACGGACCAGAAGTTCAATTTGCTGATGGGGCGCCACCTTCAGCAGGAGTATGGACAAGAGCCGCAGTGCGTGCTCACCATGCCACTCTTGGTGGGGTTGGATGGCGTGGACAAGATGTCCAAGTCCAAGAACAACTACATCGGCATCACAGAAGCGCCCAACACCATGTTTGCCAAGGTGCTGTCGATTTCGGACACGCTGATGTGGGACTGGTACACGCTGCTGTCGTTCAAGAGCCTGGCCGAGATCGCCGCGCTCAAGGCCGAGATCGCCGGTGGGCGCAACCCCAAGGACGCCAAGGTGATGCTGGCCAAAGAGATCACCACGCGTTTTCACAGCGCAGCGGCGGCCGATGCGGCGGAGCAGGATTTCATCAACCGCAGCAAGGGCGGCGTGCCAGACAACATCCCCGAAGTGGCGCTGACGGGCGCGCCACTGGGCATTGGCGCTTTGCTCAAGCAGGCCAACCTGGCCCCCTCGGGCAGCGAGGCCAACCGCCTGATCGATGGCGGCGGTGTGCGTGTGGACGGCAACGTGGTCAGCGACAAGGGCCTTAAGCTGGATGCTGGCACCTACGTGGTGCAGGTGGGCAAGCGCAAGTTTGCGCGTGTGCAGTTGGGCTGATTCGGATTTAGGTAAAAAAGGGCGCTAGCGCCCTTGAAATAAGCGCAAAAAGCTATCAAAAGTGTAGCGTTTTGCGCTTTTTTTATGGGCCCCACGGCTTGGCACAACCACAGCGTCAACGGCTTTGGACTCCTGAAGCGGGCTTTTTGCTGCCCGTTCCTATTTCTGCCAGCGCAAAGGGGGCTCTGCCGCCGCCGGGCGGGCTGCTGGTGGGAGGCTGCTGACCACCTGGTTGCGGCCCTGCTGCTTGCCCCGGTACAGCGCCTCGTCGGCACGGTGCACTGCGTCCAGCAAGCCTTCGTACGCCTGCACGGTGGCCACGCCGATCGTGACGGTGACCTGCAAAGGCTGCGTATGGCCAGGTTTGAACAGGTCTGCGCTGATGGCCTGGCGCAGTCGCTCTGCCAGGTGGTCGGCGCCCGGAGCGTCGGTGTCGGGCAGCAGGATCAGGAATTCCTCACCGCCCCAGCGGCAAATGCTGTCGCTGGCGCGTGTCACCCCCAGCGCTCGGCGGTAAAAGTCCTGCAGCACTTGATCGCCCGCCTTGTGCCCCAGGGTGTCGTTGATGCGCTTGAAATGATCAATGTCGCACAGCAGCAGGGCAATGGTTTGTGCTTGCCGGGGCTGGCGGGCCAGCTCTGCGCGGCCTATTTCCATGAGCCTGCGGCGGTTGATGGCGCCGGTGAGGGGGTCGGTCGATGCCTGTCGGGTCAACACCGCTTGCGCCTGGGTCACCACGTTGTAGTAGCCCCGTGACAAGATGATGAACGCCAGCAGCAAGGTGACGATGTTCTGGTAGCGCAGCAGGCTTTCCAGCGTGTTGCCCAGGGCGTGGATGGGCTCGTTCTGGCTGCTCCAGCCGTCCAGCCCCAGGTAGATGAACGACAGGCACACCGCAATCGTGTACTTGAGGGTTTTGTGGTCGCTCGACGACAGTATGGCCACCGGGATGACCGGCAGCATCAGGTAGTGAAACCCGCTGCCCCAGCCGACAAACACCGTGGCAGCCACGGCGTGCACGGTGATTTCACCAATCAGCAGTAACGTGGCCGACCGCAGGTGCCCTTCGGGGCGGGCCAGCCAGAACGCCAGCGCATGCGTGGCCACGCTCAGCAAATTCAGCGCCGCCAGGGCATCGACGCTGGCCCAGGCAAACAGCGCGATGTACAGGCTGTGCACCAGCACGCACAGCGCAGACGCATGCCGGATCAGCAGGCGAAAGTTGTCTGGTGGGGGCTCGATGGTGTGCATGGTGCCAATGGGGCTGGTGTGGCGTGTGTGGCGGGTGGTTGTGGATGCGGTGTCTGGCGTGGCTGCAGGCTCTTAGGCCCCAGTGTCCACCTGCGTGGCCGGGTTGTGGCTGGTGTTTTCACGGGGGCCTTGGCGCCGGTTGACGGTGCCCTGCGAGATCGCCCACAGGGCTCCTCCTTGAACAGGTTCTCAGTCCAGGTGGTCTTGCGTATCGGGGTCGGGCACATCGCCAATGGCGGCGCGGGTGGCGGCGGCCTGGGTCTCCAGCCAGGCGCTGAAGGCCTGCACCTCGGGCCGGTGCCCGCTGCGCGGGCCCACCAGCATCCAGTAGGCCAGCGGCGAATCCAGCCGGTGTCCCGGCAGCACCTCGATCAGGTCGCCCGAGGCCAGCGCGTCGGCAATCAGCGGCATGCGGGCCAGCGCCAGGCCCTGGCCGCTGAGCGTGGCCTGCACGATCTGGTGCGCGTAGTTGAAGTACAGCCAGCGCTGGGGCTGCAGCTTGGGGCACTGCTGCACATCAAACCAGCGCCGCCAGCTCAGCCACTCCAGGTGCTGGGTGCGGTGCGCGTCGCCTGCTTCAATCAGGGTGAACTGCGCCAGGTCGGCCGGTTTGCGGATGGGGGGCGCTGTTTTCAGCAGCCAGGGGCTGGCCACCACGGCCAGTTGCTCGCCACACAGGCGGCGTGCGCCCTGCATGCCGGGGCCGGGCAGGGCGTAGCGCAGGGCAATGTCCACGTCCGAGGTGTCCAGGTCCACGCTCACGTCGCTGGCATCAATGCGCAGGTCAATGCCCGGGTGCTGGTGCTGAAACTCTTCCATGCGCGGAATCAACCACATCGACGCAAAGCTGGCCCAGGTGGTGATGGCCACGCTTTTGCGCCCGGCGGTCTGGCGCACCAGGCGCACGGCGGCGTCCATGCGCTCCAGGGCGGGCACCACGGCGCGCTGCAGTTGCGCGCCCGCGCTGGTCAGCTCCACCGCACGGGTGTGGCGCAGAAACAGGGGCACGCCCACTTCTTCCTCCAACGCCTGGATCTGGCGGCTCACGGCCGATTGGGTCAATGCCATCTCGTCGGCAGCGGCCCGAAAGTTCAGGTGCCGGGCCACTGCCAGGAAGGCGCGCCAGTGCCCCACGGCGACGGGGCGGGTGCGTTGGATGGCGGGGGCATTGGGGTCGTTGGGCATGGCGCGGCGGTGGGTGTATTCATGCGGTCTTCGCATCAATAGCGTAGCGCGTTTTCATTGGACGCAAAGGGTTTGGAGCCGGATCATTGGGCCTCATTACAGCCCTTCGTGGCAGAAAGGAGTCCCACATGCCAAGCCATGTCGTTCCCGCATCGCAATCCTCCGTGAGTCCCGCCAGCCTCACCCGCCCTGCCGCCTCGTTGGCAGGATGCTGGAAGCTGGAGGCGCGCCGCGCCCTCTCACTGCACCCGCGTGAGCCTGGCGTGTTGGAGATCGCCCAAGGGCGGGCCTGGGTCACGCTGACCGGGGCGGCGCAGGCGCTGCCCGCAGACCATGTGCTGCACGCCGGAGACCGCCTCAGTCTGGCGCCCGGTCAGCACGCGGTGGTCGAGGCCTGGGGGCCGCCCGGCGCGGTGGATGCCGCTGCTGCACTGGCCTTTCGTTGGGACTGTGCCCCGCCCGTGGCGTCCCCTGCAGCATCTGCGCCTGTGCACGCTGAGGGGGTAGCCGCCGTTGCCGCGGGGGTGTGCTGGGACCGGGCCGTGGTGCAACCCTTGCGCGATCTGCGGCTGGCCCTGGGGCAGGGCAGCCGTGCTGTGGTGGGTGCAGCGGCCGATGCGGCGGGCGCGGTCGGTCGGCTGCTGCTGGGCTTGGCGCGGTTTGCAACCTACCGCCTGGCAGGAGCGTGGCCGCGCAGGCTGGCCTGACTGTACAAAGACGGTTATTTCAATGAAATAGGCTGCCAGCGCTTATCAATAAAGCGCTGGCAGCTTCTATTTTGATAGCATTTGATGGGCGGGCCGTGGGCACTTGCTCGCAGCCATTGGCGCCGATAATGGGGGCAGGCCTGCGCAGTGGCGGCACTGCGGGCCACTCCATACACCCCATTCCATGACGCAACTCGACATCCTCATCATGGCGGCCGGCAAGGGCACGCGCATGAAAAGCCGCACCCCCAAAGTGCTGCAACGCCTGGCTGGGCGCCCGCTGCTGCACCATGTGCTGGACCAGGCGGCCCACTTGCAGGCCCGCAGCGCCATCGTCATCACGGGGCACGGTGCTACAGAAGTAGAAGCAGCTACCGCTGGTGCAGCAAGCGCTGCAGGCAGTTTTGACCTTAAGTTTGTGCGGCAAGAACCGCAGCTGGGCACGGGCCACGCGGTGCAGCAGGCGGTGCCCCACCTGCGTGACGACGGCACAGCGGTCGTCCTCTCGGGCGATGTGCCCCTGACCCAGGCCGACACCCTGCGCGCCCTGGTGGCTGCCAGCGAAGGTGGCAAGCTGGCGCTGCTGACGGTGACACTGCCCGACCCCACAGGCTATGGCCGCATCGTGCGCAATGCCGACGGCGCCGTGCAAGGCATCGTCGAGCACAAGGACGCCACCGACGCCCAGCGCGCCATCACCGAGGTGTACAGCGGCATCATGGCCGTGCCCGCAAGGCTGCTCACGCCCTGGCTGGCGCGTCTGACCAATAACAATGCCCAGGGCGAGTACTACCTCACCGACATCGTCGCCATGGCCGTGGCCGACGGCGTGCCCGTGGTGGCCCACCGCATCACCGACGCGCTGCAGGTGGCGGGCGTGAACAGCCCGCTGCAACTGGCCGAGCTGGAGCGCGCGCACCAGCTGCGCCGGGCTCGCGCCTTGATGGAGCAGGGCGTGCGCCTGGCCGACCCCGCCCGCTTTGACCTGCGCGACGACGCCCGCACCGGTGTGCGTGGCGAGCTGGTCTGCGGGCAGGACGTGGAGATCGACGTGAACTGCGTCTTCACCGGCCGCGTGGAGCTGGGCGAGGGCGTGAGCATTGGCGCGAACTGTTGCATTGCCAACGCACGCATCGCGGCGGGCGCAGTCATCCACCCCTACACCCACATCGACGGTGAAAAGGCCGGTGCCACCGTGGGCGAGGGCGCCTTGATCGGCCCCTTTGCCCGCCTGCGCCCCGGCGCACAGCTGGGCCGCGAAGTGCACATCGGCAACTTTGTGGAAGTGAAGAACAGCACGCTGGCCGACGGCGCCAAGGCCAACCACCTCGCCTACCTGGGCGACGCGACGGTGGGCGAGCGCGTGAACTACGGCGCGGGCAGCATCACCGCCAACTACGACGGCGCCAACAAGCACCGCACGGTGATCGAGGCCGATGTGCACGTGGGCAGCAACTGTGTGCTGGTGGCCCCGGTGACGATTGGCGCGGGTGGCACGGTGGGCGGCGGCAGCACCATCACCAAGAGCACCGAGCCTGGCGCGCTGAGCGTGGCGCGGGGCAAGCAGGTCAGCATTGCCCACTGGCCCCGCCCAAAAAAATGAGGTATCCCCTGAGGCGCTTTGCGCCTTCCCCCTCAAGGAGGACGACAGCCTTTGCTGCGGGGCGGCCCTTGCTGGCTGTCCTCGCCTGTCATGTCGTGCACGGTGCGGTGGTTGCTCGTTGCGCCGTGCACGCTTCTGTGGTCTATGGGGGAGGATGAAGTGACCGGTGCAGACCTGACCCCCGACCTCACCCCTGACCCGTTGCGCGCCGCACTGGCCGCCAGCCAGCAGCAGGTGGCCGACATGGCGGCTGCGCAAGAGGCGTTCTTGCGCGTGGTCTCGCACGACCTGCGTGCGCCGCTGCGCCACATCACGTCCTACGGCAAGCTGGTGCGCGAGGTGCTGGGCGACCTGCCTGCCGACGTGCTGCAAAGCCCGCCGCTGCAAGAGGCGCAAGAGTTCGTCGGCACCATGGAGCAATCGGCCCGCCGCATGGCGCTGATGCTGGACGGGCTGCAGGCCCTGTCGCGTGTGGGCCGTGCGCCGCTGCAACTGCAGCCGGTAGACCTGGCTGCGGCGGTGGCCAAGGCGCGGGCCGCACTGCCAGCGTTGGCGGGTGCCAATGCCGCGCCATGGAACGTGGCTGCCGACCTGCCCGCCCTGCACGCCGACCCGGCCCTGCTGCACGAATTGCTGGTGCAGGTGCTGGGCAATGCCCTCAAGTTCAGCCAACACCAGCCAAACGCCACCATTGCTGTGCGCGCCGTGCCCGCAGAACGCGGCGCTGGCTGGGTGGCGTGGGAGGTGCAAGACAACGGCGTGGGCTTCAACCCCGAGCGCGCTGCGGGCCTGTTCGGCATCTTCCAGCGCCTGCACCGCGAAACTGAATTTGACGGCGTGGGCGCAGGCCTGGCCGTGTGCCGTGCCATTGCCGAGCGCCATGGCGCCCACATCACCGCCACGGCGGCCGTGGGGCAGGGGTGCACCGTGCGGCTGGAGTGGCCAGCGATGGTGGTCTAATTTGCTATTAAAAATATAGCAGCTAGCGCTTATTTATCAAGCGCTAGAGGCACTTTTGTCTCAAACTTCGCGCGCTTGGTGCTGAAGAACGCCTTCACATTGCGCACGTTCGCATCGGTGGTGAACAGCCGCTGCGACAGCGCCAGGTAGCCCGGCATGTCGCGCGTGTGCACCACCAGCACAAAGTCGGGCCCCGGCGACACGCGCCAGCATTGCTGCACCTCGGCATCGGCCACGGCGCGGGCTTCGAAGGCGTCTAGCGCCTCGGTGCTTTGGTGGTCCAGGCTCACCTCCACAATGCAGGCCAGCCCATGGCCCTGCACGGCGGCCAGCCGGTCGGGCTGTAGCAGGGCCACCTGCCGCTCGATCAGCCCCACATCGTGCAGCCGCTTCACGCGCCGCAGGCAGGTGGGGGGCGACACGTGTACCCGTTCTGCCAAGGCCTGGTTGCTTTGGGCGGCATCGTGCTGCAGCAGGTCCAGCAGCTGCAGGTCGATGGCATCTAGTGATATGGGTTCCATAATTGATTGATTTTTGAAATTTAATTTCTCTGTATTGAATTGTAGAAATTAAATTTCAAAATTAATGATATTTTGAGTGCATATTTCTTTTTTGCCTGCCTACCATCGCCCCATCGGTTTTAACGGAGGCATCCACCATGTGCGGCATCGTCGGCGCGGTATCCACGCGCAACATCGTTCCTATCCTTGTGCAGGGCCTGCAACGGCTCGAATACCGCGGCTATGACTCGTGCGGCGTGGCGGTGCATGCCGCCAGCCTCGATGCCTCGCGCAACGGCACCCCCCAGGGCGGCTTGCAGCGCGCCCGCAGCACCGCCCGCGTGGCCGAGCTGCTGGAGCAGGTGGCCACCGAGCACATCGACGGCGCCACCGGCATCGCCCACACCCGCTGGGCCACGCACGGCGCGCCCGCCATGCATAACGCTCACCCCCACTTCAGCCACGGCACGGGCGATGCCGCCACGCAGCCCGGCCAAGCGGGTCGTGTTGCCCTTGTCCACAACGGCATCATCGAAAACCACGAAGAACTGCGCGCCGCCCTGCAGGCACGCGGCTACGTGTTTGTGAGCCAGACCGACACCGAAGTCATTGCCCACCTGGTCGACAGCCTCTACCAAGGCGATTTGTTTGAGGCCGTGCAGGCCGCCGTGGCCCAGTTGCACGGCGCCTACGCCATCGCCGTCATCCACAAAGACGAACCCCACCGCGTGGTGGGCGCGCGCGCAGGCTCGCCGCTGATCTTGGGTGTGGGCAAGGACGGAGCAGAACACTTCCTGGCCAGCGACGCCATGGCCCTGGCGGGTGTCACCGACCAGATCGTGTACCTGGAAGAAGGCGACTTGGTGGACCTGCAACTGGGCCGCTACTGGATCGTGGGCAAGGACGGCAATGCGTTGACGCCCGCACAGCGCCCCGTGCGCACTGTGTTGGCCCACAGCGGCGCGGCCGAGCTGGGTCCGTATCGCCACTACATGCAAAAAGAAATCTTCGAGCAGCCCCGTGCCATTGCCGACACGCTTGAAGGCGTGGAAGGCATCGTGCCCGAGCTGTTCGACGGCGCAGGCCTGCACGGCGAGCCCGGTGCCGCAGCCTGGCGCGTGTTCAAGGAGATCGACAACGTCCTCATCCTGGCCTGCGGCACCAGCTACTACAGCGGCTGCGCCGCCAAATACTGGCTCGAAGACATTGCGGGCATCCCCACCCAGGTGGAAGTGGCCAGCGAATACCGCTACCGCACCAGCGTGCCCAACCCGCGCACCTTGGTCGTCACCATCAGCCAAAGCGGCGAAACCGCCGACACCCTGGCCGCGCTGCGCCATGCGCAAAGCCTGGGCATGCAACACACGCTCACCATCTGCAACGTCGCCACCAGCGCCATGGTGCGCGAATGCAAGCTCGCCTACATCACCCGTGCGGGCGTGGAGATTGGCGTGGCCAGCACCAAGGCCTTCACCACCCAGCTGGCAGGCCTTTTCTTGCTGACGCTGGCCCTCGCCCAAAGCAAGGGCCGCCTGACCGAGGCGCAAGAGGCCGAGCACCTCAAAGCCATGCGCCACCTGCCCGTGGCCCTGCAAGCCGTGCTGGCCCTGGAGCCACAAATCATCAGCTGGGCCGAAGACTTTGCGCGCATGGAAAACGCCCTCTTCTTGGGCCGGGGCCTGCACTATCCCATCGCGCTCGAAGGCGCACTCAAGCTCAAGGAAATCAGCTACATCCACGCCGAGGCCTACCCGGCGGGTGAACTCAAGCACGGCCCGCTGGCCCTGGTGACCAGCGCCATGCCGGTGGTGACCGTGGCGCCCAACGACGCACTGCTGGAAAAGCTCAAGAGCAACATGCAAGAAGTGCGCGCCCGCGCCGGTGTGCTCTACGTGCTTGCCGACGCCGACACCCACATCGAAAGCGCCGAAGGCCTGCACGTGATCCGCATGCCCGAGCACTACGGCCCCCTGAGCCCGCTGCTGCACGTGGTGCCGCTGCAGCTGCTGGCCTACCACACCGCCTGCGCACGCGGCACCGATGTGGACAAGCCGCGCAACCTGGCAAAAAGCGTGACGGTGGAGTGAGGCTTAGAAACGGTGGGTGACGCTTGATCGTAAAAATAAACTCTGTAACCTGAAAATAAAACCTGTAGGGGTGCTGCGCACCGATATGTATGGTTTCCAAGCGCCTCAGTTGAGGCGCTTTTTTGTTTCCTGATCTCAAAGGTCTACAGGGAGTTGGATGGGCTATTTCAGGCTGGTTGCCGTCGTTCAGACCGCAGTCATGGAGCGACTGCTGCGAACAAGAGCCGTCGGCGGGGAGATCCGTGCACTATGCTGACACTCAGGAGCCGCCTTAGCTAAGGAGTCAATCGCTTCTGCCAGTGCCCGATCGGTTTCATCCAGAGGATCACGTACGGCTATTTTTGCCCAATAGAGTCATGCTGCATTCACCTTCGCACTTGCGCGCAAGGTAGTCAGAGTGGTCCAAGAAGCCTTCGCAGTAGTGCGAGCAGGCTGAAGCACGGTGGGTAGGCAACGACTCTCCACCCCAGAGTTACCGCTTCATTCCCAAAGGCGGTACTCTCTACATCTCCCTTGCCTTCAAAGCCGCATTTCGTTGCGCAAACCGCACCGTCCACTCAGCCATCGGCATAAAGCTGGGGTCAGAACGCACAACGCGCTCTGTCTGGGCCCAGATGGCTTCGTCGGTCTGATCCAGGTCCAAGGGGTCGCCATGTGGTTGACTCACGTACCAAGGGGTGTCCAGGTAAATCTCGACCGTGTTGTCTTCCGGGTCCATGCAGTAGAGGGATATCGCATTGCCGTGATTGAGGCCGCGCATCTTTGTTGCACCCAGCCCCAGTGCGCGGTGGCGGGCCTCGCGCAGGTGGTCGAGGGTCTGGACTTTGAAGGACAGTTGCATCACCGTGCTGGGTGCGTCCGCTCCGCGGCCTCCAGCCAGTGCCAACTGGTGGTGCTGGTCGTCACGCCCGCTCAGGAACACGATCTCGAACCGGAAGGTCACGCCTTCGCCACGGTCGGTTTCCTGCATGTCGAACACACCGGTGTAGAAGGTCTTCATCACCTCCAGGTCGCGGCAGAAGATGCCGCAGTGGGACAGGTTGGCGGTATAGGGTGGGTTCACGGTGTCTGACTCCATGGGTTCAGGGGATGAGGACCAGCTTGCCGAGCGTGCCACCGCTGTCCAGAAGCTCGTGGGCCCGGCGGGCCTCAGCCAGCGGCATGCGCGTGGCGCGCGGCGTACGCACCTGTCCGCTGGCCATGAGGGCGATGGCCTGCTCCATCAATCCACGGCGTTGCGCCACATCGGCGTCCACTGCGTGGATGGAGAAGGTACGAATGGCGAGGCTTTTGGCAAGCAGCTTGCGCAACTCGTCGAACACGTCGGCGGTGGGCGGGCCGCCCAGGATGTTGTACGACACGGCCATGCCAGACGGCGCGAGCGAGCGCAGGCACGCAATGAAGAGGGCGCCGCCCACGTGATCGAACGCCAGGTCCACGCCTCGGCCATCGGTCAGCTCCATCACCCGCTTCGGCAGCGCCTGCACGTCGCCGTCCACCAGGTCCGTCACACCGTTTTCCAGTGCGAACGTGCGCTTTTCGGGCGTGGAGGCGGTGCCGATCACCCGCAGGCCGCGCGAGCGCGCCACCTGCGCGAGCGCTGTAGCCACTCCACCGGCAGCGCCAGGCACCAGAATGGCCTGGGCCGGCAGATTGCCATTGCTGGCCAGCAGTGCGAGGGCCAGCTGGAAATTACCCAGGTTTACCGCGTCTTCCCAAGCGATGCTGGCTGGCAGCACAAAAGGCACCGACTCAGGCACACAGATTGCCTGCACATAGCAGCCACCGCGCTGGGGCAGCTCGCGCGCGCTCACCAGCACCCGATCCCCCACCTGCAGCCGCACCACGCCTGGTCCCACCGCGTCCACCACGCCAGCCAGCTCGTTGCCGGGGATGGCGGGCAGCGGAGGCATCCACTTGTAGGTTCCGTTGCGGATCAACACGTCCGGGCCGCCAGCACCGATGGCATGCGCTCGCACGCGTACCTGGCCGGGGCCGGGCTGGGGCATCGGCAGATCGACCCAGGAAAGTACTTCCGGGCCGCCTGTGACCCGCAATTGCACGGCTTTCATCGTGCCTTCAGAAGAGATCGCCATCTTGACCCTCAGCGCTGGCCGTCGTGCACGGAGACCTGCTCGCGCGTGAGCCCGCCAAGGCGCGCATGGATGCGACCGCCATCGGCCATCACCAGCGCAAAGAGGATCTCGTCGGGCCGCGGTGCGTCCTGGATGCCGACCTCGGCACTGTTGAAATGGCTACGGACATAGGCCGCATGGATGTAGTGCAGCGGTACCATCAATCGGTAGCCCGTCGCCGCGACGACCTTGGCCGACGGCACGATGGCCTTGGGCTCGCCCAGCACATGTCGCATCGCCCAGCCGCCGGCTTCGTGCCAGACGGCGCCGTGTTCTAGCTCGCCGTTGGCACCAACAATCGCGGCCTTGCTGTAGGCCTGTACGTTGTCCTTGCCCAGCACCGAGACAAGTTCTTCGGCAAGCGTCGTGCCCAGGCTGCGCAGCTCGGCCATGAAAGGCAGGAGGTCCGGCTCATACCGGCCCGCATAGGGATTGCGAATCACGGCACAGGCAGAGGCGACACGCAATGGTGTCTCCGGCGGTGGCCCGCCCTCGTGGTACACCGTTTCAATGGTCAAGCTGCGCTTGCGGATAGCGATCAAAGTCATGCAATAAGTCCTTCGATGAAATGGGTGGCAATCATTGTTTGGGTATCTTGGCGTCGGCCACCACCTGCTGCCATTTTTCGATTTCGTGGCTCACCATGGTTTTCATTTCTTCGGGGGTGCTGCCTCGTGCCTCGCCCCCCATGTCTTCCAGGCGCTGGCGCACGGCAGGCGCTTGCAGTGCGCGGAGAACCTCGGCATGAAGGCGATCCACGACCGCGCGGGGCGTGCCGGCCGGGGCCATCAAACCCGCCCACGACCGCACGTCGTACCCTGCCACGCCTTGTTCCGCCACGGTAGGAACGTTGGGCAGGCCAGACCACCGCTGTAGCCCCGTGGTGGCGATGGCCCGCAGTTTGCCCGCCTGGATGTTGGTCAACACCGCTGTGGGGGGCGCGATGATGAAAGGCACATCGCCGGCCAGTAGGGCGGTGATCGATGCGGCGTCGCCCCGATAGGGCACGTGCAGCAGGCTGACGCGTGCCATCTTGGCCAGCAGCTCGCCCGCTAGATGGTGGGTTGAGCCCACACCTGCAGTGCCGTACCCCACAGTTCCAGGCGCTGCCTGTGCATTGGCGATCACCTCGCGCAAATTCTGAATTTTTGAGCTTGCGTTGACCACAACCAAGAAGGGGAAGAAGGTGATGGTGGACACCATCTCGAAGTCAGCCACCGATTTGTAGGGCAGCGTGTTGTACAGGGCGCCCGCCACGGCATGACCACCGGTGGCCAATAGCAGCGTGGACCCGTCAGGTTTGGCGCGTGCCACCGTGGTGGCCGCGATGGTTCCGCCGGCGCCCGACTGCGCTTCCACCACGACTGGCTGGCCCAAGGCTTTGGCCATTTCCGTTCCAACGGCGCGCGCGATGGCGTCAGCGTTGCCCCCGGGGGCAAACCCTTGGTAGAGCTTGATGGCTCGCTCGGGGTACACCTGGGCCCAGGCCGGCAAAGCCGGCCATCCAAGGACGGCCGTGCCACAGGCGGCCAGGACATGTCTTCTATGCATCGCTTTTGTCTCCTTGGGCGGCGGCCGCATGGGGCCTGACTCTGCCCTTGCAGGGGTTGTGTGGAAGATCGAAAAGGGTCGGCGGACGGCGGGTATCAGCCCTGCGCAACCACTGGGTTGCGCAGTACGCCAATGGCTTCGATTTCCACTTCCACCACGTCACCTGGCTTCATGAAATGCTGCGGCTTCTTGCTCCAGCCCACGCCAGCTGGAGTGCCGGTGATGATCACGTCACCGGGTACCAGCGTGAAGATGGTGGAGGCGTAGGCAATCAGTCGGGGGATGGAGAAGATCATGTGTCCGGTGTGGCTGGACTGCACCACGGCACCGTTCAGGCGTGTCTCCAGCTTGAGTTCCCGGCCTGGCGCGATCTCGTCGGCCGTCACCATCCAGGGGCCGAAGGCACCGGTGGATTCAAAGTTCTTCCCAGACGCGATCTGCTTGGCGTGAAACTGCCACTCGCGCACGCTGGCGTCGTTGTAGCAGCTGTAGCCGGCAATGTGAGACCAGGCGTCTGCTTCGCAGATGTCGCGACCTTCCTTGCCGATCACCACGGCCAGCTCGCCTTCCCAGTCCAGCGAATCCGAAACATGCGGGCGGACGATGGGGCCCTGGTGGGGCGTCTGCGAACGCCACACGCGCAAGAAGATCGGTGGCTGCTCGGACAACTCGCGCTGCATGCCTGCGGCGAGCACTTCCTGGTGGTGGTCCATGTAGTTGCGTACCGCGCAGACGATTTTTTCTGGGCGGGGAATCACAGGCAAGAAGGTCACTTCAGCCAGCTTCACGTCAGCCTTGAGCCCCTCTACCAGCGCATCACGGCTCTGGAAGTCCGGGCTGGCAATGAAGTCGGCCAAGGTGGCGTGACCAGTGCGGCCTGCCAGTTCGGCCACGCCATCGCCGAGGACGACTCCCCAGGTTTCGCGGCCGCCGATTGAGTAGGACATCAGTTTCATGGGTTTCCTTAGAGAGGGATGGAAAAGAGGTGCTGAGAGGATCGATTCAACAAATCCTGCATCTCTCAGGTAAATGCATGAAGTTATTTTTATGCATAAAACATGTTTAATGCATAGTGGTTTTTACCGAGCAATTTCCGGGAACTTGTGTAAAACAGGCCGCAGAAGCCTGCGCAGCCAACGTCAGGAACAGGTGCATCCAGAAGCAAAAAAGCCCGCTGGCGTTAGGCCTGCGGGCTTTTTTTGCGGGAGCGGAGTGCGTTGACGAATGAGAGGATCGTGCGAGGAAAGACGGTCTCTATTGGCGCGCCCAAACACAGGCCTGGTGCGCAATGGCGCGGGGCCTCTTAGAATTTTTTGAGTTGCGCTTAGCCGCCGCGATCAGGTTCCATCTTGCTCAGCACTGCCAGCACATTGCGCTCTGTGCCCAAGATATGCTCTCGCAGCAGCGCGCAAGCGGTGTCCGCGTCACGTCGCAAAGTGGCATCCATGAGCTTGCGGTGCTCACTGGATTTGTTCTTGAAGGTTTTCCGATAGCGTGCAGAAAAACGCCGGTAGCGCTCAGCCTGGTCAAAGAGGCTGGCACTCCAGGTGCGCAGGCGCTCCGAGGGACCCGCCGATATCAGGGCCATGTGAAAGGCCGTGTGTACGTCGGTCCATCCCTGATCCAAAACAACCGGCCCGTCGCTGAGTCGGCCTTCCGCCTTTTCCAATCGGTGGAAGGCTGCTACGACCTGTGCTTCCCAAGCGTCATCCCCGTGCTCGATGGACTCGCGCAGCGCCTGCACATCGAGCATGACTCGCATGCGGGTGATATCAATCAAATCTTCTGCAGAGATCGCGGTGACACGAAAACCCCGGCGCTCGTCAGCGCGGATCAACCCTTCCTGGGCTAAGCGGCTCAGGGCTTCCCGCAGGGGGCTGCTGGAAAAACCGTAGGCGGCTTGCAACTCATCGAGCTTGAGTTTGGACCCAGGGCTGTAGGTGCCGCTCAACACATCCCTGCGCAGTTGTGCAAAGGCTTGATCCACCAGGGGCGGGGTGCGCTGAGGCGCGTCATTTTTATACATGTTTTGAATTTTATGCATAAACTTGGGCCATTGAAATATGGAGAAAACCTCAGTGACCACCGCTTCGTCCCCCTCCCCCGTGCGCCTTTTGGCCATCTCGGGCAGCATCCGCCGCGCCTCGCATTGCACCGCCGTACTGCGCAGCCTGCAGCCTCTGCTGCCGCCTGAGGCGACCTTGGAGTTGTTCCCACTCGACGAGATTCCCTTGTACAACGCCGATCTGGATGGGGATCAACCGCCCGTTGCAGTAGCTCAGCTCAAGCGGGCGATCGAGAGCGCCGACGGCCTGGTTTTCTGCTCGCCAGAATACAACTACGGCATACCGGGCGTACTCAAGAATGCCATTGACTGGGCATCGCGCCCGGGCTTCGCATCGCCGCTCAAGGGCAAGCCTGCGCTCATCATGACTGCATCCCCAGGCACAGCTGGGGGCGTGCGCGCACAAGCCCAGATTCGTGATGCACTGGCAGCTACGTTAGCGCGGCCATTGGTGCGTCAACATATCGCCATTGCTGGTGTGGCGACGCGTATCCAAGAAGGTCAGTTGGTGGACAAACCAACCTTGGACATTATCCAGGCAGGCTTACACGAACTGATTGAAGAGAGCCGCTGGATTGCGACTCGCTCCACCCAAACCTGAATCCACGCGGTGCGCCGCCCCATCTTCTTTCTGGTCGCGACGGTGGATATGGCGCAGCAGGGTTTGAACTACGGGCGTTTTGCGATTGACCCTGTCGAGTGTCCAGAGTGCGGAGGTATTTTTAGGGTCAAGGTTGTTGGCCACAGAACCAGATCGTCACTCAGCACCCCCTGTAGTGAAGCCACGATGCTGTCGGCCTCCTCCTCGTGCACAACCCCTGGTCCGTGAGGGTGGGTGTCCATAAGGGTGCAGGCAACTTGCCCCTTGGGATCCGTGTAGCCAAAGCAGCTGTGATGGAGCCCTATGGAGAAAGTGATTCGATTGTTCAGGATTGGTCCGTCTGCGCTGCTCGCCTGTGCAACGGCCTTTGCGCCAATTGCATGCCCGCTCGTAGGCTTCATGTGAACAAACTGAAGATGACTCAAGTACCAGACTGGCGTCTTGAACTCAGGATTCACCTTCGTGAGCCTGTACGCCAGGCATTGGCGTTCAACCAAGTGGGATTTAAGATTTATTTGACCAGAGTCCCGGGCCGCTTTGAACTTGATCTCGGCTTGTCGCAATGCTTCTATGAGGCCGCTATTTGACCGCGAATCTTGCAAGTCAGATGCGCACCAGATCCGGATCTTCTTTTGAAGTTGTGCGGACGCCTTGGCATGCTGGCGTGCCGAGTGAAGGTGTCTCTCTGCGGAATGCGGAGTATCAGCGCAGATGGCACCCCAAGGTAACAAGAAGAGCACGCCCAGAAGGGCCTGCCTAAGAGCCTGCCCCTCGGAGTAGGCAGCGTGCACTAGACGATCTTCTGTCATCAACGAACGTGATTTATTGGTTGAGAGCGACAGATGCCGAGCTTTGTAGCTGGACCTGAGTACTGGTCCGCGTCCCGACGAACTGGGCAGTAGCAATACCGCCCTGTGTCGGTTGAGTTGTCAGGAAAGCGCAGGAAGCGACGCCTGCAGCATCTGTGGTTGCAGTACAGCTATCGCTTCCGACCGACAGGCTGAGCTTGACCATTGCGTTCGCGACAGGCCCATAAGGGTCCGAGACGCGAATCAGTCCTGCCACGTTGCTGGTGCCGTTCGAACCGGTGCGCTTGCTAGCAGCTACTTCAGTGGTCGTCGTGAGCCACACAGGATTTATCACTGTGGCGTCAAGCGCGTTAACCTTCGCTGCTGAGCACTCACGAAGAATCGACAAAGAACGAAGCGTGCTGGCGTTTCCGACGAGGAATGGGTTCTTTACCCCCGTTGTGCCTTTGTTGATGGCATCGAGCTTGGCCAGCGATCCGTCTGCAAACGGATGGGTGTGGATTGTTCCATCCACGTTCTCGGTGACGGCCAACTGATAAAGCCGCTCTGAGCCATCGAGATATGCCTTGGCGAGCGGTAGCGTGGTTGGCGTTCCGGTGCCACCCCAAAAGATGAGCTTGTAGGTCTTACCGCTCAGTTGCGCCGGCAATATGCCCGAGAACGTTCCGGGAGTGTGGCCGGGAGTAGACAGCACCGTTAAGTTCAAGCCATCTACTGCCAGTGTCTGGGGTGTCATAGTCCCGGTGCTCAGCGAGGTGGTGACGATAGACCCAGAAAACACTGCTGCGTTGCGCGCGTTGGCCGCGGTAAGTGCCGCAGCGTCTTCCGAGCCAATGTACACAGGGCCGCCATAGGTGTCCTGCATGAATTTTGCGCCGTTGTAATGGTCTCCGTGACCGTGTGTCGGCATGATTCCTTTGAGCGAGGCGGGATTGATGCCAGCAGATACCAGACCAGGGATCGTCAGAGTCTTGGCGTCATCCGTACTGTTCTGCGCATCCAAAAGGAAATAGCCATTGGGTGTCTTCAGGATGTACTGCCCCACCCAGCGGCGTCCCGTGTAATAGAGGTTGTCAAACATCTTGGTCATAGGAACGACCGTTGTGTCCTGAAGCTCAGGCGGGGCACCTGCGTTCTCGACGGAGTAACACCATTGGCGACGCTGTTCTCCCGCGAATTCCTTTCCGGCATTGGCCGTTGCAGCGTCGAGATGTCGCTGATATTCACTCGTGCCTGCGGGAGATTGAGTTGCCACCGGTGCTGCAGCTGCAGGCAATGTGAGCGTAGCGTCGAGAAAGGGAGCCGTGAATGAATTGTCAGATCCACCACAAGCAGTGATGAGCGCGCTGGTGCCAATGCACGCAGCCAAAGAGAGCTTGGCAGTGCCGAGCGAGAGGGGATTGAATCGCCGCATTGATGAATGTCTCCAGAGTTTTTTCTACTTCGCCCTTTGCGCGCTCCGGACATCGACATGGACGTCCAGGGACCCTCTGCACAAATCACCGCGTCGTGTGCATCTGCGGTCTCGGGCGGTCTGCGGCGTTGCAAATACTCGCAATAGCTACGGCTATTGCTGCGTTTTGCGCCTTGCAGCCCATCCCGATCCGCAGCGCCCACTTTCCGCTCGATTCGTGCAGATGATCCCTAGGGTCAAGCGAGCAAAGTGGTCGAAGTCTGATTCGTGGTGATCAAAAATCCAATCGACAAATTCTTATCAACTCGTTAGCGTTCCTTCGGAATGAATCGCCCCGGCGTCGCCGAGGCTGTTTGGTCTAAGTCAGATCACCATCTCAATGTTCTGACTGGCGAGTTGCCGGTATTTGGTTGCCTCAGCCCCAGCAGGCGGGATGTACCCTTTGGGGCGAGCAGGCGATGATGGTTAAACCACGATACGCCTTTGAGCGTAGCGAACTCAGCTAAGTCGTTGGTTTTTTATAGCGCCCGGTGGAAATTCAATTCGGCTTTGGACATGCCGTTGACTGTCACTCCCAAACGCAAAGCGTGTTGACAAAGTGCAATCACCAGGAATTCATTTGCTGAGGAATTCTGATGAGTGGGCAAGTATTGATTGCTTGCGGTTGTAGGTCTGCCTCAAACAAACTGAGGTGGAGTTCAAACCAAAGGAGATCGTCTATGGGCCAACTTGTTTACGCCGCCAAAGTCACGCACATTCCCCGACTCATCATGTCGGAGCAGCCAGGGCCGCTGCACGGCTGCCGCCGTGATGCCACAGATGGATTATTGGAGGTGGGCCGCCAAATCACCGAAGCTGAGGCAGACACCGTCGTTATCTTGGACACGCACTGGCTGAGCAATGCTGCTTACCATGTCAACGGAGCGGCGCAATTTGACGGGGTTTTCACAAGCAGTGAGTTCCCGACGCAGTTGAGCGAGCTTCCCTACTCGTACCCGGGCAACCCTGGGTTGGCATTTGCCATGGCCCACTGCGCCAGTGCGGCGGGCGTCAAGACGATTGCGCATCAAAAGTCACACCTCGGGCTGGAGTACGGAACGCTTGTGCCGCTGCACTTCATGCAGCTCGACAAGAGCATCCGCATCATTTCGGTGTCTGGCTGGTGCGCATTCGCGACGATCGACGAAAGCCGCCGGGTGGGCGCCGCGTTTCGCCAAGCCATTGAAGCATCGGAAAACCGCGTTGCCCTGATCGCCAGCGGCTCGCTCTCCCACAGGATTCACGACAATCAGGACGTTCTGGACCGACCATACGAGATCAGCGACGAATTCAATCGGCAATGCGATCTGCGCACCCTGGAATTGTGGCAGGCCGGCCGCTGGGCCGAGTTCTCAGCAATGCTCCCGAGCTATGCCAAGGCGTGCACTGGCGAGGGATGGATGCACGACACGGCGATGCTGCTGGGCTCCCTGGGCTGGGCGAACTACAAGGCGCACGCCAACCTGGTCACGCCGTATTTTGTGGCTTCAGGGACGGGACAGGTTATCGCGCAGTTGCCCGTGGAGCCCGTGTCTGCCGAGCTTGAACAGCTTGCCACTGCTGAAGCCATTCTTTGAGAAACTCGGCAAACGCCTCTGCCGCCGGAGGCGATGCGCGCACCGTGGACCGGTAAATGCAGACCTGCCGGATCGCTTCTGGCTCTTTGACTCGCCGCATGACCAGGCCCAACGGCATGGCCATGACGGAGATATAGGCGGGCGCCAACGTCGCCGCCAGCCCTTGGGCCGCAATACCCAGGGCGGTGGAAACGTTGTCCACCACATCCACCGGAAACACCCGCGAACCCTCCGGGGCGTTGAGGCGCATTTGCGCAACGCTTCGCTCATGGTCGCGTCCGGCGGAAACGATGTGGGCGTTGCGCAGATCCGCCCATTTCAGGGACTTGCGCTGCGCCAAAGGGTGCGCAGGCGAGCACCACAGTACCCAGGGACTGTCAAAGACGGGGATGGCCTCAACGTGTTCGATGCCGCTGCGATCTGGCCCCACAGCCAAGTCCAGGTCGCCGCTGGCGACGCGATCCAAGAGGTCATCGACCGGGGTATCCCTGATGCGAATGACGACCTTCGGACGGGCTTCGCAGAAGGCTTTGATGGCGGCAGGAAGAATGGCCCCCGCAAGCACCAGGGGCGCGCCAACGCGCACGACCCCGGAGGCCCTGTTTCTGACGTCAGAGGCTGCAGATTCGGCCATGTGAACGTGTCTCAGCACTGATTTGACCGAGCCCAGAAAGTCTCTGCCAGCACTGGACAGCTCTACGCGCCTCGTGCTGCGATCAAACACACGAAAACCAATGGTGGACTCCAGCTCCGCAACGAGTTGACTGACCGCAGATGAAGACAGGCCCATCTGCTCGCTTGCAGCCGCAAAGCTGCGCATTTCAGCAACGCTGGAGAAGGCTTCGAACTGCCTGAGGGTGAACCGTGTGAGAGCCATGCGTGAATTTTGCGGCTTGCGCCTTGCGCTAGGTCAGATCAATTGGACACTTTTACTTATTAATTCACCACTATTTGTCGATTGTCAATCGCAATTCACAGCCAGATACTCCGGGCCTGCCATCAGCACCGACCAGGCCCATACCGTGAACCTCAGCCCCGCATTGCATGCATCGCTGGCGCGTCAGCTGCACGAGTCGCAGCGCACACGCTCCCAGCTTGAACAGTTCTCTCGTCTTCATCCCACCATGGATATCGAAGACAGCTATGCCATCCAGAGCGCCTGGATGGAACTGCGCAAACAGGATGGCCGCAAGGTCATCGGCCACAAGATCGGCTTGACCTCCCGGGCCATGCAGATCTCGTCCCAGATCACGGAGCCTGACTACGGGACGCTGCTCGACGACATGCTGATCGCTGACGGATCGGAAATTCGGACCGACCGCTTCATCCTGCCCCGCCTGGAGGTGGAGTTCGCGTTCATCCTCTCCAAGCCCCTCCAAGGGCCGGAGATCACCATGTTTGATGTTCTCAATGCGACCGACTATGTTGTCCCGGCGCTGGAACTCATTGATGCGCGCATCGAGCAGTTTGACCGGCACACCCGCTCGCCGCGCAAGGTGCTGGACACGATCGCGGACAACGCGGCCAATGGCGCCATCATTCTGGGTAGTCGCCCGATGCGCCCAAATGAGGTGGACTGGCGTTGGGCCGGTGCCCTGTTGTTCAAGAACGGGGTGATCGAGGAGTCGGGCCTCGGTGCGGCCGTACTCAACCACCCCGCCAACGGTGTCGCATGGCTGGCCAACCGGCTCGCGCCCTACGGGCAATCGCTCGCGGCTGGCGAAATCGTTCTGGGCGGCTCCTTCACGAGACCTGTCGCCTACGCAGTCGGCGATGTGTTCCATGCGGACTACGGTTCCCTGGGCTCGATCTCTGGGAGATTTGTATGACCCAGACGCCACGCAATACGTTCAAGGACGCACTTCAGGCGGGTCGCCAGCTTGCAGGCCTGTGGCTTGGGCTCGCAGATCCCTACGCAACGGAGGTGTGCGCGGGACTTGGCTACGACTGGCTGCTGATCGATGGAGAGCACGGCCCGAACGACCTGCGTTCTATGCTGGGCGGGCTTCAGGCGGCGGCGCCCTACGACACGGAGGCGGTCGTGCGTATTCCGCACGGCGATTCCGCGCTCATCAAACAAGTGCTGGAAATCGGCGCGCGCACCCTGCTGGTTCCGATGGTGGAGACCGCAGAAGCTGCAAGCGCGCTGGCGTCAGCGATGCGCTATCCGCCGCAGGGTATTCGCGGCGTGGGCAGCGGCCTGGCCCGGTCCTCTCGCTGGAGCCGGTATCCCAATTATCTGCACGAAGCCAATGACCGGGTCTGCCTCCTGGTTCAGGTCGAGACGGCGGATGCCCTCGCACAGCTGGATGCCATTGCGCAGGTCGAAGGTGTGGACGGCGTGTTCATCGGCCCTGCCGATCTGTCTGCGTCCATGGGCTACCTGGGGCAGCCATCGCACCCTGATGTCAAGGCTGCCATCGAGAAGGCCATTCAGACCATACGCTCGCACGGCAAGGCGGCCGGCATCCTCTGCACCGACGAAGCCCTGGCGCGCCACTACACCTCGGCGGGTGCGCAGTTTGTCGCCATCGGGGTCGATACGACGCTGCTTTCGCAGGCTGCCCGGGCCTTGCTGCAACGCTATCGCAACGACCTTGCGCCTACCGGCCCCGAGGTGCGCAATGGGTACTGAGCTGCACACGGCGCTGCGTGCCGCATTTGCCGGACGCCTCTTCATGGAGGCGGGGGAGATGGCGCCGTTCCTCACGGACTGGCGTGGCAAATGGACCGGGACTGCGTTGGCGGTGGTGCAACCCGACAGCCCCCAGGACGTAGCGCACGTCATGCGGTGGTGCCATGAACGGCGCATTCCGGTGGTGCCCCAAGGCGGCAACACCGGACTGTCCGGCGGGGCCACGCCCGACGCATCGGGCCGCTCCGTTGTTCTGTCGCTGTCTCGGCTCCAGAGCGTCCGCTCGGTTGATCTCCAGAACAACACCGTCACCGTCGATGCGGGCGTCACACTGCTGGCGCTCCAGGAGGCCGCACAGGCACAAGGCCGGATGTTCCCGCTGAGCCTGGCCGCCGAGGGGAGCTGCACCATCGGCGGCAACCTGGCCAGCAACGCCGGGGGCGTGCAGGTGCTCCGCTACGGCAACGCGCGAGAGCTTTGCCTGGGGCTGGAGGTGGTGACGGCAGAGGGTGAGCTGTGGAACGGCCTTCGGGGTCTGCGCAAGGACAACACCGGCTATGACCTGCGCGATCTGTACATCGGTAGCGAAGGCACGCTCGGCATCATCACGGGCGCAACCCTGAAGCTCTTCCCCCCGCCAAGGTCTCAGGTCGTCGCATGCATGGCAGTGCCTGCCCCCGCACAAGCGGTCGAGCTGCTGACCTTCGCGCAGGCGCGCCTGGGTGCCGCGCTCACCGCGTTCGAGTTGATGAGCGACACCTGCCTGCAACTGGTCGAGAAGCATGTTCCGGGAAGCCGCATTCCGTTTGCAGAGCGCAGTCCGTGGTACGTGCTGCTGGAGCTGTCCGGGGAGCTGGATGACGCGCAGGCCACCTCCAGCATGGAGTCGCTGCTGGAGGCTGCGTTCGACCAGTCTTTGATCACAGACGCAGCGCTGTCTTCCAACTTGTCGCAGTTGCAGACCCTGTGGGCGCTGCGCGAGAACATCTCCGAGGCGCAAGGAGCCGAAGGCAAAACCATCAAGCACGACATTTCGCTGCCTGCGTCGCGCATTGCCGAGTTCATTGGGTCCACCGATGCGGCCATCCGGGCGCAGTCCAGTGGGGTCCGCCTCGTGGTCTTTGGCCATTTGGGCGACGGAAACCTGCACTACAACCTGTCTCCTGTCGAGGGTGCCTCCCCCGCAGAATTTCTGGCACTGGAGCCAGCGATGAATCGATTGGTTCACGACGCAGTGCATGCGCGTGGCGGCTCCATCTCTGCAGAGCACGGGCTCGGCGTGCTCCGCCGCGACGAGTCGGCTCGCTACAAGTCGCCCGTGGAGATCGACCTGATGCGCCGCATCAAAGCTGCGCTCGATCCGCATGGCTTGCTCAACCCCGGCAAGTTGCTGCCCTGATCGTCTTCTTCTTTTTCCAACATGGATGGGAATCCCAATGAATAGCGCACCCCTGGTCGTGGCCGGCATCCCCGTTTCACCAGACCACTACATCGACGGCCAAAGAATAGGTTCTACCGAAACCTTCGAGCTGCATTGCCCGATTGACCAACACTTGCTGGGCCAAGTGTCGGAAGGTCTTGCCGAGCATGTGGACCAGGCGATTCAGGCGGCGCAACGCGCATTTTCGGCCTGGGCAGCGCTGGGGGCCGAGGGCCGCAAGCCCTATCTGGACCGGTTTGCTGAAGAGATTGGCAAGCGAGCAGACGCCTTGTGCCAGCTGGAAAGCAACGATGCAGGGGTGCTCCTCTCGCGCATGCGCCACGGCGTGGCCCCACGCGCCATGCTGAATATCAAGTGGTTTGCGGAACGTGCGCTGGGGCTGCAAGATCGCACGCTGGAAACGGAGCAAGCCACCCATCTGGTTCGGCATGACCCGGCGGGCGTGGTTGCCATCATCACCCCGTGGAACGCGCCGCTCATGCTGTCCACCTGGAAGTTGGGCCCCGCACTGGCATCGGGCAATACCTGTGTGCTCAAGCCACCAGAGTGGGCGCCCTTGACCTGTTCGCTGCTGGCCGATGCGGCCCACGCTGCGGGCCTGCCCCCTGGTGTGTTCAACGTGGTGCAAGGAAGCGGCGCAAAGACCGGCGCCAAGCTGGTCAGCGACCCGCGCCTTGCTCGGATCTCGTTCACGGGCTCGGTGCCTACCGCAAAATGGATCGCGGGGGCTGCCGGTGCCAACTTGGTGCCGTGCAGCCTGGAGTTGGGGGGCAAGAGCGCCTTCATCGTGCTGGAAGACGCCGATATCGACAGCGCTGCAGCCACCGGGGCTCTCATGTACCGAAACGCCGGCCAGGTGTGTCTGGCTGGCACCCGCTTCCTGGTGCACCAGACGATCGCCGACCGCTACATCGCGGCGCTGCGCGGCTATGTGGAGAAGCTCAACATTGGCGACCCGCGTGACGAAGCGACGGAGGTGGGGCCGCTGATTCATCCCCGGCAGCTGGAACGTGTCGCCGCGTTTGTGGACCGGGCCGTGGCCGGTGGCGCACGCGTGCTGTGGGGCGGCGCTCGCCATCCATTCGGCGCGCAGTACTACCAGCCCACCATGCTGACCGACCTGCGCCAGGACGACGAGATCGTGCAGAACGAGGTGTTTGGTCCAGTGCTCACGCTGCAGACCTTCAGCTCCGATGAAGAAGCCATCGAGATGGCGAACGGCACCGACTACGGCCTTGGGGGCGTGTGCTACGGCGAGCAGGGGCACGCCGTGGCTGTGGCCGAGCGAGTCCGCACCGGCTTTATCTGGGTCAACAGCTTCGGCATCCGCGATCTGGCGGCGCCGTTTGGTGGGATCAAGCGCTCAGGGGTCGGCCGTGAAGGCGGCGAGTGGAGCTTCGAGTTCTTCTGCGATGTCAAGGACGTGGTCATTCCTAAAAGGCCTTTCAAGGCCAGCTTCAGCCACCGTTGAGTTTCAGCCGGGTTTGTCGCATCACAAGGAGACAACAATGAACAACGAGAACACATCCCGGCGCCAGCTTCTCATGGGTTGCGCAGCGCTTGGCTTTGGCGGCATAGCGCTCAGCGGATGCGCGTCATCGACGGCCACGGCGATTGCCAATGCCACGGGAGATACCCCCATCGCGACCGTGGCACAGGGGAAGCTGGCCGGCCGGAGGCAAGGGCCAGTGCTGTCTTTCCAGCGCATCCCTTACGCAGCCAATCCGTACCTGGAGGCCAACCGGTTCAAGGCACCCCAGCCTGTGACCGCATGGACGGGCGTTCGCGATGCGTCCAGCGCAGGGCCCATGCCTCCCCAGCCTTCTCGCGGAGCCGATGGAGGCATGTCGGGCGCTGCTGACGATTTGACGCTGAACATCTGGGCCCCCGCCGACGCCCGGGGCGCGCCGGTCCTGGTCTGGTTGCCTGGTGGCGCCTTCTATCGCGTGGACGCTGGTGAGTCGTGGTACGACGGCAGCGCCTATGCCCGCGCAGGTGTGGTGGTGGTGACCGTCAATTACCGCGTGGGCATCGACGGATTCATGTGGGTCGAAGGCATGCCGCCCAACCGGGGCTTTCTGGACCAGATAGCTGCCCTCCAATGGGTGCGGCAGAACATCGCGGCCTTCGGGGGGGATGCCGCCAACGTCACCCTGGCCGGGCAGTCTGCCGGAGCCCAGAGTGTGATGGCCCTGATGGGCATGCCTGCAGCAAAAGGGCTGTTCCACAAAGCCATCGCACAGAGCCCACCACAGAACCACTTGACCCCTGAGCAGGCCCGCCGTATCGCGGTGGCGACCGCCGCAACGCTGGGTGTAGAGCCCACGGCCAAAGCGCTGGCCGGTGTGCCACTGGCCGCGCTCGTCGCGGGCGCGGAGCGCATGGTGGCCGACTTGCGCGACCGGGCCAAGTGGGGCGGTATCGGCGGTCAGCCCCCCTACCTGCCCGTGGTGGACGGCACGCTGCTCACAGACCCTCCGCTGGCCTCGCTAACCCGGCATGCGCACACAGCAATTCCGCTGCTGATCGGCAGCACCGACGACGAAGCCCGCTTGTACCTGGTGCCTGGCGGCGCCATTGATCGGATCTCAGTACAGGCATTCGCGGGTGTGCTGGGAGGGGCTGGTCTGACTTCCAACGCGCCGAATGTCTACGCCCAAGTGCGTACCAGCGCATCACCCGGCGACATGCTGGCGGCGCTGGAGTCCGACAGCACGTTCCGCATGCCAGCGCAGCGCTACGCAGAAAACCGGGTCGCAGCAGGCGCTCCGACCTGGAACTACCAGTTTGCGTGGCAATCGCCGGGTTTTGGCGGCCGGCTGGGCGCCGCCCATGTGGTGGATGTGCCTTACGTCTTCAACACCCTGGCCAGCACGCAGGCCGGCCCCTTCCTGGGAGGTCAGGGCCACCAGCCGCTGGCAGACACCATGTTTGGGCACTGGCTGCGATTCGTCAAAACCGGCGATCCTGGATGGGCACGCTACGACCTCGCCACCCGCCCGACCATGCGTTTTGACACCCGCTCTGCGGTGGTTGCCGATCCCCTGGCGGACCGGCGGCAACTGTGGGCAGGCAAGAAATTCAACTGATCTGCTGCCTGGATGGCCGCTTCTAGGAGACTCTCGATGGGAAAAATCGTTGGCGCCGCCGTGGTGTCGCACCACCCTGGCCTGATGCAGTGCGAAGAGTTTCGCGTGCTGCAAGGTGCAGGGTCAGACTCCGACCTGATCTCGGGATATGCCCGACTTCGGGAGCGGATCAAGGCAGTGAAACCAGATGCCGTACTGATCTTCGATTCGCACTGGTTCACCACAGGCTACCACCTAGTGGATGGGGGTGAGAAGTTCGAGGGTAGCTATATCTCGGACGAAATGCCCTGGTATCTGAATGGCATTCCCTACAGCTACCTGGGCTGCCCTGACCTCGCCGTCCAGGTGGAAGCTGTTTCGCGGGAACGGAAAGGTTACGTGCGTAACATCCGCCATCCCGAACTGGGAAAGCAGTACGCAACGATCAACCTGGTCAAGCACCTGCACATGGAATTGAGCAAGACCCCGGTCCTGACCGTCAGCTCTTGCCAGAACTGCGAGTGGCCTCAGTTCCTCCAATCGGGCGAAGACATCGGCGAAGCCATTCGCCGAAGCGACCTCAATGTGGTGCTGCTCGCCTCGGGGGCGCTCAGCCACAAGTTCAACGGCATTGATTGGCGCCCGAACCACCCACGCATCTTCCACGAAAGCAATGTGTCTCGTCCCGAGAACATTGAAAGCGACAAGGCGGCCATTGAACTCATGCGCCAGGGGCGCCATGACGAGATCCTCGCGCGTTGGGACGACGACTACCGTCGCAAACCATGGGAGGCGTTTGGAGCGCACTACCTGCAGATGCTCGGAGCCATGGGCGGTGCCGCCTGCCGCGCCAAAGGCGAGCCGCTGTCAGCCTACGAAAACGCTCGCGGCACCGGAAACATTCACGTCTGGTTCGATGTCTCGGAGGCAGCAAGCCAAGGCGATGCCGATGCAGCGGGCCAGCTCGCTGCCGCCTGATGCCTCCCGCCCCGTCACCACCACCAACACATTGAGCACCATGAATTTCGAGTTTCCCATCTCCGATGTACCCTCCGTCATGCGCGGCCCCCGGGTTGAGCGCCGTCGCGCTTTGGTGGGCGGCAGCGCATTTTGGGGAACCCTGATCGAGGGTGGTCCCGATGCAGGCCGCTTGCAGCTTGACGACGGCCGGGTGCTGGACGCCCAGGCGCTGAACTACCTGCCGCCCGTCAACCCCAGTAAGATCATTGCCGTCCATATCTCGTACAGCTCGCGCAGCTACGAGACGCGCCAAAAAAACAAGCCAACAGAGTCGCCGACGTATTTCACCAAGCCGCCCACTTCGCTGAACGGGCATAGGGGTCAAATCCTCAAACCGGCCGATTGCCAGTACCTGAACTACGAGGGCGAATACGGCGTGGTGATCGGCAAGACCTGCCGCAACGTCACACCTGATGAGGCATGGGGCTACATCGAAGGTTTCTGCCCCGCACTCGACATGGGTCTGCAGAACTTTCGCGATACCGACCAGGGATCGATGCTGCGTGTGAAGGGCGCGGACACGCTGTTGCCCATCGGCCCTGGATTGGTGCGCGGGGTCAACCTGTTTGAGCAAACCCTTCGAACCTATGTGAACGGCCTGGTCGTTCAGGAAGCCCACATCGGCGAAGAAACCATCTGGGGCCCCCATTACGTCATCGCCGATCTTGCGCGTCACATCACGCTGGTGGCTGGCGACGTGATCCTGATGGGAACCCCTTGCCACTCGCGATCCGTAGATCCCGGCGATTTCGTCGAGTGCGAGATCACCGGTATCGGCCGGGTGGCAGGAACGGTGGTGGAAATTGCGGCTCCTCGCGCCAGCGCACTGGGCGTGGGGCATCAACCCACCGATACGGCAGAGGTTCGGCGCGTGGCGCTGGGATTCGACGAGCGTGTACCAGACCGCTTCAAGCAGAACCTCGCCGAGGCCAGAAAGAGCAAGAAGGGCTGAGCTCTTGCATCCACTCAACGCCTTACGCAAGGAGACATATCCAATGAAAACACGTCGACAACTGATCTCGCAGATGGCATGGGGCCTGGCCGCCACCGCCGTACCTTTTGCAGCCCGTGCGAACACGCTGGAGAGCGCCAAGATCATTGCCGGTTTCGCGCCCGGCGGAACGATCGATACTGAAGCCCGCCGTGTCGCCGCTCACCTGGCCGGAACCTATGCCAAGGCGGTCGTCGTTGACAACCGCCCGGGTGCCGGGGGGCAAATTGCGATCTCCGCCTTGAAGGCCTCGCCCGCCGATGGCAGCACCTTGCTGGTGACGCCGATGTCGATGCTCGGCATCTACCCCCATACCTACAAGAAGCTGCCTTACGACCCGCTTGTGGATCTGACGCCAGTGTCAACGGCCGTGCAGGTGGACATGGGTTTTGCCGTGGGCCCCCTGGTTCCCGCCTCCGTCACCACGGTCCCCGAATTTCTTGCCTGGTGCAATGCCAATCCGACACAGGCGAACTTCGGCTCCCCCGCGCCCGGCTCTGTCCCCCACTTCGTCGGGGTGCTCATCGGACGTGCGGGCAAGGTGGATCTGCGCCACATCGGCTTCCGTGGCACGCAGCCAGCCATCATGGATCTGGTGGGTGGGCAGATTGCAGCCGTGTCAGCGCCCGTGGGCGAGTTTCTGCCCCACCTGCCTGGCGGCAAGTTGCGAGTCCTTGCGACCAGTGGCGCCGCGCGCAACAAGTTCGTCCCGCAAGTCGCCACTCTGGCCGAGCAAGGGTACAAGTCGCTGGTCTATGGCGAGTGGCACGGTTTCTTCCTGCCCGGCAAGGCCAGCGCGGCTGTGGTCAACCAGGCCAACGCCGAAATCCGCAAGGCGCTTGGTGCGAAAGACGTTGTGGACGGGCTCGCGGCCATGGGCCTCGAAGTCCGCGCCTCCTCGCCCGAGGAACTCGCGGCAGCGTTGAAGGCCGATCTGGAGCGTTGGGGCCCCATCGTCAAATCCATCGGTTTCACGGCCGATGCTTGAGTCGCCATCGCACCTCGCCTCCAGTCTCTACGCCCTGAAACTGCAAACGGTTTGCATCGTCGGGGCGGGGGCGATTGGCAGTCTCATTGGTGCATCCACGGGGCCACGGGGAATGTGCGGGTAGGCACGGAACAGCAGTAACACTTCGCGCCGTCGCGGTGGGAACTTTTCCATGGTTTCTCCCCCCCCGCGTCAGCACGCGCGGCTGTGCCAGGATGAATTCACTGGACGGCGCAGTCAGAGGTGTGCCGATGGTGGCGGGCGTGCGGACCCATTCCTGCGCCACCTTGCGGCGGCGTGCTTCGTCGAAGCACAGGTTGCGGGCCACGCGAAGGAGCAGGGTGCGGGGCGATTCGATGCTGCCGTTGTTCTTGGCCTCATCCGATACTGCATCGCTGGTGGAGCCGGTACGGCCGGCGCCCAGCGACTTCCTGGCCTGTGCGAACACCTGCTTGAAGCTCGTCTGTGCGATGTCGGCCGCATAGTGAGAGTCCCTCAAGTCGCGAGTGAGCTGCCGACGCAAGTCCGCATAGTGAGCTACCAGTTCCTGAACGAGGTCACTCATCCGGCCGCCTTCTCGCAAGCATGGACGATAGGCCCTGGAAATCGGCCGCGGGTCATGCAGGCAAGTCATCGCCTTCTACGGAGAAGGAACGATGAAGCTGCGTTGCTGGCACTGCGCTTCGGTGATTTTGGGGTATTAATAAGAATTGTTCCTATTAAGTGTGTCGCCAAGCCTGTGTCCAGGGAGCAAAGAACAGCCGTCGCGCGCGGCACGCGCTGGGCCGCCCGCGTTGGCTGACCCGGCAGCCGCGCAATCGCATTCTCCAGCGCCTGGGCGATCTCTTCAGAACCTCTGTTCAAGATTTTTCATGGTCTCATAAGCATCCCGATTGCGTTCCAAAGCGATGATCCCCTGGAAGATCGCAAACAGGCTCTTGGAGCCGTACCTTGCGACGTCTTTGCTCCCCACTCCTTTCATCTTGCAGAGCCAAAGAAACGGGAAGAAGGCCATCTGGCAGGTTGTTGGGAGGTACGGTAAGCAAGTACCAGCAGCGGTGATGACGCGCCTTGCACTGGACCGTGCACTGCCAGCCAGAGGATAGACAGGGTGTGTGAGGCGCATCGGCAACGGCAGTGCCCACGCGAGTTGCTGTTTTCCAGCGTGATGATGCTGGTTACGCTGGGGCTGCCGCCTTCGCTGCATGCCGCTGCACTCAAGATGACCGATCGCCTGCTGGTGTCTCTGGCGGCGCTGTAAACCAAGGTCAAACACATGGAACCCGCCCTGCTGCAGGCATTGGTACGGGGCAGTGCCCAGCGCTTTTGAGATGCCGTGCTCACCGCCGTGCTCCCTCTCCTTCGCTTTGATTAGGGAACCATCGGTGGTGCAAGCGGCCCAATAGCTTGCGCAATTCGCTGTACCACAGCACACCACTGGCCATTGCTATGCAAGTCAGCCATTGGTTGGCCGAAAGTGGCGTCGTTCCAAACGCCACGTTGAGTATTCCCACGTGTACCACAGCAACCTGCAATGCGGCCGATAGCGAGACTGCGCCCCATAGCCATACGTTCGTGAACAGCCCCTCGAAGGCGCTAGCGGTAGCTGAACGGGCGTTGAAGCAGTTGAACAAGTGCGCTATCACAAGCACCGTGAAACCCGCCGTCCGAGAGGTGGTGATGTCCAGTGACCCCGCGATCAGACCACCGGGCAGGTACAGGTCCATCGTCAGTAGCACCAGCATGGCGACCACTAAGCCGATCCCGCAGATGTCGATCCACATGCGGCCAGCAATCACGCGCTCGCTGCGTGGGCGCGGCTTGCTTGCCATCACATTGCTGTTGGCCGGGTCCAGTCCCATGGCCATTGCAGGCCATGAATCGGTGACCAGGTTGAGCCACAGGATTTGTGTGGCAAGCAGTGGCAAGACCATGGCGCTGCCCGGGTCTACGAGACCGATCACGCCCGCGCCCACCACGCCCAGGAACACCGTGAGAACCTCTCCCATGTTGGAAGACAGCAGGTAACGCAGGAACTTGCGGATGTTCTCGAAAATCGTACGGCCTTCGCGCACGGCCTGCACGATGGTGGCGAAGTTGTCGTCGGCCAGCACCATGCGAGCCGCCTGTTTGGTCACGTCGGTGCCAGTCAGACCCATGGCGATGCCGATGTCGGCAGCCTTGAGCGCGGGGGCGTCGTTCACCCCGTCGCCCGTCATGGCCACGATCTCGCCGCTGGCTTGCAAGGCCGCTACCACGCTCAGTTTGTGCCGCGGTGAAACGCGTGCGTACACGTTGGTCACGCGGACTGCGGCAGCCAACGCCTTGGCATCCAGAGCGTCCAGGTCCAGCCCTGTAAGCACCCGTTCGCCGGTCTTGGCGATGCCCAGGTCGGTGGCAATGCGCGCCGCCGTGCGTGGGTGGTCACCGGTGATCATGACGACCCGGATGCCAGCGCGGTGGGCCTCTCGGATAGCGAGCATGGCCTCCTCGCGTGGTGGGTCGATCATGCCCACGGTGCCGACGTAAACCAGTCCCACCTCGAGCGCATCGCCGGACTGGGCATCTTCTTGCGGCGCGAGCGGGCGGTATGCCACCCCCAGCGGGCGCAACGCGGCGTCTGACAACCCATCCACATCAGCCAGAATTTTCATACGGGCGGCAGCGTTCAGGGCTTGCAGCCCCGTGCCTACGCGCTGGTGTGTGCAGTGTGCCAGCAGCACGTCCGGCGCGCCCTTGCTGAGTAGCCGCAGGCCTGTGCCTGGTGGGGCATCTCGCACAATGACCGACATCATCTTGCGCTCCGATGTGAACGGGATCTCGGTGACGCGTTGCGCGGGTTGCTCGCTGACGGTCGTTCCGGGAACCAGCTTGCGCTCCGCCACTAGGAAGGCCGCATCGGTGGGGTCACCCTGGATTTGCCAGGCACCGTCTTGTGCCTGTAGCAGCGAGGCGTTGCCCGCCTGACTTCCGCCCTGAAGCACCATGGCCTGCTCATCGTAAAGGGTGCCTGCTGTCAACGCAGTGCCCTGCCATTGCACCTGGCCCGTTGGGGCATAGCCCGCGCCTGTGACCTGTGTGGCGCCCGAAGCCGTCACGATGCGCTCGATGCTCATTTCTGCGCGGGTCAGGGTGCCGGTCTTGTCCGAGCATATGACCGATGCGCAGCCCAGTGTCTCTACGGAAGAGAGGTTTCGCACGATGGCCTTGCGCCGCGCCATGCGCTGCACGCCCAGCGCCAACACCACCGAGAGAATGGCTGGCAGCCCCTCAGGCACCGCAGCCACCGCCAGCGAAACGCCGAGCAATAGCACCTCTATCCAGCTGGCCAGGTCGGTAGGCGGTGTCATCAGGACGATGGTGAGCACCACTACCGCCGCGATGGCCAGCACCCCGATGCCCAGCACGCGTCCGATGTGGGAGATCTCCGTTTGCAGTGGCGTGGGCTTTTCTTGCGTGGTGTCCAGCAGGTGGGCGATGTGGCCGATCTCGGTGTCCATGGCGGTGGCGGTGACCACCGCACGGCCTGTGCCTTGCGCGACCGTGGTGCCTTTGAAGACCATACACAGCCGGTCGCCCAGGGGCGCGTCGGCCTGCAGGGCAGCTGGGTCTTTGAGAACCGCCTGGCTCTCGCCGGTGAGCGAGGACTCCTGCGTGCGCAGGGCTGCTGCCCAGGTCAAGCGTGCATCGGCACCCACAGCATCGCCTTCGCCCAACACCAGCAGGTCGCCGCACACCAGATCCTCGCTGCGCACGCGCTGCAGTCGGCCGTCGCGCAGGACGTTGGCGCTCACCGCCGTCATGTTCACCAGTGCTGCGACGGCTTGGCGCGCCCTGGCCTGCTGCACGAAGCCCAGCACGCCGTTGAGCAAAGCCACCAGCGCCACCACCAGCGCATCCACGGGCCATCCCGTTGCGCCATCGATCCTCCATGCCGCCAGCGCAACAACGATGGCGCCCAGCAGCAGGTAAATGAGCGGGTCGTTGAACTGAGACAGCAATAGGCGCCAGGCGGGCTGCGGTGGCGTAGCGCGCAACTGGTTCGGCCCGTCCTGGCGCAGGCGCTCCGATGCATCCTGTGCGCTCAAGCCTTTGTCTGCGTCGCTGGCCAGGGCCTGGAGTACTGCGGCGGCCGACAGTCGGGACGGATCGCGCAAGGGGCGCTGTGTGGGAGCTTTCATGAGGGCGGGTGTGTACGTCCTCGCGGCTGCATCACATACGGCTTTCGGTGACTTTCATGCCCTCGATCGATGCACCAAATTCCAGCCCAGCGTTTGCCAGCACGAAGCCCACCACCGGCGCGCGCATGGTGGCGGTATCGACGTGACCGTTGGCGCCGATGCTGGCCAGAGCCACGGTGGCATCCAGGCCCACGGTCCATCCCTGGCTAGCCAGGAACTTTTCCAGCGCCTGCTGGGTAGTAAACAGGTAGATGATCGCCTTGGACTGCGCGCCGAACTGTGGGCCTAGCGAACCACCAGCGATGCTGTAGTAGCGCTGGGTTTGGCCATTGATTTGCAGTGCACCGCGTCCGTATTCGGCACCGATCACAAAGCTGCCGCCGACTACGGATGGGAAGATGAGCATGCCCTTGGAGGTATCGACCATCTCACGCGCACCCGGCACGGTGCTGTATAGCTTGGACAACGTGGCGTCGATCTGCGCATCCACCGAGGCATTTGAGGATGCGGTGCTAGCGTGGTCCTGCGGGCCGCTGGTGGTGCAACCGATGAGGGCGATGCCGCAGATGGCCAGGGCAGCCGCCGCAGCGAAGGGGCGAAATTGGAGGGTTGTCATAACGAAGTTCCTTAGAGGGCACATGGCGAGAGGCTGGCGCGCTGGCCTTGTGAGCAGTGCGCACTGTGCTCCAGCTTGGCGGCTCTGGCGCCCTGCGTCTGTCCGTCAGCGCACAGACGCCCGCTGGTCCAGCCGCCAAGCTAGGGCGATGGACTACGCCGCGCTATGAAATACAAGGACTACTACGCTACGCTCGGCGTTGCGCGCGATGCGGAACTCGATCAGATCAAACAGGCCTACCGCAAGCTTGCAAGACGCTACCACCCGGACATGTCAAAGGCGCCCAATGCTGAGGCCTTGTTCAAAGAGGCCGCCGAAGCCTATGCCACCTTGAAGAACCCTGCCAAGCGCGCTGCCTATGACGCGCTGGGACAGCACTCTTCGGGAGAGGAGTTCGCGCCGTCGCCGCCGTGGAAACAGGCGCACGCTTCTGAGGAGCCTGACGTTGATGAAATGAATTTGGCTGACTTGTTCGCTGCGATGGCGAGCAGACAGGGGCACGGGTATGCGCAGGAGACCGTGCGGGGGCAAGACCACGAAACCCATGCCCGGATCAGCCTACAGGATGCTCACCGTGGCACCACCTTGCACCTGGACCTTGCCGATGCCCAGGGGCGGCGCACGCTGGAGGTGACGATCCCGCCTGGCGTGCACGACGGCCAGACACTGCGGCTGCGCGGAAAAGGGGGGCGTGGCCGCCATGGTGGGCTCGACGGGGACATCTACTTGCACCTCACGCTGGCGCCTGACAGGCAGTTCCGTGCAGAGCGTCATGACCTGTACTTCGAGCTTGCGCTGACACCCTGGGAGGCCACGCTGGGGGCTGAGATCCAGGTGCCGACGCTGGATGCCCCAGTGCTGCTGACCGTGCCGGCAGGAACGCGCGGCGGAGCGCGACTGCGCTTGCGTGGCCGTGGCTTGGCCGATGGCCGTGGTGGGCGCGGTGACTTGTATGCCACGGTGCGGATCGAGGTACCCACCACACTGACTGAGCGTGAGCGTCAATTGTTCACCGAGCTTGCCCAAGCCTCGCGCTTTGATCCGCGAGTGGCTGCATCACAGGAGTCGCCGCATGCACGAAACGTCTGAAATAGTCTGGCTTGATGCGCACGGAGTGCTGACCCTGCCCGAGTTGGCTGAGGTCTGCGCTCTGCAAGTAGGAGAGCTTCAGGAACTGGTGGAGGTCGGTGCGCTGAAACCGTTGCAGCGGGACGAGACGGCCTGCGTCTTCAGTGCCGAGGTCGTGATGCCGCTGCGCAAGGCCAGTCAGCTTCGCTGTGACTTCGACCTAGATCTGTTCACCGTGGGCTTGTTGCTAGAGCACCTTCTTCGCATTGACGCGCTGGAAATTCAGGTGCGAGCGCTCCAAACGCGCTTACCGTATCGTCCCTGAAGGCGTGCTGCGGCGCGTGTTCAGCATCGAGCAGACAAGCAGCACTGTAGGCGCCAGCAGTGTTTTCCATGCAATCCACTCTTGCATTCAGTGCATGCCTCGGGCGCGTAGGGTCATATGGCTAAAAGACTGAACGCAGGGATCAGCGATTGCAGCTTCGACTCCAGCTTTTTTCTGATGCGACGACAGCCCATGAGGGTGTAGATATTGTCCGAAAAGCAGGCGGAATTTGAGGCCGTATCAGCAGCCCCGTCTGCCAGAGGCTTGGGGCCTCAGTTAGGGCGGCAGCGCTTGCAGCGTGAGATCACTGGCCCATAGCAAGCACGGGACGTGTGGTGGGTCGCAAAGTCGGGTAACTTCGGTGCTGCACCTTCCTTGACCCGGGCATTTGCCCATCATCCATCCCTAATGCACATGACCCGCGCCGCCGCAGCCCTTGCCACTATGGTCCATGGCCCACTGACTCCCCCCGATACCAGCATCGCAGACTTGCTTTCACACTGCGCGCGCTTGACCCCTCTGGGAGAGCCCGCATGAGCGCGATCCAACCCCTGGCCGCCAGCGACACCCTTGGCGAGGCCGCACCTGTGCCGCGCACCTACGGGTTGGTGGCGCACCGGCGGCACCGCACCGCGCATAGCAGCGCGCACACCTGCGCCTTGGCGCATTGGGCCCACGCAAGCGAGCCCGCTGTGCGGGCCCTGCAACTGCGCATTGCCGCTGTGGGTGGGGCTGCCGATGCGCTGGAGCGGCTGGGCTTGCTGCAGACCTTGCCCGCACCGCACCGCCTGCCGTATGGGCACGAGGGCGGGCTGATGAAGCTGGTCTCCCGCGTGGCTGGGGGCATCCGGCCTGAGGATGAGCTGGCCGGTGTGGTCTACCTGATGGACCCGCTGGACCCATCATCGCTGTACCCCGAGGCGCAGGCGCTCAAGCGCCAGTGCGTCACCCACCGCAAGCCGCTGCTGCTCACCGTGGCTGCGGCCATTGAATGGATGGCGGTGGAGTGGGCCAACGCCGGTGGCCCTGCGCTGCGTGGCGACACGGCAGGCAGCATCCGGCCCCTGGCGCAGCAGGCGCTGGCCTTGATTGCGCACGACTCCATGAAAGCGCGCATGGTGGAGTTTGCGGACCAGCATTTCGAAGTGCTGTCGCGCACGCCGGTGCGCTACGCCACGGGCACCACGGGGCGCAAGCTCAATGAACTGGCCTGGGCCCGGGGTTGGCCTGCCGAAACGCCCTGGGTCCACCCGTTTCGCAGCGGCCCCATGGGCGGCGATGCCCAGATTGCCGAGCTGGTGCTGGACCGCCGCTGCCAGAAGGTGATCTTTTTTGAAGACGTGCACGTGGCCCGCCAGCACGAGGCGGATATCCAGCTGCTGGAGCGCGCCGTGTGCTCGGTGGGCGATGAGGCCGCCTGCCTGCACACCTTTGACATGGCCGACGCTTGGGCGAAGGCCTGGCGGTAGCGTGGGGCCTTGGGCTTTCGGCTGCCCTTGGTTGGCCCGTGCGGCAGGGGCGGCACTGGCGGCCACGCCGGGTGCGTTCAGGTCCTTGGTGCCGCCCGGCTCAGTGCAACGTGCGTATTTGCGCGGGGCCGAATCCATGCAATGGAATTTCAATGAAATAGGCCTGTAAGGCTATTGGATAAAGCGCTGGCAGCTATATTTTTGGTAGCGATTGCCACATGGTGGATGACGCTCTTTCAAATTGAAATATCCGTTCGGGCTGAGCTTGTCGAGACCTCGCGCAGCGCTCGGACAAGCCCCGCGCAAACGGTTCACGTGAGTGCATGCCGAACCCATCATGCAGCCGCCCTGAGGGGGCAAGGCGCGTGTTTGGCCCCTCCCCGTTAGGGCTGCATCCCCTGCCATACGAGGGCCATTGGCAATGCCTGTGGTGCACAGCTCACCCGCTTGCAACGCACGTGCCGTGCTTGCCGCAGGATCTGTGGACTGCACGGATTGGTTTTGTAGGCACCTGTCCCGTCTGCGTTCGTTGCCGAACAGACGGGTATGCAGGCGCGTCACACACTGACTCCTCTACAACGAATGGAGTAGTGAACATGAAGACCGATTCGCAACTGCAGCAGGACGTGATGGCAGAGCTGAAGTGGGAACCCGCTGTGCACGCTACCCAGATAGGCGTGGAAGTGAAGGACGGGGTGGTGACGCTGGCGGGGGAGGTGGGTAGCTACGTCGAGAAGTGGAATGCGGAACGTGCTGCGCAACGCGTGAGCGGCGTCAGGGCGCTGGCCGTGGATATGACGGTGCAGTTGTCTGCCGTTGGTATACGCACCGATGTCGATATTGCGCAGTCGGTGGGGCATATCCTGAGTTGGACGAGCGCCGTGCCTCCAGATGCTGTCAAGGCCATGGTGGAGGGCGGCTGGGTGACATTGACGGGCGACGTGGAGTGGCAGTACCAGCGCCAGGAGGCTGCAGACTGCGTGCGCCACTTGTCCGGCGTCACGGGCGTCAGCAACCACATTGTGATCAAACCCGCGTTGTCCTCCATCGTCGTCAAATCTGACATCGAGGCCGCGCTCAAGCGCCAAGCTTCAGCGGATGCACGGATGATCACGGTGGATGTCAAAGGTGGTGACGTTACCCTCAGTGGCACGGTGCACAGTTGGGCCGAGCGTGACCTGGCCAACCGCTCTGCCTGGGGCAGTGTGGGCGTGCGCAATGTCACGGACAACATGAGTCTGGCTTACTGAACCGAAGGCGCACCATGACCCATCCTGACTCATCCTTTTTCGTTTTCGATGACCACGCCGCCGCTGAAGATGCAATTCGAACCTTGAGCCAATCTGGCTGTGACATGAAGAAACTCTCCCTGATTGGCAAGGGGTACCACAGTGAAGAGCGACCGATAGGGTTCTACACCCTGGGCGATCGGATCAAGACCTGGGGCGGCGCAGGGGCCTTCTGGGGCGGGATCTGGGGCTTGTTGATGGCACCCGCGGTATTTGTATTCCCGGGCCTTGGCCTGGTGGGAATGGCCGGACCTTTTGTGGCCACCCTGGTGGGAGCGCTGGAAGGGGCTGCCGTTGTCGGGGGGCTTTCCGCATTGGGTGCGGCCTTGACGCAGATCGGCGTTCCCAAAGACAAAGTCATCAAGTACGAGGCTGCCTTGAAAGTGGACAAGTACCTGCTGGTTGTGCACGGTAGCGCAGCCGATCAGGACAAGGCCCGCAGCGCGTTGGCACAAGGCCGGCTGGTTGCCACGGCCTAGAAATCCACGCCTGCGCAGCGCTGAGCAATTTCCGTTGCGTTGCTGCGCTGTGGGGCTCGGCCTGGCCGCTGCAGCGATGCAGCAATGCGCTGGGGATCACCCTTGCGTTGCGCATTGAGCGGCCACTGTACAAAAGACCCAGAGGAGATCCTATGGACATCACCCATCACATGGCCCGTGTCATTGGGCCAGTAGCTTACCGATCCATCACGGGGCATACGCAAACGGTCCCCATCGGCCCTTGCTTGATCGAGCGTCTTGCGGGTAGTTCGGTAGACGTTATCTGGGGCGCCAGTGCGCAAAGTTCCGCAGTCATACCGATGGAAGATATTGACGAGGCGCGGGCTTTTGGGTTTTTGGTGCTGCTGGACTGATGGAGCGACCTATGGGCGGCTCCCACCGAGGGAGCCGTTTGCATGGGTTCGTCCTTTGCTTGAACGTATGACGGAGGATGGCTATGGGTTTGAACAATGGCAGGAATTTGGTGGCTGCAGTGCTTTGGGGTCTGGGCTTTGTGGGGCAGGTGCAGAGTGCGCCAAGTCCCACGATAGGCCAGTTGCTCTACACCACGCACTGCGTGGGTTGCCACTCCACCCAGATCCACTGGCGCGATGCCCGGATGGCCCAGAGCTGGGATGGACTCAAGGTGCAGGTGCGCCGTTGGCAGGGCAATGCGGGCCTGCAATGGAGCGATACCGATATTGTGGATGTGGCGCTGTATCTGAACGACACGATCTACCACTTCCCGCAAACCACAGATCGGTTCAGCCTCAAGCCCAGGGGCGTAGAGGCCTGTCTGCGCACAGACGCTTAGGTTTCCTTTGCTCGAACCATCGCGCCGTGCGCACTGGTGGTTTGGATGGGGCTGCGCTAGAAAGCAAACGCTCGCCATCGTTGCGGGCACTGTTGCGCTTTCGTCATCTCCACCGCGTGCCCCATCCGAGGTGCGCTCTTCATGCTCTTTCAGGGGCTTCCCCCCAATTGAGGGGCGTTGCGCGCAGACGATTCCATGCGCCCCGCGCACTGCGCCCCATTCAAGCGGACGTGAAAAAACCGCCAGAGGCGCGAGCCTGGGGCGGTTTTTTGGGCAGCACCAGCCTGTGGCTGGTGAGGGCTTACTTGGCTGCTTTTTCAGCCTTGCGCTTGGCGGCCTTGGGGTCCACCACAGCCTTGAACTTGGCACCGGCTACGAACTTGGGCACGGTGGTTGCAGGAATCTTCAGGGCGGCGCCGGTGGAGGGGTTCTTGCCAGTGCGTGCAGCGCGCTTGGCGGACTTGAAAGTGCCAAAGCCCACGAGTTGGACGGCGTCGCCCTTCTTGACGGCAGTCTGGACGGTGTCGATCAGGGTTTCCAACACAGCGTTGGCAGCTGCTTTGGACAGGTCATTCTTGGAAGCCAGGATTTCAACGAGTTCTGCGCGGTTCATAGATGCTCTAGGTTAAAAAAGTTGAAGATGCCCGGTTTATAGCGCAATCGCCGCTGCTTGCGTTGCTTGCGCTCAGGATCGCAGCGGATTTTCTGGCAAAAAAGGGGGCAATGCCCCATCGTCAACGGCACTTCAGCGCGACTTGAGGCGCCCCACCCAGAAGTCTCCTGCAAACTGAACCAGGCTCACCAGCACGATGAGGACCACGATCACGGCGACCATCACGGTGCTGTCAAAGCGCTGGTAGCCGTAGCGGATGGCCAGGTCACCCAGCCCACCGGCGCCCACGGCGCCTGCCATGGCCGATGCCCCGATCATGGACACGAGGGTGATGGTGAAGCCCCCGACGATGCCGGGCAGGGCCTCGGGCAACAGCACATGGCGCACGATGTGCCAGCGCCTGCAGCCCATGGCCTGTGCGGCTTCGATGAGGCCCTTGTCCACCTCGCGCAGGCTGACTTCGGCAATGCGCGCAAAGAAGGGCGTGGCGCTGATGGACAGCGGCACCACCGCCGCCCACAGGCCAATAGTGGAGCCCGTGATGAGTCGTGTGAGCGGGATCAGCGCCACCAGCAACACAATGAACGGGGTGGCGCGGAACGCGTTGATGATGGCCCCGGCAATGCGATTGAAGCGGGGCCAGGGCAGGATGCCACCGGGGGTGGTCAGCACCAGCAGCACCGCCAGCGGTGTGCCTGCCAGCAGCGCAATGCCGCCGGAGACGCCGACCATGGTGATGGTGTCCAGCAGCGCCAGCCACAGGCGCTCGAGCATGATGTCAGACATAGCCCAGCTCCTTCGCGTGGTGGGCCAGGTGGCCCAGAACCAGGGTTTGCGCCGGGACGCTGCTGCGCGTGGCGATGATGAGGCGGCCATGGGCATGGCCCTGGATGCGGTCAATGCCGCCATGCAACAGCTGCGCGTTGTGGCCCAGCGTTTCGGCAATGCGGCCCAGGTCGGGCTCGATGCCGCCCTCGCCAGTGAAGGTGAGCTGCAGCACGCGCAGCGCCTCGCCCGTGGCGGGGGGCGCAGGCTGAATGCTTTGCAGCAAATCGTGCGGAAGGCCTTGCTCCACGGTGCGCAGCAGGGCGCGGGTGGCATCGTGCTCGGGTTGCCCAAACACCTTCCACACGGGGCCTTGTTCGGCAATGCGCCCTCGCTCCAGCACCACCACCTGGTCACAGATTTCGCGGATCACGCTCATCTCGTGGGTGATGAGCACGATGGTCAGGCCGAGCTTGCGGTGGATGTCGCGCAGCAGCGCCAGGATGGCGTGGGTGGTCTCGGGGTCCAGCGCCGAGGTGGCCTCGTCACACAGCAGGATGTCGGGGTGGTGCACCAGGGCGCGGGCAATGCCTACACGCTGCTTTTGCCCGCCCGACAGGCGTGCCGGGTATACGTTCTGCTTGCCGCCCAGCCCCACCAGGTGGAGTAGTTCATTCACCCGCTCGCGCACCTGCGCGGGCCGCACACCGGCCACCCGCAAGGGCAGGGCCACGTTGTCAAAGACGGTTTTGGCCGACAGCAGGTTGAAGTGCTGGAAGATCATGCCCACGCGCCGGCGAAGGGCCACCAGCCCGTCTTCGTCCAGCGTGGCAATGTCTTGCCCCGCCACGTACACATGCCCGGTGCTGGGGCTCTCCAGTCGGTTGATGGTGCGCAGCAGGCTGGACTTGCCCGCCCCACTGCGCCCGATGATGCCGAAGATGCTGCCCGCAGGCACCGACAGGTCGATGCCCTGCAGGGCCGCTACCTCGCCTGTGCTGGCGGCGTAGACCTTGCTGACATTGTCAAACCGGACGGCATTGTGGAGAGGCTCGGCGGTGGTGTCTGCCCCAGGGGCGGGAGACGCCGTGGCCACCGTGTGGGGTGTGGGCAGGTGGGTGGTGCTGGGGGGCTTTGCGTGGGGGCTTTGCTCGCGAAAGTACGCCATACCGGGCAGCAAGATGCGGTTCAGTGACATGGGTGGCTCCTGTTCAGGGCGGTGGGGCGGTGCGTGTGGGGGCGGTGCCGTCGGTGGCTTTCAGCCTTTGGGTTGCCAGGCCAACGTGTAGAGCTTGGTGTCGTTGGCGTTGGACTTGAACAGCTGTTCGCGCACGGCGGGCGACTCTTGGTAGAGCTGGATGAAGCGCAGCACCCGGGCGTCTGCCACTTTGTCCTGGCGCGTCACGAAGCGAATGGCGTAGTAGTTGTCCGAGATGCCGGAGTACAGCAGCGCCGAGCTGGCAATGTCGCGCTTGCCTGCGGCCACCAAGTGGCTGGGGTAGCCCTGGGCGAGGTCCAGGTCGTCGATGGCGCGCACCAGCTGGGGGCCTTCCACTTCCAGCAGCTTGAGCTTCTTGGGGTTGGCCACCACGTCGTTGACGGTGGCGCGGGTGCTCACGCCGTCTTTGAGCTTGATGAGACCGGCCTTCTCCAGCAGCAGCAAGCCCCGGCCCTGGTTCACGGGGTCGCTGGCCACGCCCACTTTGGCGCCTTCCTTCAGGTCCTCAAAGCGTTTGATGCGGTAGGAGTACAGGCCGATGTTGGACAGCACGCCCACGCCTGCCACGCCAAATTTGTAGCCGCGTTCTTTGATGGCGTTGTCCAGAAAAGCCTGGTGCTGAAAGTAGTTGACGTCGATGTCCCCCGAGGCCAGGGCCTCGTTGGGCGTGGTCCAGTCGGTGAACTCCACCAGCTTCACTGCCAGCCCCTGCTTTTTGGCCTCCTGGATGGCGACTTGCACCGAGTCGGCCAGGGCACCGGGGGTGACCCCGACCTTGAGTGTTTGTGCGGTGGAGGCCAGGCTCCAGGTGGCCAGCAGGGTGCCGGTGAGTGCGCTTGCGATGGCCAGGGCGATGCATCGGGTGGCGGTGTGCATGGGTGGGTTCCTTGGTGTGGCTTGTTGCAGGGGCGGCGGTGCCATTACTTGCTGAGCCAGGCCAGTGTGTAGAGCTTGGTGTCGCCGCCAAACGATGTGTGGGTCTGGTCGCGCACGGCTTGGGCGGACTGGAAGATCTGCACAAACTTGCGCACCCGTGGGTCGTTGACGTTGTCTTTGCGTGTGACGAAGCGGATGGCGTAGTAGCTGTCCGAGGCCCCGGTGTAAAGCAAGGCCTTGCTGGCCACCTCAGGCTTGCCAGCAGAGACAAAGTGCGCGGGGATGCCCTGGGCCAGGTCCACGTCGTCAATGGCGCGCACGAGTTGGGGGCCTTCCACTTCAATGAACTTGAGCTTTTTGGGGTTGCTCACGATGTCGTTCACCGTGGCTCGGGCGCCCAGGCCTTCCTTGAGCTGGATGAGCCCGGCTTTCTCCAGCAGGCCCAGGCCCCGGGCCTGGTTGACGGGGTCGTTGGCTACGCTCACGCGGGCGCCGTCCTTGAGTTCGCTGAAGTTCTTGATCTTGTAGGAGTACAGGCCAATGTTGGGCAGCACGCCCACGCCGGCCACATCAAACTTGTAGCCGCGCTGGCGGATGGCGTTGTCCAGAAACGCTTGGTGCTGGAAGTAGTTGATGTCCAGATCGCCAGAGGCCAGGGCCTCGTTGGGTGTGGTCCAGTCGGTGAATTCGATCACTTTCACGTCCAGCCCTTGCTTGCGGGCCTCGGCCGCTGCGGCGTGCAGGGCGTCGGCATGCACGCCGGTGGATGCGCCCACTTTCAAGGTCTGTGCCTGTGCGCTGAGGGTGATGGCTAAGGTGGCTAGCAGGGTGCTCAGGATGCGTGTGGGGTGGTTCATGCGGGGCTCTCTTCCGTGGTTTGGGTGGTGGCTGGTGTGCCGCTGTGTGCGGTGGCTGTGGGGTTGGCTGCTTCGGGGGCAGCATGCCGCCAGCGGGCCGCAGGGTGTTGGTCTGGCAGGCGGTTGCCTTTGCCAAACAGCTTGTGGCGCAGGCTGCCCTGCGTGTAGCTGCTTTTGTGCAGGCCCCGGTTCTGCAGTTCGGGGACGACGATGTCGATGAAGTCTTCAAAGCTCTCGGGCACCACGGTGCGTGTCAGGTTGAAGCCGTCCACGCCGGTGTCGTCGACCCACGATTGCAGGGCATCGGCCACTTGGTCGCCGGTGCCGACGATGGCGGGGTAGCGGCCTCCCAGGGCGTATTGCTCCAGCATGCTGCGCCGCGTCCACCCCTGGCGCTTGGCCAGGGCCACGGCCGATTGGATGGAGTTGGTCTGGCCATAGGCTATGGGCTCGTCCAGCCCATAGCGTGCAAAGTCAATGCCGGTGCCTGCGGCGAAGTGGGCCAGGCCAGCCTCGGGGTTGGCATAGCGGCGGTACTCGGCGTCTTTGTCGCGGGCCTCGGCCTCGGTGCGGCCGGGCACCACGCTTACACCCAGCACGATCTTCAGGTCCTCTGGCGCGCGGCCTGCGTCCGCTGCGGCTTGCCGCAGGGCGACCACGCTCTCGCGCACGAGTGCCTTGTTGTTGCCCGAGATGAAAACGGCCTCAGCATGGCGGGCGGCAAAGGCCTTGCCACGGTCGGACGTGCCCGCCTGGTAGATCACGGGCGTGCGCTGTAGTGAGGGGGCCGTCAGGTTGACACCCTCCACCTGGTAGTGGTGCCCGTGGTGCGCGATCTTGCGCACGGCGGCGGGGTCGGTGTAAATGCGCGCGCCCTTGTCGGCTTTGACTGCGTCGTCGCGCCAGCTGCCTTCGAGCAACTGGTAGAACACATCGAGGAACTCCTCGGCCTGGTCGTAGCGGTCGTCGTGGCCGATTTGCTGGGGCAGGCCAATGGCACGGGCCGCGCTGTCGAGGTAGCCGGTGACCACGTTCCAGCCAATGCGGCCTGTGGTGAGGTGGTCCAGCGTGCCAAAGCGGCGGGCCAGCAGGTAGGGGTGCTCGGTGGTCGGGTTGACGGTGACGCCAAAGCCCAGGTGCTGGGTGACGGCCGCCATGGCCGAGACCAACACCACCGGGTCGTTCACCGGCAGCTTGATCGACTCGCGCAAGGTGAGGTCGATACCCGCTTGGTACACGTCGTACACGCCCACGATGTCGGCGATGAACAGGCCGTCGAACAGCCCGCGCTCGAGGGTGCGGGCCAGGTCGATCCAGTAGGGCAGGGTGTTGTACTCGGTGGAACGGTCGCGCGGGTGTGTCCACAGGCCATGGTTGATGTGCCCCACGCAGTTCATGTTGAACGCGTTCAGGACGATGGGCTTGCGTTGGCGGATGGTCGGTGAGTGGCTCATGGGGTTGTGGTGGTGCGAGAGGCGTCAAAACAGGCCGGATGTGGGGGGCTGTGTGCCGGTCAGCAGCCAGTTGCCCACGGCTGCTGCCTTCCATTGGCGGGGGTTGTGGTTGGCCACGGTGCGCGCGTTGCGCCAGTGCCTGTCTAGGTTGTGGGTGCGCAGCGTGGCGGTGGCGCCAGCCACGTCAAACACCAGCTCTGCGGCCTTCAAGGCTGCCTGCACGGCAAAGTGCTGGGCCTGGGCGACCTCGATGGATGCGGTGGTGAGGGCCTCTTGCGTCAACCCCGCTTGCCAGGCGGCATCGATGGCCAGGGCGGCGCGCAACACGGCGCCTTCGGCGGCATAGGCCTGCGCGGCAATCTGGCCCACGGTCTCTTGCACATAGGGGTCGTCCACCGAGCGGGTGGCCGTGCTGTGCTTGATCGGGCGGGCGTGCTCGCGGGTGAAGGCGATGGCGTCGTTGAGCGCATTGCGGGCGATGCCGGCCTCCACCGCAGCCAGCACCAGTTGGTAGTACGGGGGCAGGGGCGAGCGCCGGTCGCGGGGCATGGAGGGGCGAATCTCTTGCGGTTGCACTTCGACCTGTGTGAACACCGTAGTGCCGCTGGCTGTGAGGTGCTGGCCGATGGCGTCAAAGTCGTCCACCAGGTCCAGGCCAGGGCGCGCGCGTGGCACGACAAAGCCGGTCTCCTGGCCGCTGTCGTCCAGGGCGAAGGAGCTGACCCAGTCGGCATACAGCGCGCCGGTGCTGTAGAACTTGGTGCCGGTGATGTGCCGCTGGCCTGTGTGTGGGTCTTGGGTGATGCGTGCGGTGATTTGCCCATTGGGGTCGCCACGCTCCCACCCTGCGTTGCCAAAGATTTCGCCGTCCAGCAGGTGGGGCAGCCAGTGCTGTAGCTGTGCGGCATCGCCCGCAGCCAGCAGGCTTTCGACGAAGCCAAAGCCGGGGCGCAGGGCTTGCGCGATGTTGGAGTCGGCGGCGGCAATATCGAGCAGCAGCTCGAACAGGTCGCGCACCGTGCCCCCAGGACCCCCGTGTTGGTGGGGGATGCGCAGGCTGAACAGGCCTGCCTCGGCCAGCGTACGTATCCAGGCGTAGGGCAGTTGCCTGCTTCGTTCGCGGTGGGATGCACCCGCAGCGATTTCGGGCAGCAGCACCTTGATGCGTGCCCGCAGTTCGGCGGCATCGCCGGGCACTTGCACCACGCCGGTGCGGTGCGGGACAAAGCCGGACTCTGCCGTAGCCGGGGCGGCGCGAAGAGCTGTGGGAGTGGACGATGCGCGGTCTGCGGTGGTGCTGGTGTGGCTCATGGCGGGCTGAGGGATCGAAAGGGTCGGTCGATGATCCAGCGACCTGGCCTGCGCGCCAATGAATCATTCCGTCTATCCATATGTGGAGCCCGACGCTGGGGCTGCCTGCCCTGTCAAACCCTGGTCGCAGCGTTGGTCCCGGTAGGGCATTCTGAGAAGAGTCTTTGATGAGAAAGTGGCTCTAGCGCTTGATAAATAAGCGCAAGAAGCTATAAAAATAATAGCAATTGATGCTTGGGAAGGCGTTAATTGCGTGCAGACCTCTGACGGTGGGTGAGTCGCAAAAGGGGCGCGGCGTGGCACGAACCAGGCGCGCAGGCTGTTTACAAAATCCAGCAGTTTTCATGGGGCTGCGTTGCTGTAATCGGGGGGCTCCCAATCCCCGCAGGGGGAACACCAACAAGGCGCATGCCGTGGGGCCTGATGGGCTGGCGCTGTATTCAAAAACGCAGAGAGAGAGAGGGATTTCCCATGATGTATTCCGTATTTCGCAGGCACCGCTGGGCGGTGGCTGCGCAGGCTTTGGCGTTGTTGGCCGCTGGGTGCGGCGGAGGCGATGGCGCACAGTCGGGCGTGGCCGATGCGAACCAGGCCGTAGAGGCGGTGACGGCGCAGGCCAAAGCGGCAACGGCCGAGGTGGAGCTGGTGGCGATGCAAGCCACGGCCAGCTCGGCGGAGCGGGGCGACTTGTCAGCGGCGGCGGCAATCGACAAGAACCCGGCAACCCGTTGGGGCAGCAGCTTTTCAGACAACCAGTTTTTGGTGTTGGACTTCGGAAAAACGGTGGCCATCGACCGCGTGAAGATCCAGTGGGAGGCCGCCTACGCCAGCAGCTACCTGCTGCAGGTGTCTAACGACCAGGTCACCTGGACCACGGTGAAGGCCGTGACGTCGGGGCAGGGCGGTGTGGAGGATTGGAGCGGTCTGGCCGCCAGCGGGCGCTACCTGCGCATGCAGGGCGTCAAGCGCTCCGGGGGGTACGGGTATTCGATTTACGAGATCAGCGTTTTCTCAGGCGGGCAGGTGGCGCCAGTGCCCACTCCGGTGCCAACCACTCCCACCGACCCCACGCTGCCGCCCGATGTGCTGACGCGCCCTGGGGCCGCGCTCAGGCCTGTGGCGGTCACAGCGTCGTCGGCAGAGAACGGTGGCACGGCGGCAGCCATGGCGGTGGATGGCAATGCCAGCACGCGCTGGGCCAGCAAGTTTGAAGACAACTCGTGGATCCAGTTTGACTTTGGCCAGGTGGTCTATCTGGGCGCCATGAAGCTGGTGTGGGAGAACGCCTATGCCAAGGAGTACGCCATCGAGACCTCGGACGACGGCGCATCGTGGGCGCCGCTGCGCTATGTGGGCAAGGGCACGGGCGGCACCGAGGAATTTTTGAACCTGGGGGCCAAAACCCGCTTTGTCCGCATCCGCGGGGTGGCGCGTGCGACGCAGTATGGCTATTCGTTGTTGGAGGTGGAGTTCAAGGCGCCGGGCAGCGACAACACCATTGCCCCCGTGACCCCGGTGGCGCTGGCCTTCCCGGCCAACGGTGCGGGCGTGGTGCCGCTGCCCAAGGCGCAGGAGCCGCTGGAGACCTTGCAGTTCAAGCTGGCCGATGGCACGCTGGTGACGCGCTTTGGTGCCCGTGCGATGGGGCGCCATGGCCGTGAGCGCGGTGAGGAGTGGAACGAGGTGGGCTACGGCCCCAATGAAACGGTGGACGCAGCCACCGGCGCGCCGCGCGACAAGGGGCCGGGTGCTTATCTGCCCTTTGTTCCGCAGTATTTCAAGAACCGCACCTGGGGCCTGGAGATTCTGGACAACAGCCGTGTGCCGGGCGTGACCAAGCCGACCTTGCAGGTCAACCAGTTCAACACGGTGGATTTTTTGGTGGGCGGCATTGCGTTCTTCCGGGGCTTTGACCGGGTGGGGGTCACGGGCTACGGATGGATGAACCCCGGCGAGGTGGTGGGAACCCCCAGCATCTGCCCTCCCATGCCATACCCGGCCAACGGCAAGCTGGGCAACCCGATTTGCTCGTTGCTGATCAAGAATTACCCGGGCCACAGTGCGTTGGATGCCGATGGCTTTCCCAACGGCAAGAACGTGCCCGCCCGTTCGCTGGTGGTGGGGGATGTGATTGAAGTGGCGCCCTCCATGTTCTCTACGCGGGAGGCCATGGCCGCACGGGGGGACGATGGTGGCATCCGTTACTACTCGGGCGAATGGGTCTATGTGGTGGGCACGGGGCTGGTGCCCTGGTATGGCGTGCAGCCTCGGCTGAACTCGGTTCCGTTGCCTGCAGACACCCTCACCGGGGGGCTCGGGTCTGTGTCGTACAACTATTCGGACAATGGCGACCAGATGTTCCAGCAGCCCCAGAACCACACGGGCATGCAGAACATGCAGCGGTTTGTGGAGGGGCGGCGCATCCTCCACACGAACTTCACCACCGGTGACCACAACGAGCCGGGCAACGACCGCTATGCCGCGGCGGTGGGGTTGCAGGGCGCACGTTTTAATCAATCGGCCTGCATCGCTTGCCACGTCAACAATGGCCGCAGCCCCGCGCCCATGGCTGCCAACCAGCGTCTGGATCAGATGGCCATTCGCACAGCTTCGCTGGGCGCCAATGGGCAGCAGTTGACGCACCCGGTGTATGGCGCCGCCATCCAGATGAATGCGGTAGCGGCCGGTGGCAGTAAGCGCGATTGGGGCAACGGTGTGCGGGTGTCAGGCTTTCAAAAGCGCACGGTGCGTCTGGCCGATGGGCTGTTGGTGGAGTTGTCCAAGCCGACGCTGGCATTCGATGGGCCGGTGCCTGAGGTTTATTCCTTGCGGGCCGCGCAGCCTATGTTGGGTGGCGGGCTGCTGGAGGCTATCCCAGAGGCCGATGTGCTGGCACGGGTGCGCAGTGCGCCGGACGAGGACGGTGTGAAGGGGGTTGCCAATTACGTGCTGGACCCCGAGACGGGCGAGACCCGCTTGGGCCGTTTTGGCTGGAAGGCATCGAAGGCGAGCCTGCGCCACCAGGCGGCAGCGGCGCTGGTGCTGGACATGTCCGTCACCTCGCCGGTGTACCCCCAGCGCGCTTGTGTGGGTGGGGCTGCCACCTGCAAATTTGGGGCAGCGGAGCGTGGTATCTCTGAAGCGGATCTGCAATCCATCTCCAACTACCTGGCCCTGGTGGCCGTACCCGCCCAGCGCAGTTTGCCCAGTGGCTTCCCCAAAGGCGTAGCGCCGTTGGACGAGCACCGCGTGGATTCTGCCCAGGTGACTTTGGGCTCCAAAATCTTCCAGTCGGTGCGCTGCACCGCATGCCACGCAGCTGAGATGAAAACGGGCACGGGCCATCTGATGGCGGAACTGAGAGGGCAGACCATTCGCCCCTACACCGACCTGCTGTTGCACGACATGGGGGCGGACCTGGCCGACCGGTACGCAGAAGGGCAAGCACAGGGCGCCATGTGGCGCACCGCGCCGCTGTGGGGCATTGGCTACTCCGACAAAGTGATGGGCAACGGCGGCAAGGCAGGCTATTTGCACGACGGCCGTGCCCGCACTTTGACGGAGGCGATCCTTTGGCATGGTGGCGAGGCCGAGCGTGCACGGCAGCGCTTCGAAAAGCTCGGAACGGCGGACAGGGACGCGCTGCTGGCGTTTCTGAGGTCGCTGTGAGAACGGGCATCCCCAGAGTGCCGCCGCTGTAGAGTCCGCTGCGCCAACAGCAAAGCCCTGTCCCTCGATGTGAGGGGCAGGGCTTTTTTGTTGAGGGGCTGAGTGGGGCGCTTATTTGGCGGGCTTTTCCGCGTCGGACTTGGTAGTTGGATTCAGCGTCTCAGGCAGCGTGGCGCGTTGCTGGGCTTCTGGCGCACTGGGAAGATACAGCGGCCCGCGCTGCCCGCAGCCCACAAAGGCTGCCGCACTGCCCGCAAGGACAATGACCCTGACTAGAATTTGGGTTGCTTTCAACATGAGCGAATTGTAATGACCGATCTTGAATTCATGGATATCGCCGAGAAGCTCCTGCGCGCAGTCGAGCGCAGTTGTGACTCGATCAACGAAACCTCAGATGCGGACATCGACAACCAGCGGTCGGGCGGGATGATTACCTTGACGTTCCCCAACCGCAGCCAGATCGTCATCAACCTGCAAAAGCCGCTGCACGAGGTCTGGATGGCTGCCAAGTCGGGTGGTTATCACTACCGCCACGATGGCAGTGTTTGGCAAGATACCAAGGGCGATGGCGAGTTCTTCGCATGCCTGAGCCGCGATGCCTCTGCGCAAGCAGGAATGCGCTTGGCGTTTCAGCAGGATTAGTCGCTCTCTATGCAAAAGGCCCCGCGTGAACATGGGGCCTTGCCTTGGGTGGTGCCGTTGTGCGCAGCGGATTGACAGGGCCGGGAAGAGTATTCCCTGGCCCTTTCTCAATTGCGGAATAAATCGAGAATGCGTTTGCGCTCTTCGGTTACAGGAGGCTGCGCTGCGGATGCAGCGGCGGGGCCCGTAGCGGGCGCTGCAGATGGGTTGCGGTCTTCCAGCCCGACGCTTGGAACACCGCTGCGGGCATATTCTTCGTAGAACCATTCACCGCCCATGTTCACCAATCCTGTGGGTACCTTGGGTTCTGAGACCGGGACTCCCTTGAGTGCGCGCTCCATGAAGCTGATCCACACCGGCAGACTCAGCCCACCGCCTGTTTCGCGGCTGCCCAGATTGCGCGGGGTGTCATAGCCAATCCAGGTCACTGCCGCCATGGTCGGCTGATAGCCCGCAAACCAAGCGTCCACCGAATCATTGGTCGTTCCGGTCTTGCCTGCCAAGTCAGGCCGTTTGAGCGTGGCTTGCGCCCGGGCAGCGGTCCCAGAGCGGGTCACCTCTTGCAGCAGGCTGTTCATGACGAAAGCATTGCGAGCATCGATGGCACGGTTTTGCTCTTCCAGCACGGGCGTTGTGGTCTCGGACAGTACGCGGCCCTTGTGATCGGTCACCTTGGTGATGAGCCAGGGGTTGATGCGGTAGCCGCCATTAGCAAAGACCGAGTAGGCCGACGCCATCTGTAGTGGAGTGACCGAGCCTGCTCCCAACGCCATGGTCAGATAGGCGGGGTGCTTCTCGGGATCAAAGCCGAAGCGCGAAACCCACTCCTGCGCCGTCTTGGGGCCGACGGCTTGCAAGATCCGAATCGAGATCATGTTTTTGGAGCGGGCCAAGCCCGTGCGCATGGTCATGGGTCCGTCGTACTTACCGTCGTAGTTTTTCGGTTCCCAGGGCTGTCCGCCCGTCACGCCCGCATCGAAGAACAGGGGTGCGTCGTTGATCACTGTGGCGGGTGTGAAGCCTTTTTCCAGAGATGCTGAATAAATGAATGGCTTGAAGCTGGAGCCAGGCTGGCGCCAGGCCTGTGAGACGTGGTTGAACTTGTTCTTGTCGAAGTCGAAGCCACCGACCAGGGCCTTGATGGCTCCGGAGCGTGGATCGACCGCCACGAACGCGCCTTCTACTTCAGGCAGCTGGGTGATTTCCCAGGTGTTTTTGGGTGTCTTCACAATCCGGATGATTGCGCCCCTGCGAATCTTGATGTTGGGCGGCGCTTTGTCACTGAGGCCTGACTGGACGGGCTTGAGTCCATCGCCCGTCACTTCAATGGCATCACCATTGCCGCGGGCCACCACCACTTTTTTGGCGGATGCCTCCAGCACCACTGCCGCCAGCACGTCACCGTTGTCCACGTGGTTGGTCAGCGCATCGTCGATGGCTTCCTCAACGTCCTGGCCAGTGCCCGCAGGAAGCGAGACAAACTTCTCGGGCCCCCTGTATTGCTGCCTGCGTTCATAGTCCATGATGCCGCGGCGCAGGGCCGTGTAGGCCGTTTCCTGATCGCCCGCGTTCAGTGTGGTGTAGACGTTCAAGCCGCGTGTGTAGGCTTCGTTACCGTATTGGGTGAAGATCAACTGGCGTGCCATCTCGGCTACGTATTCAGCGTGCACGCGGGTGTTGCTCAGCCCGGAACGGATCTTGAGCTCTTCCTTCTTGGCATCCACTGCCTCTTGTTCTGTGATGAACCCGTTTTCTTCCATGCGCTCAATGATGTAGAGCTGCCGTGATCGAGCCCGCTTTGGGTTGCTGATAGGGTTGTAGGCCGATGGCGCTTTGGGCAGGCCCGCGAGCATGGCGGCTTCCGCAATCGAAATGGATTTCAGCGGTTTGCCAAAATAGGCTTCAGCCGCAGCAGAAAAACCATAGGCACGGTTACCCAGATAAATCTGATTCATGTAAATCTCAAGAATCTGATCTTTGGAGAGCATGTGCTCCAGTTTGAATGTGAGTAATATTTCGTAAATTTTGCGAGTAAATGTCTTTTCTGAGGACAGGTAAACATTTCGGGCCACTTGCATGGTAATGGTGGATGCTCCCTGGCTTTTTACCCGGCCCATGTTGGCCAGACCCGCGCGCACCATGCCCTTGTAATCGACGCCGCCATGCTGGAAGAAGCGCGTGTCTTCAATGGCGAGCACCGCGTCTTTCATCACCTGCGGAATTTCCTGGATCGGCGTGAGATTTCGCCGCTCCTCACCGTACTCGCCCAGCAAGGCTCCCTCGGAGGAGAACACCCGCAGCGGAAGCTTGGGGCGGTAGTCCGCCAAGTCAGACACATCGGGGAGGTTGGGGTAGGCCACGGCCAGCGCTATGGCGATGGTCAAAGCCAAGCCAAAGGCGGCAGCGGCGGCAAGGCCTGCGCACCAAAGCAGAATTTTCAGAATGACACTCAACCATCGGCTGCCTGCGCTTCTATTGGACGATTTTTGCTGGGGGGACTGGTCAGGAGAGGGGGGCGTCATATCGCTCCGAATGGCTGTTCGCAGCATTATAAAAATGCCGACACAAATTTACGGTCTGGAACTTGTCTTTGAGGGCTCGGCCGTATCCATTCTTCTGGATTGGCGAGATTGTGGATGCTACGGGCGCTGAAAAAATCGTCTGGTTTTGGCAACGCTCTGTAGTTCAAAGGCGGGCAAAATTCTTTGCCGGAGAACTATCTTACTGATAGCATTGAAGTGAAGTGTTAAGTTTTGTTGCGTCATTTTGACAAGTTACAGGGGACCAATCTTGATCTCAATGGGATCTTTGTTCAGTCGCCAGGCTGCGCCTCTGCTGGGTATCGACATCAGCTCATCCAGCGTCAAGCTGGTGGAGTTAGGGCGGGATAAGGCGGGAGGCCTTGTTCTGGAACGTTGCGCTATTGAACCGCTGGAGCGGGGATGGATCACTGACGGCAACATCGAAAAGTTCGATGAGGTTGCTGAGGCAGTGCGTCGCCTTGTGAAAAAAAGCGGGACACGCACAAAGAATGTGGCGTTGGCTTTGCCTTCATCTGCCGTGATCACCAAGAGAATCACTTTGCCTGGTGGAATGACCGAGCAAGAGCTTGAAGTGCAGGTGGAGTCGGAAGCCAATCAATACATTCCTTTTTCTTTGGACGAAGTGAGTTTGGACTTCTGCGTCATCGGCCCTAGCAAGAGCTCGCCGGGGGATGTTGAAGTTTTGATCGCTGCGTCCAGGCGAGAAAAGGTGCAGGACCGACAAGGTCTCGCGGAAGCTGCAGGCCTTAAGCCCATCGTTGTCGACATTGAATCGAACGCTTCCAGATTGGCTGCGGGTCGTCTCATTGAAGCACTTCCAGGCAAGGGATCGAATGCGATGGTCGCGCTGTTTGAGGTGGGTGCTCTGACGACAAGCATGCAAGTCATGCTGAACGAAGAGGTCTTGTACGACCGAGATCAAGCGTTTGGTGGTGCGCAGCTGACGCAGTTGATTGTCCGTCAATACGGATTTTCTGTCGAAGAGGCGGAAAGCAAAAAACGAAGCGGCGACCTTCCAGAAGATTACCAGTCGGCTGTGTTGCGTCCTTTTGTTGACAGCATGGCACAAGAAATTGTGCGTGCTCTGCAGTTCTTCTTCACAAGTACGCCGCATAACCGCGTTGATCACATTTTGCTTGCAGGAGGATCTGCTCCTCTGCCTGGATTGACAGAAGCCGTGACTCAGCAGTCGGGATTTGCATGCAGTTCCGTCAATCCGTTTGACGGTATGGAAATTGGCAGTGGGGTACGTCTGAAAAAGATGGTGCGTGAGGCGCCGTCATATCTCACCTCTTGTGGGTTGGCAATGCGGAGGTTCCTGCGGTGATCTTGATCAATCTACTTCCGCACCGTGAAGCCGCGCGAAAGCGCCGCCGCGAAGCGTTCCAAGCCGCGTTGTTCGCATCGTTTCTGATGGGTTTGGTCATTGCTGGGGCTATCTACTGGTGGTTGCAGCTGTTGATAACAGAGCAGCAGGACAAGAATAAGTTCCTCAAACAAGAGATCGCTGTTCTTGAAAATCAAATCAAGGAAATTGCGACAATTGAAGACGAAATCGCAGCATTGGTTGCGCGGCAAAAGGCTGTCGAGAATCTTCAGTCAGATCGGAATATTCCGGTTCATTTGCTCAATGAACTGGTCAAGCAGCTGCCAGATGGTGTGTTTATCAGCAATTTCAAGCAGACAAACAAGACTGTAACCATGCAAGGCATGGCGCAGTCCAATGAGCGTGTTTCAGAGTTGTTGCGCAATCTCTCTAGCAACACCCCTTGGATTTCCAAGCCTGAACTGGTTGAAATTGTGTCTGCAAATGTGCCTCTGTCAGCCAAAGATCAGCGTCGCGTTTCGTCCTTCAAAATGACCTTCACGTTGATGAGCCCTGTCGATTCGGCAAAATCTTCAGATGCGGCGACTGGCAAGGCCGGTGTGACGGGGAAACCATAAAATGGCCAAGAAAAAATCCTCTCCGCAATTCGATTTTGCGGAATTTCAAGGAAAACTAACCAAGCAGTTTAGCGGACTGGATACCAAAGACCCATCTCTTTGGCCTGCTCTGCCGCGGTCGCTGCTGTATGTTGTCACCGCAGTCGTTGTTGCTGTTCTTCTATGGTTTGTCGTCATTAAAGACTACGAAGCTGAGTTGGAAACGGAGCGCAACACTGAAATTACATTGCGAGCAGATTATCAAAAGAAATTGATAAAGGCTGTCAGCCTTGATGCGTTGAAGAAGCAACGTGAACAAGTGCAGCAATATGTGATTCAACTGGAAAAGCAGTTGCCGAGTAAGGCTGAAATGGCGGCCCTTTTGTCTGACATTAATCAGGCAGGCTTGGGGCGGAGTCTTCAGTTTGAACTTTTCAGGCCAGGGCAACTGGTGGCGAGAGACTACTATGCTGAATTGCCAATTTCGTTGAAGGTCGCGGGTAAGTATCACGACATTGGTGCTTTTGCATCGGATGTGGCACATCTTTCGCGGATTGTGACCCTTAATGATTTGTCGGTGACAGCTAATCCTAAAGAACCAAATGCTTTGACCTTAGAGGGTACTGCCCGCACTTTCCGTTATTTGGACAGTGAAGAAGTTCAAGCCCAACGTAAAGCGGCTGCAACAAAAGCGGGAGGTGCTAAATGAGTGCTTGTAAAGCATTATTGGCTGTAGCGGCTGTTGCTCTAACTTCTGGGTGTATTTCTTCAGGTGACGACGAGTTGCGCCAGTGGATGGCCAGCGAACGTGCTCAAGCAAAACCTAGAATTACACCGATTACGGAGCCTAAGAAGTTCGAACCACAGGCCTACACTGTGGCCTCTGAGTTGGACCCGTTCAACTCGCTCAAATTGACGCAGGCTTTGAAGCGTGACTCCTCGCAGACCGGTGCAAATGCAGCGCTCATAGCGCCCGAGCAAATCAGGCGCAAAGAGCCTTTAGAGGCATTCCCATTGGATGCGATGGTTATGGTTGGTAGTTTGAGTAAGAGTGGGAAACCAACCGCGTTGCTCAAAGTCGATAAACTTTTGCATCAAGTTCAGGTCGGAAGTTATTTGGGGCAAAACTACGGACGTATCCTGAGTATTTCTGAATCAGAAATAAAAATTCGAGAAATTGTTCAAGATGCAACCGGCGATTGGACAGAGCGAATGACTTCACTTGACCTACAAGAGGGTGCCAAAAAATGAAGCAACAAAGTGATTCCATAATGAAAGTTTTCCAACATACGGCTGTTGCAATCTGCATCACTTGTTTGTCAACAGCTGCGCTGGCACAGCAAGCTATCCGGTCTGTGACCGGTTCATTGCAAGGTGGGGCTGAGGTTCTTCGGGTTGATTTGGCAGAGCCTCTTGCAGGTTTGCCAACCGGCTTTGCGACTCAATCGCCTGCGCGCATTGCTTTGGACTTTCCAGGGGCCTCCAATGCAACTGGAAAAAATGCTGTTGACATCAATCAGGGTAATTTGAAGTCTGCCAATGTTGTGGAAGCTGGTGGGCGTTCGCGCATCGTCCTCAATTTGAAGCAGCCTACGTCGTATCGGGCTGAAATTCAGGGTAGTGCGCTGCTTATCATGCTGGACCCCGTCGGCGCTTCTTCAAGCGCTCCTGTGCAGCAAACCGCAAAGTTTGCCGATAGCTATAATAATGAAGTTTTAACACTGAAGGACATCGATTTTCGGCGAGGCGCTGATGGCGCAGGTCGAATTGTTGTTGAACTGCCAAACAACCAGATTGGCGTGGACCTCCGGCAACAGGGCAAAGGTTTAGCCATCGAGTTCTTGCGATCAAGCTTGCCCGAGGGGATGCGTCGGCGTTTGGATGTGGCTGATTTCGGGACTCCCGTTCAGTCAATCACCACGACTCAACAAGGCGACAAGGTGCGTATGCTTGTCGAGCCCATAGGTGATTGGGAGCACAGTGCCTATCAGAGCGACAATCAATTTGTCATCGAAGTTCGGCAGAAGAAAGTTGATTTGTCAAAGTTGACGCAAGGTCCTAACTACAGCGGTGAGAAGCTGTCTTTGAATTTTCAAAACATTGAAGTTCGGTCTTTGCTTCAAGTGATTGCGGATTTTACAAATTTCAATATCGTTACATCAGATACGGTGTCTGGTGCTTTAACATTACGATTAAAAGATGTTCCTTGGGATCAAGCTCTGCAAATTATCATGGATGCAAAGGGGCTTGGAATGCGCAAGACAGGAAGTGTCTTGTGGATAGCGCCTAAGGATGAGATTGATGATCGTACCAAAAAAGATTATCAAGCTGCATTGACTATTCAGAAGTTGGAGCCACTTCGTACGCAGGCTTTTCAATTGAATTATGCAAAAGCTGCTGATATGGTTACTCAGCTGAGCAGTACTTCGGGTGGTGTATCTTCGGGCGCTGCATCTAATAGATTTTTGTCAGAGCGTGGTAGCGCGATTTCGGAACCTCGAACTAATCAGTTGTTTGTAACGGATACCTCAAGCAAGCTTGAGGAGGTTCGGCAGTTGCTTGCTACTTTGGATGTTGCGGTTCGCCAAGTAATGATTGAGGCGCGCATTGTTGAGGCGCGAGACACTTTTGGTCGGTCTTTAGGGGTCAAACTTGGTGGTGGTGATCTTCGGGCTCAGTTAGGTGGCGATGGTGGTTACAGCATAGGTGGTAATAATCGAGTCGCGTTTGGAACTAGCTATGCTAATGCGACGGCGTCTTCAGGGTCGGGTGGCACGGTTGCGACAGAGCAGACATTTGTAAATTTGCCAGCCTCCTTGTCTGGTGTGTCGAGTGTTGGATCTTTCGCTCTGTCAATCTTCAATTCTGCTGCCAATCGTTTTTTAACTCTTGAGTTGTCTGCAATGGAGGCCGATGGGCAGGGGAAAATTGTGTCAAGCCCTCGGCTCATTACTGCGGATCAAACCAAAGCACTGATTGAGCAGGGAACTGAGTATCCATATTCCGTTACTGCTCCTAATGGAGCGACGACCATAGCCTTCAAAAAGGCCGTTCTTAAGCTTGAGGTTACTCCCCAGATAACTCCTGAGGGTAATATTATTCTTGATTTGGATGTGAGCAAGGACAGCCGTGGCGAGACAACTACACAGGGGGTGGCGATCGATACCAAGCACATCAAGACTCAGGTATTGATTGAAAATGGAGGTACGGTTGTAATTGGCGGTATTTTCGAGATGGAAGAATCAAACCAAGAAAACAAAATACCGTTGCTTGGAGATGTGCCTGTTGTTGGTAATTTGTTTAAAAATAAAACAAAAGAATCCGTCAAACGTGAAATGCTTGTCTTTATTACTCCAAAAGTAATCGCAGATCGTTCCGTTAGCCGCTGAAATAATTTGTTTAGAGGGTATAGTATGAGAAGTCTTTTAAAATATTGCTCTGCACTGGCAATGGTGCTGTTGGTTTCTTGTGGTGGTGGTGGTGGAAGTGCCGGGGGCACGAGTGATAGCTCTGGGCCTGTCGCGGCTTCCATTGAAATTCTGACTTCTGCTACCAGTCTTGCTTCGGCGGACACGGCAGGTGTGACTGTTTCTGCGATTGTGAAGGATGTTTCTAACAATGCGATTGCATCGCAAGCGCTTACTTTTAGTGCTAGTAGTGGAACTTTGGACAGCGCAACAGCGACGACTGGAGCAGATGGTCGTGCGACAGCGAAGTTGACTTCTGGTAGCGATCGTTCTAATCGTGAAATTACATTGACGGTGAAGGCCGGTGGAATTACCAAAACTGCCGTGTTGCCTGTCACTGGAACAACGCTGAGTGCATCAGGTGCAACATCCGTTTTGGCGGGAGCAGTCGGTAGTTTTGCTGTCAGTGTTCGTGACAGTGCTGGTGCTGCCATTGCGGGGGTGTCTGTTACGGTGACCTCTACCTTGAACAATGCGGTGACTTTGGCGAACGGAGGCAAAACAGATGCCAACGGTGGAGTCGCTTTTACTTACAGCGCAGCGAACGCTGGTTCTGACACTCTGACGATTCGTGGTGCTGGAGCCTCTCAGGTTTTGAATGTGACGGTGAGCAGTTTGAATTTTGCGTTTACATCACCTGCGGCAGAGGCTGAAATCGGAGTTGGTGCCCAACAAGCGATTACTGTGCGTTACCTCTCGGGAGGCGTTGGCGTTGCAGGTAAGACCGTCGCTTTTAGCACGACACGGGGTTCGGTGAGTCCAGCGCAAGCGGTCACCGATGTCAATGGAAATGCGGTGACTCAGTTGACTTCTCCGTCAGTTGGTTCCGCCATCGTCAGCGCCAGTGTTGATTCCAATGTGGTGACTACGCTCCCTGTGAATTTTGTTTCTCGCACTCCGGCCAGCCTAGTTTTGCAATCATCGTCTGCTGCTGTAGCTCCCAACGCTGCCGGTAGTACTGTCAACCAAGCAGAATTGCGAGCCACTGTGCGTGACTCTTCTGGTAATCCGGTGAAAGGACAGACTGTATTTTTTACTGCGGTCAAGGATCTGAGCGGCGGGAAGATCAAGACGGGTACAGCGATCACAGACTCTAATGGTCTTGCGACAGATGTTTTTATCGCCGGACCCGTGTCTACCGCCACTAATGGTGTTCAGATTCGTGCAACTGTTCCCAATACGTCAATTGCAGCGGATACAAATATCACAGTCAATGGGCAAGCGTTGTTTATCACAATTGCTGCGAACAACACCATCGAAAAGCTGTCAACTCAATACCGTAAGACATTCTCAGTTCAAGTGAGTGATTCCAATGGATCTCCCGTGGCGAATCAGAGTCTGACAGTTTCTGTTTGGCCCTCTGTTTATTACAAGGGCGATATGCAATATAGTGCTACAGATAATGTATGGGTGCCAATCATTTCTGCAACTTGCGCTAACGAAGACACGAATCGTGATGGCAAGCTTGATGCGGGTGAAGACTTTAATTCGAATGGTGTTCTTACGCCTGGGCAGCCTGGCTTGGTGTCTCCTGGTAATTTGACTACCGACGCAGCCGGAAATGCAGAATTTAAGGTGACTTATGGTCAGCAATATGCTTATTGGATCGACTTTGATTTGACTGCCAAGGCGACTGTGGCTGGCACGGAGTCTGGAGCTTTCTTCTTGTTCAAGGCCGTTGCTCTGGCCTCTGACATGACCGATAAAAATGTGGCCCCAGCTGCCGCTACGAATCCATTGGGTAGGGCGTCCAATTGCGCTGACAAAAACTAGAAATCCCTCAGGATAGGTATTGTCCTCGTCCTTTGGTATGCATAGGCCAAGCAGCATTGCTGCTTGGCCTTTTTGGGTTTTAAATTCTGATATTTTCTAATGCAAAAAAGTGGATTGACTGTATCTTTGGGTGATCGCGCGTACGATGTCCTTTTTGCTGTGGATGGATTTTCAGAGGCCTATTTTGAGCAGGCCCCATTGGCGTTGTCAGCGCTCATTGTTACGAACGATGTCGTTGCTTCTTTATATCTTGAGGATTTAAAAAATTCGATTGCAGAGAGATATAAAAAAATTCATGTAGTCATCTTGAAAGATGGAGAAAATTACAAAAACTGGGAGAGTCTAAATTTAATTTTTGATGCTTTAATAAAGTTTGGTTGTGATCGGAAGACGGTATTGTTTGCGTTGGGTGGGGGGGTGGTTGGTGATATGACAGGCTTTGCGGCAGCTTGTTATATGCGTGGTGTTCCTTTTGTCCAGGTGCCGACAACGTTGCTTTCCCAAGTGGATTCTTCTGTTGGAGGAAAGACCGCTATTAATCATCCGCATGGAAAAAATATGATTGGGGCCTTTTATCAGCCCCAGTTGGTTGTATGTGATATCAGCACACTAGACACACTGCCGGATCGAGAGTTGGGTGCAGGATTGGCTGAGGTAATTAAGTATGGGCCAATCACAGACATGCAGTTTCTGATTTGGCTTGAGACTAATATGAATGCGCTTTTGAGGCGTGATCGAACGGCTCTACTGCATGCGATTCGTCGCAGTTGTGAAATCAAAGCACAGGTGGTTGCTGCTGACGAGCGAGAGTCAGGCTTGCGTGCCATCCTGAATTTTGGCCATACCTTTGGTCATGCCATTGAAGCAGGGATGGGCTACGGCGTTTGGTTACACGGAGAGGGTGTGGCCGCAGGCATGATCATGGCGGCTGAGCTGTCTTGCCGTTTGGGTATGGTAGATGCAGCTTTTGTCGATAGGCTGAGAGCATTGATTCAGCGCGCAGGCTTGCCTACAAAGGGGCCCGTTGTAGACGCAGCGGACAATGCAGGTCGCTACCTAGAGTTAATGCGTATCGACAAGAAATCGGAAGCTGGTGAAATCCGGTTTGTATTGATCGATGGACCAGGCAAGGCTGTGGTTCGTCCTGCGCCAGACGCCTTGGTGCGTGAGGTGATCGACGCCTGCTGCGCTTGATTGCTACGCTTTTGATAGCTGCTAGCGCTTTTTGTTAAAGCGCTAGGGCCATTTTTGAATGGAACCTCCGTTGCTTGCACCATACGCCTGTGATCCCGCGTTCAGCAGGGGGCGCCAATATCCAGAGATTGCAGCGCCAACGCGCACGGAGTACCAGCGGGATCGGGATCGAATTGTCCATTCCACGGCGTTTCGGCGGCTGGTTTACAAAACGCAGGTCTTCTTGAACCACGAAGGGGATTTGTTTCGCACCCGGCTAACCCATTCTTTGGAAGTCGCGCAATTAGGGCGGTCTATTGCCCGCACCCTGTGCATTAACGAAGACCTGGTCGAGGCGATTTCACTGGCGCACGATTTGGGGCATACGCCGTTTGGGCATGCGGGGCAGGATGCGTTGAATGAATGCATGAAGCCCTTTGGGGGCTTCGAGCACAATCTGCAAAGTTTGCGGGTGGTGGATCGCTTGGAAGAGCGCTATCCCGCCTACGATGGTCTGAACCTGAGCTTTGAGACCCGAGAGGGAATCTTGAAGCACTGCTCGGCTGCGAATGCGCAGTTGCTTGAGATGAGCGAGCCGCAGGGGGTTGGGGCGAGGTTTTTGCAAAAAATGCGACCCAGCTTGGAGGCCCAGCTGTGCAATTTGGCGGATGAGATTGCATACAACGCCCACGACATTGATGATGGTGTGCGTTCTGGGTTGCTCTCCATGGCCCAGCTGGAAGAAGTGGCCTTGTTTGACCGCTATCGTGCAGAAGCGCTGAAAGAGCACCCTCAGCTGGCTTCACCATCCATGCAGCGGCGCTGTTTGCATGAGTCGATTCGTCGCATGCTCAGTGCGCAGGTGTATGACGTGATTGCGGAAACGCGCTTGGCATTGGATGAACGTCAGCCTGCCGATGTGCAGGCTGTACGCAGGATGCCTGTGCTGGTGCAGTTCAGCGCATTCATGCGCGAGCAATCCTTGGAGCTCAAGCGGTTTTTGTTTCGGGCTTTGTACCGCCATCCGCAAGTGATGGAGACCACGGGTAACGCCAAACACATCGTACGGGAGTTGTTTGCGATCTATGTCGATCGTCCTGCTGAGATGAAGCCGGCTTATGCCGAAAAAGCACAGCAGGGTGATGCGCAGGCCCGGGCTGTGGTCGTGGCCGATTTCGTCGCTGGCATGACCGACCGGTTTGCCATTCGGGAGCATGAGCGTCTTTCTGGTCAGCGTCTGATGTGTTGACCCAGAAGGAGGTAGAAAAGGGCACGCATACAATCCGCCTCTTTCTTGCTGCGGCTTTGGCCTCTTTGTGTGATGACTTCGACCACCCCAGATAGCTCCAACGCGACCCTTTTGGCCCAGGATGGCTTGGAGGCGATCGTGATGGAAGACACCGTCCGTTGGCTGGAGCGCGCCGTGATTGGGCTCAACCTCTGTCCCTTTGCCAAGGGCGTACATGTCAAAGGCCAAGTGCACTATGTCGTCAGCGCGGCCACGGAGGCCGACACTTTGCTGGCGGATGTGCGTCGGGAGTTACTGGCTTTGTCTGACATCTCCCCGGAGGTGCGAGACACCACGCTCTTGATGGCGCCTCGCTGCATGGCCGATTTTCTGGACTTCAACGATTTCACCGCGTTGGTGGACGATTTGGTCCAGGAGTTGGATTTAGATGGCCTGCTGCAGGTGGCTTTTTTCCACCCACAATTTCAGTTTGCGGGCACGCAGCTGGACGATGTCTCCAACTGCACCAACCGAACGCCGTACCCCACCTTGCACCTGCTGCGCGAAGAGAGTATTGACCGGGCGGTGGCGGTGTTTCCAGAGGCGGACGCCATCTTTGAGCGGAATATTGAAGTCTTAGAAGACCTTGGTGCTCAGGGCTGGGCCGCGCTGGATGTGGGGGCACGTTGCCCGGTGCACGGAGTGGTGGATCGTTCTGGCGAAGGAAACTAAGGCATGGCAACCCCACAAACAAAACGCAAAGGCATGCAGGATGCGGGTCGCGCAGCCAGCGGGGCGGCCAGCGGTAAAAAACCGCCAGAGTCATTCTCTGTGCAAGATGAGTTGCGCCCAGGGCAGTCTGTCGAGCTGCTCAAAGAGCTGCACATACTGACCCGCGATGGCCGCCTGAACCAAGACACCCGTCGCAAGCTCAAGCAGGTCTATCACCTCTTCAATTTCATCGAGCCTTTACTGAAAGAGTTTTCAGAAGAGGGGCGCAGTCCCGGACTGGCTGACCATGGGGCTGGCAAGTCTTACCTGGGTTTTATCCTGTACGACTTGTTCTTCAAGCAACTGGGGCGCGGGCATATTTACGGCATTGAAACGCGTGCCGAGCTGGTGGAGCGGTCGCGTGGATTGGCGTCCCAGCTAGGCTTTGATCGGATGTCGTTTTTGAATCTCTCTGTGGCCGAATCCATGGGGGTGGCAGAGTTGCCAGAGCAGATGGACGTGGTGACCGCGTTGCATGCCTGCGACACCGCCACCGACGATGCCATTGCGTTTGGGCTGCAAAAGCGGGCCCGTGCCATGGTGCTGGTGCCCTGTTGCCAGGCTGAGATGGCCGCTTGCTTGCGCCGCGACAAGGCGCTGCAGTTGGCGCGCACTCCGTTGGCAGAGCTTTGGCGGCATCCGCTGCACACCCGGGAGCTGGGAAGCCAAGTCACCAACGTGTTGCGGTGCCTGTACCTGGAGGCGCGTGGCTACCAGGTGACGGTGACGGAGCTGGTGGGGTGGGAGCACAGCATGAAAAATGAGCTGATCATTGCCCGCTACACCGGGCAGAAGAAGCGCAGCGCGGTTGAGCGCTTGGCGGCTTTGCTGGATGAATTTGGCCTTCAGCAGTCCATGGGGCACAGATTTGGGTTGGAGGCTGAGGCAGCATTGTCATAGTCTCGATTGTGCTCGGGTGCGCAGCGAAAATAGGGGACGCATTTATCATCGTCCCTTTTTGACGCATGGCCGCTTTGGCCAACGCCTCCCATGGCCCGTTTGCCCCGACTGACTTTGCCCGGTTACCCGCACCATGTGATCCAGCGGGGCAACAACCGCCAGCCCATTTTTGCCAATGCCGAAGACTTTGATGTCTTTCTAGCGCAATTGACCGAGCAGGCGCCCAAGCACGGCGTGGCAGTGCATGCCTATGCGTTGATGGAGAACCACTTCCACTTGCTGGCGACACCTGATTCTGCAGACGGGCTGCCCAAGATGATGCAATCTGTGGGTCGCACTTATGCCCAGTACTTCAACCGCCGCCATGGGCGCACCGGCACTTTGTGGGAGGGGCGCTATCGTTCTACGGTGCTGGAAGCTGAGGCCTATCTTTTGCCTTGCATGGTGTTTTTGGACCTGAATCCGGTGCGTGGCGGCTTGGTGGTGCAAGCCTCTGATTACCGGTGGTCCAGTGCATCCCATTGGCTGGGCCTGCGCAACGACCGCCTGCTGTCACCCCATGCCTGCTATTGGGCGCTGGGCAACACCCCCTTTGCGCGTGAAGCGGCCTATTTGGCCATGCTGGAGTCCGGTCTGGCCACTTCGCAGCAGAAGTTGTTGGTGGACTCTGCTTTGAATGGCTGGGCGCTGGGCTCTGCGGCGTTCTTGGAAGAGATTCAGGCGAAGACTGCGCGCCGCGTGACGCGCTCCCAGCCTGGCAGGCCCCGCAAAACACAGACTGACGACTGACTGTGAATCGATGGATGTGGATTTCGGTGCGTGAATTTGATATGTCCCCAATAATTGGTTGATGAATTTTGTTGGAATTTAAATAGTATCTGACCCTATTTAATCTGCTTGCATCCTATGTTGCATTGCACTAATCTCGGCATCCCTGCGAAAACATGAGGAGAGCGCCATGACCACGGCCGCCGAGATCCAGCATCTGCAACAACACGGTTTGTATTCATCTGGCAACGAACACGACGCCTGTGGCCTCGGGTTTGTGGCCCACATCAAGGGCATCAAGCGCCACGACATCGTGACGCAGGCCCTGAAGATTCTGGAAAACATCGACCACCGTGGCGCCGTAGGGGCCGACCCTCTGATGGGTGACGGCGCCGGTATCCTGATCCAGATCCCCGACGCGCTGTACCGTGAAGAAATGGCCAAACAGGGCGTGACCTTGCCTGCGGCGGGTGAATACGGCGTTGGCATGATCTTCCTGCCCAAGGAGCACGCCTCCCGTCTGGCTTGCGAGCAGGAGATGGAGCGCGCCATCAAGGCCGAAGGCCAAGTGCTGCTGGGCTGGCGCGATGTGCCTGTGAATGTGGACATGCCCATGTCCCCCACCGTGCGCAAGAAGGAGCCTATCCTGCGCCAGGTGTTCATCGGCCGTGGCAACGATGTGATCGTGCAGGACGCGCTGGAGCGCAAGCTGTACGTGATCCGCAAGACGGCCAGCGCCAACATTCAGGCCCTCAAGCTCAAGCACAGCAAGGAATACTACGTTCCTTCCATGTCCAGCCGCACGGTGGTCTACAAGGGCCTGCTGCTGGCCGACCAAGTGGGCAAGTACTACCTGGACCTGCAAGACGAGCGCTGCGTGTCGGCCATTGGCCTGGTGCACCAACGCTTCTCCACCAACACTTTCCCTGAATGGCCGCTGGCCCACCCCTACCGCTATGTGGCGCACAACGGTGAAATCAACACCGTCAAGGGCAACTACAACTGGATGAAGGCGCGCGAAGGCGTGATGGCCTCGCCCGTGCTGGCCGCCGACCTGCAAAAGCTTTACCCCATCAGCTTCGCCGACCAGTCCGACACCGCCACGTTCGACAACTGCCTGGAATTGCTGACCATGGCCGGCTACCCCATCAGCCAGGCCGTGATGATGATGATCCCAGAGCCTTGGGAACAGCACACCACCATGGACGAGCGCCGCCGCGCTTTCTATGAATACCACGCCGCCATGCTCGAGCCCTGGGATGGCCCCGCCTCCATCGTGTTCACCGATGGACGCCAGATCGGCGCCACGTTGGACCGCAACGGCCTGCGCCCCTCGCGCTACTGCATCACCGACGACGACTTGGTCATCATGGGTTCCGAGTCGGGCGTGCTGCCGATTCCTGAGAACAAGATTGTGCGCAAGTGGCGCCTGCAGCCGGGCAAGATGTTCCTGATCGACCTGGAACAAGGCCGCATGATCGACGACGATGAGCTCAAAGCCAACGTCGTCAACACCAAGCCCTACAAGCAGTGGATCGAGAACCTGCGCATCAAGCTCGACAGCATCGAAGCGGGTGAGAGCGCAGCCGCTCCCGCTCCAGCGGATCTGCCCCTGCTGGACCGCCAGCAGGCGTTTGGCTACACGCAGGAAGACATCAAGTTCTTGATGGCCCCCATGGCCAAGAACGGCGAAGAAGGCATTGGCTCCATGGGCAACGACAGCCCGCTGGCGGTGCTCTCGGGCAAGAACAAGCCGCTTTACAACTACTTCAAGCAGTTGTTCGCCCAGGTGACGAACCCGCCGATCGACCCGATCCGTGAGGCCATCGTGATGTCGCTCAACAGCTTCATCGGCCCCAAGCCCAACCTGCTGGACATCAACCAGGTCAACCCACCGATGCGGCTCGAAGTGAGCCAGCCCGTACTCGACTTTGCCGACATGGCCAAGCTGCGCGACATCGAGCGCTACACGAACGGTAAGTTCAAGAGCGTCACCATCGACATCACCTACCCGCTGGACTGGGGCCGTGAGGGCGTGGAAGCCAAGCTGGCCTCGCTGTGTGCGCAAGCCGTGGACGCCATCAAGGGCGGCGCTAACATCCTCATCATCAGCGACCGCGCCGTGAGCGCTACGCAACTGGCCATCCCTGCGCTGCTGGCGCTGTCGGCCATTCACCAGCACTTGGTGGGTGCGGGCCTGCGCACCACGGCTGGCTTGGTGGTTGAGACGGGCACTGCCCGCGAAGTGCACCACTTTGCCGTGCTGGCGGGCTACGGCGCAGAGGCCGTGCACCCCTACCTGGCCATGGAAACCCTGGCCGACATGCACAAAGAGTTGGGCGGCGACCTGTCAGCTGACAAGGCCATCTACAACTACGTCAAGGCGATTGGCAAGGGCCTGTCCAAGATCATGTCCAAGATGGGCGTGAGCACCTACATGAGCTACTGCGGCGCCCAGCTGTTCGAGGCCATTGGCCTGAACACGGACACCGTGGGCAAGTACTTCACCGGCACCGCTAGCCGCGTGGAAGGTATTGGCGTGTTTGAAATCGCCGAAGAAGCCATCCGCATGCACAAGGCCGCCTTTGGTGATGACCCCGTGCTCGAAACCATGCTGGACGCAGGCGGCGAATACGCCTGGCGCGCCCGTGGCGAAGACCACATGTGGACGCCCGACGCGATTGCCAAGCTGCAGCACAGCACGCGTGCCAATAACTGGAACACGTACAAGGAGTACGCCCAGCTGATCAACGACCAGAGCAAGCGCCACATGACGCTGCGTGGCCTGTTTGAGTTCAAGATCGACCCCGCCAAGGCCATTTCGATCGACGAAGTCGAGCCCGCCAAGGAAATCGTCAAGCGTTTTGCCACCGGCGCCATGTCGCTCGGCTCTATCAGCACCGAGGCGCATGCCACGCTGGCCGTTGCCATGAACCGCATCGGCGGCAAGAGCAACACGGGCGAGGGCGGCGAAGACGCAGCCCGTTACCGCAACGAACTCAAGGGCATCCCGATCAAGAAGGGCGATACGCTCAAGAGCGTGATCGGTGCCGAGAACGTGGAGGTCGATCTGCCTTTGCTGGACGGCGACTCGCTGCGCAGCCGCATCAAGCAGGTGGCTTCAGGCCGCTTCGGTGTCACCGCCGAATACCTGTCGTCGGCCGACCAGATCCAGATCAAGATGGCCCAAGGTGCCAAGCCGGGTGAGGGCGGTCAGCTGCCGGGCGGCAAGGTCTCCAACTACATCGGCAAGCTGCGCCACAGCGTACCCGGTGTGGGCCTGATCTCGCCACCACCCCACCACGACATCTACTCCATCGAGGACTTGGCCCAGCTGATCCACGATCTGAAGAACGTGGCACCGCATGCTGGCATCAGTGTCAAGCTGGTGTCTGAAGTGGGCGTGGGCACCATCGCTGCAGGCGTGGCCAAGTGCAAGAGCGACCACGTCGTGATCGCCGGGCACGACGGCGGCACGGGCGCATCGCCCTGGTCGTCCATCAAGCATTGCGGCGGCCCGTGGGAAATCGGCCTGGCCGAAACCCAGCAGACCTTGGTGCTCAACCGCCTGCGTGGCCGCATTCGTGTGCAGGCCGACGGCCAGATGAAGACCGGCCGTGACGTCGCCATCGGCGCGCTGCTGGGCGCTGACGAGTTCGGTTTCGCCACGGCCCCGCTGGTCGTGGAAGGCTGCATCATGATGCGCAAGTGCCACTTGAACACCTGCCCCGTGGGCGTGGCCACGCAAGACCCCGAGCTGCGCAAGAAGTTCTCGGGCAAGCCTGAGCATGTGGTGAACTACTTCTTCTTCATTGCAGAAGAAGTGCGCCAAATCATGGCCCAGCTGGGCATTCGCAAGTTTGACGACCTGATTGGCCGCACCGACCTGCTCGACACACGCCAGGGCCTGGAACATTGGAAGGCACGCGGCCTGGACTTCAGCCGCCTGTTTGCCCAGCCCAATGTGCCTGCCGACGTGCCGCGCTTCCATGTGGATGTGCAAGACCACAACATCGAGCACACGCTGGACCGCAAGCTCATTGAGCGCAGCCAGCCCGCCATCGAAAAGGGCGAGCGCGTGCAGTTCATCGAGGTGGCGCGCAACGTGAACCGCTCCGTGGGCGCCATGCTTTCGGGTGCGGTGACGCGTGCCCATCCCGAAGGCCTGCCCGACGACACCATCCGCATTCAGTTGGAAGGCACGGGCGGTCAGTCGTTCGGTGCATTCCTCACACGCGGCATCACGCTGTACCTGATTGGCGATGCCAACGACTACACGGGCAAGGGCCTGTCGGGTGGCCGCGTCATCGTGCGCCCCAGCATCGACTTCCGTGGTGACGCGGTGCGCAACACCATCGTGGGCAACACCGTGATGTACGGTGCCACCACGGGCGAGGCCTTCTTCAGCGGCGTGGCCGGTGAACGCTTTGCGGTGCGCCTGTCGGGTGCCACTGCGGTGGTTGAAGGCACAGGCGATCACGGCTGTGAATACATGACCGGTGGCACGGTGCTGGTGCTGGGCAAGACCGGCCGCAACTTCGCTGCGGGCATGAGCGGCGGCGTCGCCTACGTCTACGACGAAGACGGCCAGTTCGACACCCGTTGCAACCTGTCCATGGTCACGCTCGAACGCATCCTGCCCGCCTCGGAGCAAGAGGCCACGGTGCCACGCGCCATCTGGCACGGTGGCCAGACCGACGAAGCCCAGCTCAAGAAGCTGCTGGAAGACCACAACCGTTGGACGGGCAGCAAGCGCGCGCGCGAGCTGCTGGACAACTGGGCCTCATCGCGCGGCAAGTTCGTCAAGGTCTTCCCGACCGAGTACAAGCGTGCCCTGGCTGAAATTTATGAACAAAAAGTGCTGGAGGAGTCCGCTACACCAGCGGTAGCTGCTACCAAAAAAGAAGCGGTGCCTGCCAAGTAAGGCAGCGCCGTCAACCTTCGCACAGCATTCATAGACAAGGACACCGTCATGGGAAAAACTACCGGCTTCATGGAATACGAGCGCATCGAAGAGGGCTACAAGCCCGTGCCCGAGCGCTTGAAGCACTACAAGGAATTCGTCATCGGGCTCGATAGCGCCCAGGCCAAGGTGCAGGGCGCACGCTGCATGGACTGCGGCACGCCGTTTTGCAACAACGGCTGCCCGGTCAACAACATCATTCCGGACTTCAACGACTTGGTGTACCACCAGGACTGGAAGAGCGCGATCGAGGTGCTGCACAGCACCAACAACTTCCCCGAGTTCACCGGCCGCATCTGCCCCGCTCCCTGCGAGGCCGCCTGCGTGCTCAACGTGAATGACGACGCTGTCGGCATCAAGTCCATCGAGCACGCGATCATTGACCGCGCCTGGGAAGAGGGCTGGGTCAAGCCTCGTCCTGCAAAGCACCAAACGGGCAAGAAGGTGGCCGTGGTGGGCTCAGGTCCTGCAGGCCTGGCCGCCGCCCAGCAGCTCGCACGCGCAGGCCACAGCGTCACGCTGTTTGAGAAGAACGACCGCGTGGGCGGCCTGCTGCGCTACGGCATCCCCGACTTCAAGATGGAGAAGTCGCACATTGACCGCCGCGTCAAGCAGCTCGAAGCGGAAGGCGTGGTCATCCGCACCAGCGTGTTCGTGGGTACCGCCAAGGACGGCCTGGGCAAGGACTCCAAGGTCACCAACTGGGCCAAGGAAACCGTCACGCCCGAGCAGCTGAACAAAGAGTTTGATGCTGTGCTGCTGACCGGTGGCGCCGAGCAGTCGCGCGACCTGCCCGTGCCCGGCCGCGACCTCGAAGGCATTCACTTCGCCATGGAGTTCCTGCCCCAGCAGAACAAGGTCAACGCGGGCGACAAGCTCAAGGGCCAGATCATGGCCACCGGCAAGCATGTCATCGTGATTGGCGGCGGAGACACGGGCAGCGACTGCGTGGGCACCAGCAACCGCCACGGCGCTGCCAGCGTCACCCAGTTTGAGGTGATGCCACAGCCCCCCGAGGTGGAAAACCGCCCCATGACCTGGCCTTACTGGCCGCTGAAGTTGCGCACCAGCTCCAGCCACGAAGAGGGCTGCGTGCGCGAGTTCGCGATCTCCACCAAGGAGTTCACGGGCGAAAAGGGCAAGGTCAAGAGCTTGACCACGGTGCAGGTCGAGTTCAAGGACGGCAAGCTGGTCGAAATCCCCGGCACCGAAAAGCACTACCAGGCCGACTTGGTGTTGCTGGCCATGGGCTTTGTGAGCCCGGTGGCTCCGGTTCTGGATGCCTTTGGGGTGGACAAGGACGCCCGTGGCAACGCCCGCGCCACCACCGAGTTCGACGGCGGCTATGCCACCAACGTGCCCAAGGTGTTTGCGGCCGGTGACATCCGCCGGGGCCAGTCGTTGGTGGTCTGGGCCATCCGCGAAGGCCGTCAGGCTGCCCGTGCGGTGGACGAGTTCCTGATGGGTTACTCCGACCTGCCACGTTGATGGATCTGCAGCGCTTGCGCTGCGGCCCACCGAAGCGCCCTGCGGGGCGCTTTTTCTTTTGCTATTGAATTAATAGCTACTTGCGCTTTCCCTATAAGCGCTAGAGGCATATTTGGTTCATGCTAACGCTGGCTGTGCATGTGGCTGCATGGGCGCGTGCAATGCCATGGCGGACAATCGAGGGTTTTGCGCTGCGGGCTGCCCGCTCGCACCGCGTTCCCTGTTTGTGATTTGAGAGCCGATTGCCATGAAGAAAACCGCCGCCGCCCTGGCCCTGCTGGGTGCCCTGATTGCTGGATGCAGCAAGACCGACAACCCTGCACCCGCTGCCGCGCCAGCGCCTGCTGCCGTCACCAAAATCGTGGTGGGCCTGGACGACAACTTCCCGCCCATGGGCTTTCGCAACGACAAGAACGAGTTGGTGGGCTTTGACATCGACATGGCCCGCGAAGCCGCCAAGCGCGTGGGCGTGGAAGTCGAGTTCAAGCCCATTGACTGGAGCGCCAAAGAGGCCGAGCTGTCGGGCAAGCGCGTGGACGCTCTGTGGAACGGCCTGACCATCACCGAAGAGCGCAAGCAGAACATTGCCTTCACCGCGCCGTACATGGAAAACCACCAGATCATCGTGGTGGCTGCGCAGTCCAGCGTCAAGACCAAGGCCGACCTGGCGGGCAAGGCCGTGGGTGCCCAGGAGGGCAGCAGCGCGGTGGACGCGGTGAAGAAGGAAGACGCGGTCTTCAAGACCTTCAAGGAGTTCAAGACCTTTGGCGACAATGTGACCGCGCTGATGGACCTGTCCACCGGCCGTCTGGACGCCGTGGTGGTCGACGAGGTGGTAGGCCGCTATTACGTGGCCAAGAAGCCCCAGGAATACGCAGTGCTGGACGCCCACTTTGGCACCGAAGACTATGGCGTGGGCGTGCGCAAGGACGACACCGCTTTGCAGGGCAAGCTGGACAAGGCCCTGGCCGACATGAAGGCCGACGGTGCAGCCGCCAAGATTGCCGAGCAATGGTTCGGCAAGAACATCATTAAATAACTCGGCACACCCCCCTGAGGCGCTTTGCGCCTTCCCCCCGCCCTCGCAGTGCTGCGCACTGCGGGCAGGGGGACACCGCCAGCGCTGCGGGGCGGCGCGGCCAGCTCAGGCTCTTGCGCGGCGGTCGCTGACTTGGATTGCGCCAGTGGCAACGGCCCTTAGCAAAAAATACTCGGAACTGTCGCGACAGCATGGATTACGTTTTCTCCCTGCTCGGGCCGCTGGCGCAAGGCGCTACCGTCACCCTGAAGCTCTTTGTCATCACCCTGCTGCTGGCGGTTCCGCTGGGGCTGGTGCTGGCGTTGGCGCGCGTGTCGCGCAGTGCCCCGCTGGCGATGGCGGTCAATGGCTACATCTGGCTCATGCGGGGCACGCCGCTCATGCTGCAGATGCTGTTCATCTACTTTGCTCTGCCGTTTGTGCCCGTCATTGGCGTGCGGCTGCCGGATTTTCCGGCGGCGGTGGTCGCCTTTGCGCTGAACTATGCGGCCTACTTTGCAGAGATCTTTCGTTCGGGCATTCAGTCGATCGACCGGGGGCAGTACGAGGGTGCCAAGGTGCTCGGGATGACCTATGGGCAAACGATGCGCCGCATCGTGCTGCCGCAGATGGTGCGGCGCATTTTGCCGCCCATGAGCAACGAGACCATCACGCTGGTCAAGGACACCTCGCTGATTTACGTGCTGGCCCTCAACGACCTGCTGCGTGCAGCGCGGGGCATTGTGCAGCGCGACTTCACCACCACGCCTTTTATCGCGGCGGCGGCTTTTTACCTTGTCATGACCCTGGTGTTGACCTGGGGCTTCCAGCGTTTGGAGAAGCGTTATGCCAAGCACGACGAGTGAGCGTGGGGCCGTGGACAACCCTGGCCGGCCCATGATTGAGGCGCGCGGTATTCACAAGGCCTTTGGCCAGGTGTGTGTGCTGCGCAATGTGTCGCTCACGGTGGGGCAAGGCGAGGTGGTCGCGCTCATCGGGCCATCGGGCTCTGGCAAGAGTACGTTTTTGCGCTGCCTGAACCACCTCGAAACCATCGACCGTGGCCACATCGCCATTGAGGGCCAGACGCTGGCCCAGACCGATGCCGCCGGGCGTTGCAGCTACGCAAGCGAGGCCGAGGTGCGCCGCATTTGCCGCAAAACCGGCATGGTGTTCCAGCACTTCAACCTGTTTCCGCACCTCACAGTGCTGGAGAACCTGATTGAGGCTCCCATGGTGGTGCAGGGCATATCCCGCGATCAGGCGGTCGTCCGTGCCGAGGCTTTGCTTGACAAAGTGGGCCTGGCCCCGAAGCGCGACAACTATCCCTCGCGCCTGTCGGGTGGGCAAAAGCAGCGTGTGGCCATTGCCCGGGCGCTGGCCATGGAGCCCGACATCATGCTGTTTGACGAGCCCACATCGGCCCTGGACCCTGAGCTGACCGGCGAGGTGCTGCGCACCATGCGCGCCTTGGCCCAGGAGCGCATGACCATGCTGGTGGTGACGCACGAGATGGGTTTTGCCCGCGAAGTGGCGCACACCGTGGCGTTCATGGACCAGGGCGAATTGCTGGAAACCCGCTCTGCAGCCGAGTTTTTTGCGGGGCCGGGACATGAGCGCAGCCGCGCTTTCTTGAACCACATGCTGTGAGGTCGCCCCGCACTGGCCCGGTTTTGGCGAACACAGCATTCGTGTTTGGGAAACAAACAAACACGAATGTATGTATGTTGCCTTGCGTTACCATAGCGGCCGTTGTGGCGAATCGCTGTCCGCGACAATCCGGGTTTGCCCCTGTCTTCTCGACTCTCCCTCCTTTTTGAATGCCTGACGCTTCTGCCCTCGTTGATTTGCGCAACGTGACCTTCTCCTATGGGGACCGGGTGATCCTGCGCGACGTATCGCTGCAAGTGCCGCGAGGCAAGGTCACGGCGCTGATGGGGGCCTCGGGCGGTGGCAAAACCACGGTGCTGCGTTTGATTGGCGGGCAGCAGCGTGCCCAGCATGGTCAGGTGCTGTTTGATGGGCAAGAGGTGGGCCGCATGGACACGGCAGGCCTGTTTGCTGTGCGCCGCCGCATGGGCATGCTGTTTCAGTTTGGCGCGCTGTTCACCGACCTGAGCGTGTTTGAAAACGTGGCCTTTCCGCTGCGCGAGCACACCGATCTTTCTGAGGCGCTGATCCGTGACGTGGTGCTCATGAAGCTCAACGCCGTGGGCCTGCGCGGCGCGCGCGACCTGATGCCCAGCCAGATCTCCGGCGGCATGGCTCGGCGCGTGGCGCTGGCCCGCGCCATCGCGCTGGACCCAGAGCTCATCATGTACGACGAGCCTTTTGCGGGGCTCGATCCGATTTCGCTGGGCACCACAGCCCAGCTGATCCGGCAGCTCAACGATGCCATGGGGCTGACCAGTGTGCTGGTCTCGCACGACCTGGCAGAGACGTTCCGGCTGGCCGATCACGTCATCATCTTGGGCGCCGGTGTGGTGGCCGCGCAGGGCACGCCCGCCGAGGTGATGGCCAGCACCGATCCGCTGGTGCACCAGTTTGTGCATGCCTTGCCGGTGGGGCCTGTGCCGTTTCATTACCCTGGGCCTGACGCTGCGCAGGATTTTGGCCCTCTCACAGGCACCCGCTCATGAACTGGTTCCACCCCGCAAGCGTGGGCTTTGCCGTGCGCTCCAAGTTGGCCGATGTGGGGCATGGCGCCCGCCTGTTTGCCCGGCTGCTGCAATTGGTAGGGGCGGTGTTTGCGCGGCCCGCTCTGGTGCGCGACCAGGTGCATTTCTTGGGCAACTACTCGTTGGCCATCATTGCTGTGTCGGGCCTGTTTGTGGGCTTTGTGCTGGGGCTGCAGGGGTATTACACGCTGCAGCGCTATGGGTCTTCGGAGGCTCTGGGCTTGCTGGTGGCCTTGTCGCTGGTGCGTGAGCTGGGGCCCGTGGTTACCGCCTTGCTGTTTGCAGGCCGTGCGGGCACGTCGCTCACGGCCGAGATTGGCTTGATGCGCGCGGGCGAGCAGCTCAGCGCCATGGAAATGATGGCGGTGGACCCGGTTCGCCGCATTCTGGCGCCGCGCTTTTGGGCGGGCGTCATCACCATGCCATTGCTGGCCGCTGTGTTCAGCGCGGTGGGGGTGATTGGTGGATGGGTGGTGGGCGTGCTGATGATCGGTATCGATCCCGGCGCGTTCTGGAGCCAGATGCAAGGCGGCGTCGATGTCTGGAAAGACGTGGGCAATGGCGTGCTCAAGAGCCTGGTGTTTGGTTTCACCGTGACCTTCGTGGCGCTTTTGCAGGGCTTTGTGGCCCGCCCCACCCCTGAGGGTGTGGCACGCGCCACCACCCGCACGGTGGTGATTGCCTCTCTGTCGGTGCTGGCGCTGGACTTTGTCCTCACGGCCCTGATGTTCAGTATTTGACCCCGGCCCGGCCGGTGGTGGAAGGAAGCAGTGATGCAACGCTCAAAAAATGATGTGTGGGTAGGATTGTTTGTGATGCTGGGGGCGGTGGCGCTGGTGTTTTTGGCGCTGCAGTCGGCCAATTTGCTGAGCCTGAGCTTTCAAAAGGGCTACCGCATCACGGCGCGTTTTGACAACATTGGCGGACTCAAGCCCCAGGCAGCCGTGCGCAGCGCGGGCGTGCTCGTGGGGCGCGTGGAATCCATCACGTTTGACGACAAGACCTTCCAGGCGCGGGTCACGCTGTCGATGGAGGACCGCTATGCTTTCCCCAAAGACAGCTCGCTGAAAATCCTCACCAGCGGCCTGCTGGGCGAGCAGTACATCGGCATTGAAGCCGGGGCTGATGAAAAGAACCTGGCTGCGGGCGACACCGTCACCGCCACGCAATCGGCGGTGGTGCTCGAAAACCTGATCGGGCAATTCCTCTACAACAAAGCCGAAGATGGCAGCAAGCCCGCCGCAGCGGGGACGACCAAATGAAAACGACATTGACAGCCACGCGGGTGGCCCGCTCCACAGCGTTGCACGCCTTTGCTGCGCGCCAGGCCCGCCGCGCCATTCCTTTGCTGGCAGTAGCCGTCCTGGCAGGCTGCGCCACGGGGCCGCACGCCAATCCGGACGACCCGTTTGAGCCCTACAACCGCAGCATGACCCGCTTCAATGACCATGTGGATGAGGCGGTCCTCAAGCCGGTGTCCACGGCCTATGTGGAGGTGACGCCTGCACCCGTGCGCACTGGTGTGAGCAACTTCTTTGGCAACCTGGCCGACGTGTGGTCGTTTGTGAACAACGTGCTGCAACTGCGCGCCGAAGGCGCCGCCAACAGCTTCATGCGCGTGAACGTGAACACCCTGTTTGGCCTGGGTGGCTTGCTGGATGTGGCCAGTGAAATGGGCATCGACCGCTCGCGCCAGGACTTTGGCCTGACGCTGGGCCGCTGGGGTGTGGGCACTGGGCCTTACGTGGTGCTGCCGCTGTTGGGGCCCTCCACATTGCGCGACACTGTGGCACTGCCTGTCGATGCGGCTGGCAACCCGGTGCGGTATGTGGACCCTGTGGCGGCGCGCAATTCGCTGTACGCGCTGCGCATCGTCGATACGCGGGCCAATTTGCTGCGTGCGGGGGCGGTGATCGACAGCGCTGCGCTCGACAAATACTCCTTCACACGCGACGTGTTCATGCAGGTGCGCCAGGGGCAGTCCAGCGAGCCGTTGTTCCGAGACGATGCCGACAAGGGCGCCAACGATGGGATGTTGCCCCCAGAGCCAGACCGCTGAGCCTAGGTTCCCTTGGCGGGCAGGGCCTGCAAGCCTTGGCGCGGGTGTTGCAGTTGCTTGCACCTTGGTACAAGGCCGAAGCTTCTGTGCGGTTGGATGACCACAAAATCTTATGAAAGGCCGCCTTGGGTGCGGTCGGAGCTGAAAAGACATGATGAATCGACGTTTGTTGGGCCGTGTGGCCCTGGTGGCTGGCACCGTTTTAGCCCTGGGCTTGCCCATGGTGTCCATGGCGGCCGATGAAACGCCGGATGCGCTGATCAAGCGCCTGTCGGTGGATGTGCTCAACACGGTGCGCGGTGACAAAGCCATTCAGGCCGGTGACATCAACAAGGTGATCGCACTGGTCGACAAGACCGTGATGCCCAACGTCAACTTTCGCCGCATGACGGCTGCAGCCGTGGGCCCCGGCTGGCGCCAGGCCACGCCTGAGCAGCAAAAGCGCCTGCAGGAAGAGTTCAAGATCCTGCTGGTGCGCACCTATGCTGGCGCCTTGGCGCAGGTGAGCGACCAGACGGTGCAGATGAAGCCCTTGCGCGCCGGAGCCGAGGACAAGGATGTGCTGGTGCGCACCGAAATCGTGGGCAAGGGCGACCCGATCCAGCTGGAATACCGGCTCGAGAAGACGCCGGGTGAGGGCGCTGGCTGGAAGATCTACAACCTCAACGTGCTGGGCGTGTGGTTGGTCGAGACTTACCGCAGCCAGTTTGCGCAGGAGATCAATGCCAAGGGCATCGATGGCCTGATCGAAACCCTGGTGGCGCGCAACAAGTCCAACGCCGCCAAGGGCTGAAGGCGCTGATAGCGCTGTTTGCACATTCCTGAAGTTCTCAAGGCCATGACCACCACTGCCCCCGCCGCGCTGCGCCTGCCTGCCGAGCTGACCCACCGGCAGGCCACGGCCTGCCTGGCCCAGTTGCTGCAGTCCCTGAAGGGCGCTTTGCCCGGCAGCGCTTTGGTGGTGGACGCCGCGCCCCTGCAGGTGTTTGACACCTCGGCGCTGGCGGTGCTGTTGGAGTTTCGGCGCGAGGCGCTGGCTTCGGGCCTGGGGTTTGGCGTGCGGGGGCTGCCCGGTGCGTTGGCGGGCATGGCCGGCCTTTATGGGGTAGATGGCCTGCTGAACCACGCAGTTTGATGGGCGCAGGCGAGCGCAGATGTTGCCCAAGCCTTAAAATCAGGGGCTTCATGCCCGCAGTCTCATTCCAAGCCATCTCCAAGACCTTTGCTACGCCCAAAGGCCCTTTCCAGGCACTGAACCAGGTCAGCCTGGACATTGAACAAGGCGAGTTCTTCGGACTCCTCGGCCCCAACGGGGCCGGCAAAACTACCCTCATCAGCATCCTCGCTGGCTTGGCGCGCGCCAGCAGCGGGCGCGTGCTGGTGCAAGGCAGCGATGTGCAGGCGAACTACGCCGACGCCCGCCGCAAGCTGGGCATCGTGCCGCAGGAGCTGGTGTTTGACCCGTTCTTCAATGTGCGCGAGGCGCTGCGCATCCAGTCGGGTTACTTCGGTGTGAAGAACAACGACGCCTGGATCGACGAGCTGCTCGAAAACCTCGGCCTGGCCGACAAGGCCAACGCCAACATGCGCCAGCTCTCGGGCGGCATGAAGCGCCGCGTGCTGGTGGCCCAGGCGCTGGTGCACAAACCGCCCATCATCGTGCTCGACGAGCCCACCGCAGGCGTGGATGTGGAGCTGCGCCAGACCCTGTGGCATTTCATCGCCCGCCTGAACAAGGAAGGGCACACCGTGCTGCTCACCACCCACTACCTGGAAGAGGCCGAGGCCCTGTGTGGCCGCATCGCCATGCTCAAGGCGGGGCAGGTGGTGGCGCTCAACCGCACGTCCGAGCTGCTCAAGGCCGCCTCGGGCAGCGTGCTGCAGTTCAAGACCGACGCCATGCTGCCGCCCGCGCTGGCTGCCGTGGCCCGGGTCACCGGCCGTATCGTGCAATTGCCTGCGCACGACGCCGCCGAGATCGAGAACCACTTGGCTGCGCTGCGCATTGCGGGTGTCGATGTGCAGGACATGGAGATCCGCCGGCCGGATCTGGAAGACGTGTTTTTGCAGGTGATGTCCGGTACCTCGGCATCGAACATCCGCCTGGAGGGCGTCGCGATATGACGGGTTGGCAAACGCTGTTTTACAAAGAAGTTTTGCGGTTCTGGAAGGTCAGCTTCCAGACCGTGGCCGCGCCTGTGCTCACCGCCGTGCTGTACCTGCTGATCTTCGGCCATGTGCTTGAAGACCACGTCAAGGTCTACGACCGCATCAGCTACACCGCGTTCCTGGTGCCCGGCCTCGTGATGATGAGCGTGCTGCAAAACGCCTTTGCCAACAGCTCGTCCAGCCTCATCCAGAGCAAGATCATGGGCAGCCTGGTGTTCGTGCTGCTCACGCCGCTGTCGCACTGGGCCTGGTTTGTGGCCTATGTGGGCTCGTCCATTGTGCGGGGGCTGGCGGTGGGCTTGGGGGTGTTTATCGTCACGCTGGCGTTTGCGCGGCCAGAGTTTGCGGCACCCCTGTGGATTTTGGTGTTTGCCCTGCTGGGGGCTGCGCTGCTGGCCACGCTGGGGCTGATTGCGGGCCTGTGGGCCGACAAGTTCGACCAGATGGCCGCGTTCCAGAACTTCATCATCGTGCCCATGACCTTCCTGTCGGGCGTGTTCTATTCGATCCAGTCGCTGCCGCCTTTTTGGCAGGCGGTGAGCCACCTCAACCCGTTCTTCTACATGATCGACGGCTTCCGCTATGGCTTCTTTGGCCAGAGCGACACGTCACCCTGGCTGAGCCTGGGCATCGTGGGCATCGCCTGGCTGGCCGTGAGCGCGCTGGCCGTGCACCTGCTGCGCACCGGCTACAAAATTAGAAACTGACATGACTGACGCAAAACAAGGTTCAGGCAAGCGCTTCCCTCTAGGGCGAGGCGGATGTTGCATCCCGATTTGCGTCAGTTCTCACTGACTCCGAGCGCCCCTCTATGACCGCTGACCAACTCAAAGACCTCATCGCCGCTGGCATCGCTTGCGAACACATCACGCTCGAAGGCGACGGCCGCCACTGGTATGCGACCATCGTTTCGGCCACGTTCGAGGGCCAGCGCACCCTGCAACGCCAGCGTGGGGTGTACGCCACCCTGGGCAACCGGATGCAGACCGACGAGGTGCATGCCTTGTCCATGAAAACGTTCACCCCCGCCGAGTGGGCGGCCCAGCAAGCCTGATTGGTTTGCTCCTGTATTGATAGCTGCTGGTGCTTATTGGATAAGCGCTAGAGGCACTTTTTATTATTATTCTGGTTTTTTGAGATGGACAAACTCCTGATTCGCGGCGGCCACCCCTTGCAAGGCGAGGTGCTGGTGTCTGGTGCCAAAAATGCCGCCCTGCCGGAGTTGTGCGCCGCACTGCTCACGGCCGAGCCTGTCAACCTGCTCAATGTGCCCCAGCTGCAGGACGTGAGCACCATGCTCAAGCTCATCCGCAACATGGGCGTGACGGCAGATCGGTCTGACGACGGCACCGTGCGCATCGACGCCAGCGCGCTCAACACGCCCGAAGCCCCGTACGAGCTGGTCAAGACCATGCGCGCTTCGGTGCTGGCGCTCGGCCCGCTGCTGGCGCGCTTTGGCGAAGCCACGGTGTCGCTGCCCGGTGGCTGTGCCATCGGCTCGCGCCCGGTAGACCAGCACATCAAGGGCATGGCCGCCATGGGCGCCGAGATCGTGGTCGAGCACGGCTACATGATCGCCAAGCTGCCTGCAGGATGGACCCGTTTGAAGGGCGCCCGCATCACCACCGACATGGTCACGGTGACGGGCACCGAGAACTTCCTCATGGCCGCCGCACTGGCCGAGGGCGAGACGGTGCTGGAAAACGCCGCCCAAGAGCCCGAGATTTCCGACCTGGCCGAGATGCTGATCGCCATGGGCGCCCAGATCGAAGGCCACGGCACCAGCCGCATCCGCATCCAGGGCGTCGAAAAACTGCACGGCTGCACCCACCGCGTGGTGGCCGACCGGATCGAAGCTGGCACCTTCCTGTGCGCCGTGGCGGCCACGGGCGGTGATGTGCTGCTGCGCCATGGCCGCGCTGACCACCTCGATGCCGTGATTGAAAAGCTGCGCGAAGCGGGCGCCACCGTGCAAGCGGTGGACGGCGGCATCCGCGTGCAAAGCGCGGGCGCGGCCACGCTCAAGGCGCAGGGCTTTCGCACCACCGAATACCCCGGTTTCCCCACCGACATGCAGGCCCAGTTCATGGCGCTCAACTGCATCGCGCAGGGCACGGCCACGGTGACCGAGACGATTTTTGAAAACCGCTTCATGCACGTCAACGAGCTGGTGCGCCTGGGCGCCAAAATCCAGGTGGACGGCAAGGTGGCCGTGATCGAGGGCGTGCCACGCCTGTCAGGCGCCACGGTGATGGCGACCGACCTGCGCGCATCGGCCAGCCTGGTCATTGCGGGCCTGGTAGCCCATGGCGAAACCATGGTGGACCGCATCTACCACCTGGACCGTGGCTATGACTGCATGGAAGCCAAACTGCGCGGCATCGGCGCCGACATCGAGCGAGTAAAAGCATGAGCAGCAACATGATCACCCTGGCGCTTTCCAAGGGCCGCATTTTTGAAGAAACCCTGCCCCTGCTGGCCGCTGCGGGCATTGAGGTGCTGGAAGACCCCGAGAAATCGCGCAAGCTCATCCTGCCCACCAACCAGCCTGATGTGCGCGTGGTGCTGGTGCGTGCCTCCGATGTGCCCACCTATGTGGAATACGGCGGCGCAGACCTGGGAGTGACGGGCAAGGACACCCTGATCGAACACGGCAGCCAAGGCCTGTACCAGCCGCTGGACCTGCGCATCGCCAAGTGCCGCGTGAGCGTGGCTGTGCGCAAAGACTTTGACTATGAGCGCGCCGTCAAACAAGGCTCGCGCCTGAAGGTGGCCACCAAGTACACCTCCATTGCCCGCGAATTCTTCGCCACCAAGGGCGTGCACGTGGACATGGTCAAGCTCTACGGCAGCATGGAGCTTGCCCCGCTCACCGGGCTGGCCGATGCCATCGTGGACCTAGTCTCCACCGGCAACACACTCAAGGCCAACCACCTGGTCGAGGTGGAGCGCATCATGGACATCAGCTCGCTGCTGGTGGTCAACCAAGCGGCACTCAAGCTCAAGCGCGAGCCGCTGCGCCGCATCATTGATGCCTTTGCGTCTGCCATCCCCGCCGAACAGAACTGAACCGCACCCCACGCACCACACTATGAATTTAGTAGCTGCTCCCGCTCGTCTTTCAACCGCTGCAGCCACTTTTGAGGCTGATTTTGCAGCCCGTCTGCATTGGTCTGCCGATACCGACGCAGCCATCGAGCAGCGCGTGGCCGACATCCTGGCCGACGTGCAAAAGCGCGGCGATGCGGCGGTGCTGGAGTACACCGCCCGCTTTGACGGCCTCTCGGCCCCCACCATGGCGGCGCTGGAGCTGACCCAGGCCGAGCTCAAAGCCGCGTTCGATTCCATTCCGGTGGCTCAGCGCGATGCGCTCCAGGCGGCTGCCAAGCGCGTGCGCAGTTACCACGAAGCGCAGAAAAAAGCCTCGGGCGAGAGCTGGAGCTACCGCGACGAAGACGGCACGCTGCTCGGCCAAAAGGTCACGCCACTCGATCGCGTGGGCATCTACGTACCCGGTGGCAAGGCGGCCTACCCATCGTCGGTGTTGATGAACGCCATCCCCGCCCATGTGGCCGGGGTGGGCGAAATCATCATGGTGGTCCCCACCCCTAAAGGCGAAAAAAACGCCCTGGTGCTGGCCGCCGCTTACGTGGCGGGCGTCACCCGCGCCTTCACCATCGGCGGCGCACAGGCCGTGGCCGCGTTGGCCTACGGCACGGCCACCGTGCCCAAGGTGGACAAGATCACGGGCCCCGGCAACGCCTACGTGGCCAGCGCCAAGAAGCGCGTGTTCGGCACGGTGGGCATCGACATGATCGCGGGCCCGAGTGAAATCCTGGTGCTGGCCGATGGCACCACGCCGCCCGACTGGGTGGCCATGGACCTGTTCAGCCAGGCCGAACACGACGAACTGGCCCAGAGCATTTTGCTCTGCCCCGACGCCGCCTATCTCGACGCCGTGCAGCGCGAGATCGACCGCCTGCTGCCCACCATGCCGCGCGCCGAGATCATCGCCAAGAGCCTCACCGGCCGCGGCGCGCTGATCTTGACCAAGGACATGGAAGAAGCCTGTGCGATCAGCAACCGCATTGCGCCCGAGCATTTAGAAGTGAGCAGCACCGACCCCCACCGCTGGGAACCGCTGCTGCGCCATGCGGGCGCGATCTTCCTGGGGGCCTACACCAGTGAGTCCTTGGGCGACTACTGCGCAGGCCCCAACCACGTGCTGCCCACCAGCGGCACGGCCCGCTTCTCGTCGCCCCTGGGCGTGTACGACTTCCAAAAGCGCAGCAGCCTTATTGAGGTGAGCGAGGCCGGTGCCCAGGTGCTGGGTGCCATCGCCGCCGAGCTGGCCTACGGCGAAGGCCTGCAGGCGCATGCGCAGGCTGCCGAGATGCGCCTGAAGACCCCGCTCAAGCCGCGCTGATCGCCCCGCGCGGCAACCGCTGCGACGGCGCGGCCGCGGCAGTGGGCACCACGGTCAGCGGTTGGGCTGTGGGCGCCGCTGCGGGCGGGTACGCAACCCCTGCTTCGGCTGGGTGTCGTGCCCACAGCAGGAGCGCTGTCCGTGGCCCCTCGGCGCTCACTCGCAGTCGCGCTGGGCCGGTGAAGGACAGGCGCTGGCCCGCTTCCAGAAAATAGTCTTCCAGCAACCCGTCGCAGGTCACCCAGACGCGGCCGTCTTCCACTTCCAGCAAAGCGATTTCGCCCGCGCGGAAGTCGAGTGCTTGCACGGCCTGCCGTGGCGGCAGGGGTTGGCGCTTCCATGGGAGTGGCAGGGCACCCGGCGCAGGTTGGGCAGCGGTGGGCGACGAGGGGATGGGGCGGGGCTGTGTGTTCATGGCGTCCACTGTGCGGGCCGGCGGCGCTCGCTGCCAGCCACAGGCATGCGTTTTCTGGGGCAGTACAGATGGGCAGCACAGCACATCTGTACTGTGCGTGCTGGCGCGGTTCTGTACTGCCTACCTCTGCGCTTGTCAGTACAGAATGCAGCCATGGCCACCGATGACTCTCCACCGCTGTACCTTCAAATCGCCGAGCAGCTGGCGCAGCTGATTCGCAACGGCACTTTGGTCCGGGGCGAGAAGCTGCCCTCGGTGCGTGAACTGGCGCGCCAGCACGGCGTGGCGCAAACCACCGTGGTGCAGGCCTACCATTGGCTCGAAGATGCCAGGCTGGTCACTGCGCGGCCACGCTCGGGGTTTTTTGTAGCGGCGCGGCCTGTGAGCTTGCCTGAGCCCAGTATCCCGCGCTCTATGCGCCGGCCGCGTGATGTGTCGGTGGACTGGCTGGGGCAGCGCATTTTGGGGCGCCAGCAGCCCGAGGGCATGTTCTCGTTCAGCAGCGGTACCCCCGGGCCGGATTTGTTCAACCCCGACCGCGTGCGCCGCGCCGTGACCCGGGCGGCGCAGAGGTACCGGCACTTGTTGTGCACCTACCCGTCGTCTTCAGGGCACGAGGAAGCCCGCCGTGCGCTGGCGCGTTACGCCGTGGGGCTGGGCTGCAGCCTGGACCCGGAGAACATTGTGGTCACTGGCGGCTGCATGGACAGCATTGCCCTGTGCCTGCGCGCTGTCACCCAGCCGGGCGATGTGGTGGCGCTGGAGTCACCCACGCATTTTTCGTTTCTGGAGGTGCTGCAAGCACTGCACCTGAGGGCGCTGGAGATTCCCACCCATCCGCGCCATGGCCTGTCGCTGGATGCGTTGCAGCTGGCACTGGACACGCAACCCGTCAAGGCCGTGATGGTGGTGCCCACCTTGAGCAACCCCCTGGGCAGTTGCATGCCGCAGGGCGAGCGCAAGCGGCTGGCGCAGATGGCCTCGCGCCACGGTATCGCGGTAATCGAGGATGCGATCTACAACGATCTGGTTGAGGTCAATGAGATGCGCCGTGCCGTGAAGTCTTACGACACCACAGGCCACGTCATGCTGTGCGACTCGTTCTCGAAAACGCTGGCGCCAGGGCTGCGCCTGGGGTGGGTGGAGGCAGGGCGCTGGACCAGCAAGCTGCGTGGCATCAAGGATTTACAGGCGGGAGGTCAGTCAGCCGTGTTGGAGCTGGCGCTGGCCGATTTGATCACCCAGGCGGGCCATGCCGCATCCATGCGCCAACTGCGCGCGGCGGTGGCGGCCCGCATGGACGCTGTGCGCAGCACCATCGCAGCGCATTTTCCGCAAGGCACACGGGTCAGCGATCCGCCGGGAGGGCTGCTGCTGTGGGTGGAGTTGCCGCGCGGGATGGACGCCAATCGCTTGCACGAGGCCTGTCTGCCCGAGCGCATTCTGGTGGCACCTGGCGCGCTGTTCAGCGCCAGCGGCCGCTTTCGCAACTGCCTGCGCATCGGGGTGGGCGGGGATTGGTCGCCGGAGCATTTGCAGGCCTTGGCGCGTGTGGGCGACATGGCCTGCCACCTGTGGGCCGAGCCTGCTGCGGCCTGACGGACTGCAGGGCGCGCACGGCCGCCTGCAATCGCGTTGGGCCGGATCTGCTTAGCCTGCGACTTGCCGCAGCGCGGGGCGCATCTGGCGGGTGACGGGGTCAATGAACGCCGTGGGGATCTGGTAGGCCCGGTCATCAAACAGGTCAATGCCGCACTTGAGGTTTTCGATCCAGTCGAAAAAGTCGTTGATGGCCTGCTTGCCCATGATGGGCGCGCCGTGTTGCGGCACCAGCATGGAAATGTCCAGCTGGCGTGCCATGGCCACCCACAGCCGCAGGATCTTGTTGGACACCATGTAGCGGCGGTGAAACCCTTCCATGCGTGGGATGTGTGCCTTCAGGTCGGTGATGGGGCGTGCGGCTTCTGCGCCAGACATCATGGACACGCCCAAGTCGCCCGTGAACAGGATCTTGCTGACCGGATCGTAGAAGTGGAAATTGCCTTCGGAATGCATGAAGTGCGCAGGCAGCAGCACCAGCTCATGCCGCCCCAGGGGCAGGTGGCCGCCGCTGTCGGGCACCCCGATCACGCGGTTTTCGGTTTTACCCACCTTGGTGAAGTGCGGTGCAAAGCGCTCCCACACCCGCGAGATGACCAGCGACGCCTTGGTGCTGGTCATCCAGCGGTCCAGCGAGGCAATGATGTCTGGGTCAGCGTGGGAGGCGATCAGGTACGACAGCTTGTGTGGGGCGAAATGCTTGGTCATCCCCATGAACAGCTCGTTGAATGCCAAGTTGCCACCGGGGTCGATGATGGCCCCGGTGTCATCGTCCACGATCAAAAACTGATTGGCCTGTACTGCCTGTCCATCTTCCTCGATGAGGTCGGTGAACATGAGGCATGCGTGGTTCTTGTCACGATAGAGTTCGATGGCCATGGCAGTGCGTAGGAGCAGTAAAGCGCCGACTGTACGAGTGCCCCCAAAAAGCCTAATTGATTAATATCAAGTCCGTCACGATGAGGACACAATTTGCAACGGTGGCTTGAGCATCACCACTCCGCGAAGCTGCCGTCCCGGTGGCGCCAGATCGGGTTGCGCCATTGGTGCCCCTGCTGGGCGCGCTCGTGCACATAGGCCTCGTTGACTTCAATGCCCAGCCCAGGGCCTTGTGGAATGGCCACCATGCCGTCCTCATACGAGAAGACTTCGTGGTTGGTCACATAGTCCAGTAGGTCGTTGCTGGCGTTGTAGTGGATGCCCAGGCTTTGCTCCTGGATGAAGGCGTTGTAGCAAACCCCGTCCAGCTGCAAGTTGGCTGCCAGTGCGATGGGCCCCAGCGGGCAGTGCAAGGCCAGCGCCACGTCGTAGGCCTCGGCCATGGCAGCGATCTTGCGCGTTTCGGTGATGCCACCTGCGTGCGATGGGTCGGGCTGGATGATGTCCACGTAGCCTTCAGACAGGATGCGTTTGAAGTCCCAGCGCGAGTACAGGCGCTCTCCCAGCGCGATAGGCGTGCATGACAGGTGGGCCAGCTCCTTGAGGGCCTCGTAATGCTCGCTGAGTACGGGCTCCTCGATGAACATCAGCCGATACGGCTCCAGCTCCTTGAACAGCACCTTGGCCATGGGCTTGTGCACGCGCCCATGGAAATCCACGCCAATGCCCACGTTGGGCCCTACGGCCTCGCGCACGGCCGCTACGTTCTGCAAGCAGCGCTCCACCTTGTCAAACGTGTCCACGTACTGCAGTTCTTCGGTGCCATTCATCTTCACGGCGGTAAAGCCTCGGGCCACCGCGGCTTTTGCGGCGGCCGCCGTCTCGCTGGGGCGGTCGCCGCCAATCCAGCTGTAGACCCGGATGCGGTCGCGCACGTTGCCACCCAGCAGGTCGGACACGGGCACGCCCAGTGCCTTGCCCTTGATATCCCACAAGGCTTGGTCAATGCCCGCCAGCGCGCTCATGTGGATGCCGCCACCCCGGTAAAAACCGCCCCGGTACAGCACCGTCCAGTGGTCCTCGATGCGCCGAGGGTCTTTGCCGATCAGGTACTCGCCAAGCTCTGCCACGGCAGCGGCCACGCTTTGGGCGCGGCCCTCCAGAATGGGCTCGCCCCATCCCACGATGCCCTCATCGGTTTCGATCTTGAGAAAGCACCAGCGCGGTGGCACAAGGAAGGTGGTCAGTCGGGTGATTTTCATGAATGCAAAAAAGGACCGTGGAGGGTTGGGTTCAAACCGCGCTAGTTGGATACGCGTGGCGCCAGGCCTGGATGAATGCAGCCGCATTGCGGGCCACTTGCTCGGCACTGTCGCCGGGGCGGTACAGGGCCGAGCCCAGGCCAAAGCCGGTGGCGCCAGCGGCTATGTAGGGCGCCAGGTTGTCTGGGGTGATGCCGCCCACGGGCAGCAAGGCCACGGGCGGGCGCAGCACGGCGCGCCAGGCTTTGAGCACCGCCGGGGCCAGGGCTTCGGCAGGAAACAGCTTGAGCACATCGGCCCCTGCTGACAGTGCTGCAAAGGCCTCGGTCAACGTGGCCACCCCGGGGGCGCAGGCCATGCCCGCCGCCTTGGCTGCGCGGATCACCGTGGGGTCGCTGTGCGGCATCACGATGACTTGCCCCCCCGCTGCGGCCACGTCGGCACAGGCTTGCGGCGTGAGCACGGTGCCCGCGCCCACCAGGCAGTCGGCAGGCAGCGCATCGCGCAGCGCACGGATGCTGGCCAGGGGCTCAGGGGAGTTGAGCGGGACTTCGATGGTGCGAAAGCCCGCGTCGTACAGCGCGTGGCCAATGGCCACCACTTCGTGGGGCTGCACCCCGCGCAGGATGGCGATCAGGCCGCACTGCTGCAGCGCCTGGATCAATGGCGTGTGGGTGGGATTCATGCAGCTTGGCTTGGAAGGATTGGGGTGAAAGGCTGGCGATGGGCTACCAGCCCAGCGGCCTGGGCGATGTGCCACAGGCCGCTGACCGTGGCCTGTGCGGCCACCGTGGGGGCGGCGAATCCATAGACCTGCAGGGCGATGGCATAGCGGCGGCACAAGTCGGATTCGCCGCACAGCACCAGCGGCATGGGCGAGCCACTGGTGTGTGGGGCGGGCGGGTACAGGCGTGCCAGGCTGACCATCTCGTGCCCGATGAGCAGGCCCGAAAGGTAGTCGGCTTGCGCGGTCGCGGGCAGGTCGCCGGTCAGGCCCAGCGTGCGCGTGCTGAAGATGTGCGACAGCAGCCCGAGGGCAGCGTCGCTGCCGCGTGCCACCTGAAGGCCTTGCACAAACGCGGCATCATCGGGCTCGGCGGGCGCTTGCATCGTCTTGCCCAGAATGGTGTGGCCGCGCAGGGCGGCAAACACCTCGCCCGTCATGAACGTGTGAAACTGCTCGATGCCGTGTTGCCGCGCCACCACCCATTTGCTGTGCGTGCCAGGCAGACCCACCAGCACCGGGCCTGGGCCCGCCAGGGCGGTATCGGCCAGCACACCCAGCACCTGCGTTTCTTCCCCGCGCATCACATTGGGCAAGGCCCCGCGCTGCAGCAGACCGGGCACGATGTGCACGGGCATTGCGTTGCCACGGTGCACCACGGTCAGCCCGCGTGCCAGGGCGTCGAGCGAGGTGGGCGCGTCCAGGTACTTGGCCTCACGCCAGCCCTGCGCGCTGCCCACCATGCCACAGGCCAGCACCGGCACAGAGGGCAGGGCGGTCAGCCAGTCGCCGCACGTGTCCTGCAATGCGCGCTCGAAGGCCGCACCGGGCTCTGTACGGGGCTCCGCATCGGTGTGGCCATCGGGTGCCTGGGGCAGGTTCATGATGCCCCAGGGGCGGTGGCGCTGTTCCTGCACCTGCCCTTTGCCATCCAGGCGGAAGGCGCGCAGCGAGCTGGTGCCCCAGTCCAGGGCGACCAGCCGGGTGTCAAAGAGGGCGGGGGTGTCTGCCATGGTGGCTCACTTGCCCCAGCGCAGCACCAGCGGGTCCAGGCGGCGCGCAATGTCGATCAGGCCGCGCCGCACCTCGGGGTGCATGGCCGGGAAGGGGTGGCGGCCCGCCTCGCAGGCGATCACACCGCCTTCCTTCATCAGCGCCTTGGCCGTGAGGATGCCGCCCTGGCGGTTCTCGTGGTTGATGAGCGGCAGCCAGCGTTGGTACAGCGCAAAGGCCAGGTCGGCATCGCCTTGGCGGTGCGCTTCGATGATGGGACGGATGCCATCGGGAAAGGCGCCGCCCGTCATCGCGCCCGTCGCACCGGCATCCAGGTCGGCCAGCAGGGTGATGGCCTCTTCGCCATCCCATGGGCCTTCGATGGCGTCACGCCCCAAGCGGATTAGCTCGCGCAGCTTGCTGGCGGCGCCGGGCACTTCGATCTTGAAGTAGGCCAGGTTCTCGATCTCTTGCGCCATGCGCGCGAGGAACGGGGCCGAGAGCACCGTGCCACTGGCGGGCGCGTCCTGCACCATGATCGGAATGCGGATCGCGTCGGACACGCGGGCATAGAACTCGTAGATCTGCGCCTCGGGCACGCGGAAGGTGGCGCCGTGGTAGGGCGGCATCACCATCACCATGGCGGCGCCCATGTCCTGAGCAGCGCGGCTGCGCTCGGCGCACACGCGGGTGCCGTAGTGGGTGGTGGTGACGATGACGGGCACGCGGCCCGCCACATGCTCCAGCGATGTGCGGGTGAGGACTTCGCGTTCGGCATCGGACAGCGAGAACTGCTCAGAGAAGTTGGCCAGGATGCAGACGCCGTCCACACCGGCGTCGATCATGAAGTCGAGGCAGCGCTTCTGGCTCTCTAGGTCGAGCGTCCCGTCTTCGTGGAAGGTGGTGGGCACCACGGGGAAGATGCCGCGGTAGCGAGGGTTCTGAAGGGAATGGGTGGCTGGCATGGCGCGTTTTGGAAATATTTGAAGAGAAATAAGGCTCTAGCGCTTATCTAAAAAGCGCTGGCAGCTATTAAATATGTAGCATTCGACTGCAGTGGGTGCGACCCCTATGCGGGCAGCCGCGCAAGGGCCTGAGCCGGCCGTACCGCCCCGCAGCGCTGGCTGCGTCCCCCTGCCCGCAACGCGCAGCGTTGAGAGATCGGGGGGAAAGCGCGAAGCGACTCAGGGGGTGTCCCATCTCTTTCAATGCGAATGGCGAGGCACGGCGCTGCCTCGGCAGCCCACCAAAAAGTCGAAATCGCAACCGTCGTCGGCCTGCAGCACGTGGTCCACATACAGGCGTTGGTAGCCGCCGCGCCCACCGTTGTCGGTGCCTGCCAGTGCGGCCAGCCGCGCGGCCAGCTCCTCGTCGCTGATATCAAGGTGAAGGCGACCCTGTTCGCAGTCCAGCTCAATGAAGTCGCCATCGCGCACCGCAGCCAGCGGGCCACCGGCCGCCGCCTCGGGCGCCACATGCAGCACCACGGTGCCGTAGGCCGTGCCGCTCATGCGTGCGTCGGAGATGCGCACCATGTCTTTGACGCCCTGGCGCAGCAGCTTGGGCGGCAGGCCCATGTTGCCCACCTCGGCCATGCCGGGGTAGCCCTTGGGGCCGCAGTTCTTCATCACCATCACGCAGCTGGCGTCGATGTCCAGGTTCTCATCAACGATGCGTTCCTTGTAGTGCTCCAGGTTCTCGAACACCACCGCGCGGCCCCGGTGCTTGAGCAGCTCGGGCGAGGCGGCGGAGGGCTTGAGCACCGCGCCACGTGGCGCCAGGTTGCCGCGCAGGATGCAGATGCCACCGTCGGCGATCAGTGGGTTGTTGATCGGGCGGATCACCTCGTCGTTGTACTGCGGCGCTTCGCGCACGTTGTCCCACAGGCTCTTGCCGTTCACGGTCAGGGCGTTGGGGTGCGGCAGCAGGTTGTTCTCGCCCAGGCGGCGCAGCACGGCGGGCAGGCCACCGGCGTAGTAGAACTCTTCCATCAGGAAGCGGCCCGAGGGCTGCAGGTCCACCAGGGTGGGGGTGCCCCGGCCAATGCGCGTCCAGTCCTCCAGGTCCAGCTGCACGCCGATGCGGCCTGCGATGGCCTTCAGGTGGATGACCGCGTTGGTCGAGCCGCCGATGGCCGCGTTGGTGCGGATGGCGTTTTCGAACGCCTCGCGCGTCAGGATCTTGGAGAGCGTGAGCCCTTCGTGTGCCATCTCCACAATGCGCCGGCCTGACATGTGGGCCAGCACGTAGCGGCGCGCATCCACAGCGGGTATGGCTGCGTTGTGCGGCAGCGAGGTGCCCAGCGACTCGGCCATGCAGGCCATGGTGCTGGCCGTGCCCATGGTGTTGCAGGTACCGGCCGAGCGTGACATGCCCGCCTCGGCCGCGAAGAACTGGTGCTCGTTGATCTCGCCCGCCTTCAGCGATTCGTGCAGGCGCCACACGGCGGTGCCCGAGCCGATGTCCTTGCCGTCGAGCTTGCCGTTGAGCATGGGGCCGCCCGTGACCACGATGGCCGGCACATCGCAACTGGCTGCGCCCATCAGCAGCGCCGGTGTGGTCTTGTCGCAGCCCACCAGTAGCACCACTGCGTCGATGGGGTTGCCGCGAATGGCTTCTTCCACGTCCATGCTAGCCAGGTTGCGCGTGAGCATGGCCGTGGGCCGCAGATTGGATTCGCCGTTGGAGAACACCGGAAACTCCACGGGGAAGCCCCCCGCTTCGTAGATGCCGCGCTTGACGTGCTCGGCGATCTTGCGAAAGTGGGCGTTGCAGGGGGTCAGTTCAGACCAGGTGTTGCAGATGCCGATGATGGGGCGGCCGTCGAACTCGTGGTCTGGGATGCCCTGGTTCTTCATCCAGCTGCGGTACATGAAGCCGTTCTTGTCGGCGGTGCCAAACCATTCGGTGGAGCGGAGTTTGCGCTTGGGGTTAGTCATGGTGGGGGTCAGAGAGAGGAGGAGAGAGATGAATCAGTGGCGCTGGGTGTTGCGGCGCGTCAGCAGGCGTTGCAACAGGCAGAACACAAACAGAAGGATTCCGACGACGATGCGCGTCCACCAGGAGCTGAGCGTGCCGTCGAAGGAAATCAGGGTCTGGATGATTCCGAGCATCAGCACACCAAACAGCGTGCCCGCCATATAGCCCACGCCGCCGGTGAGCAGGGTGCCGCCAATCACCACGGCGGCAATGGCATCGAGCTCCATGCCCGTGGCGTGCAGGCCATAGCCCGACAGCATGTAAAAGGTGAACACCACCCCCGCCAGCGCAGAGCACAGGCCCGACAGCGTGTACACGCCAATGAGCGTGCGGCGCACAGGCAGCCCCATCAACACGGCCGAGTGCTCGCTGCCGCCCACGGCATACACATTGCGGCCAAAGGGCGTGCAGTGCGCGATGAAAGCCGCTGCGAGTAAGACCCCCAGGGCGATCAAGGCACCCAGCGAAATCGACATGGATTCACCCAGCGACCAGCGCCACTGGGCCATGTCAGAGTAGCCCTCGTGGGTGATGCTGATCGAGTCGATGCTGATGAGGTAGCACAGGCCGCGCGCGAGGAACATGCCCGCCAGCGTCACGATGAAGGGCTGCAGCCGAAACCGCTCGATCAAAAAGCCCATGCAGGCACCGAAGGCGGTGCCCATCGCCAAGACCAGTGGAATGGCGGCGGTGGGGCTCCAGCCATGGCGCTCCACCAGCGATGCCAGCACCATCGTGGTCAACGCCACCACAGAGCCCACCGAGAGGTCGATGCCGCCCGACAGAATGACAAACGTCATGCCCACCGCCACGATCACCAGAAAGGCGTTGTCGATCAGCAGGTTGAGAAACACCTGCGCCGAGAAAAAGCCGGGGTACAGCACGGAGCCCGCCGTGGCCATGAGGGTGAACAGCGCGATGGTGGCGGCCAAGGGCAGGTATTTGGGGTTCAGGCGTGGGCGGGACGCGGCCGAAGCGGCTGGCACTTGGGCTGGAGTCTGGGCCTGCGCCTCGGTCGGTGGGGCGGTGTTCATCAGGGGTTGGGGCAGGCTGCTCATGCCGAAACTCCTGTGGCTGCGGGGCGGCGTGCGATGGCGCCCACGCTGGCCCGAAACTCGGGGGATTGCAGCAGCATCACCACGAACACCACGATGGCTTTGACGACCAGGTTGATCTCTGGCGGCACGCCCAGGGAGTAAATGGCATAGGTGAGCGACTGGATGATGAGCGCGCCCACCACGCTGCCCACCAGGCTGAAACGCCCACCCGTCAGGGCCGTTCCTCCGAGCGTCACCGCCAAGATGGCGTCTAGCTCCAGCAGCTGGCCTGCGTTGTTGCCATCAGCGCTTTTGACGTTGGAGCAGATCAGCAGCCCGGCCATGCCCGCGCAGACGCCGCAAAAGGCATAGGCGGCTACCACCAGACGTTGGGCCTGCACCCCAGCCACCCGAGCAGCCGCAGGGTTGATGCCCACAGCCTGCACAAACAGCCCCAGGGCTGTGCGGGTGACAGCCAGGTAGAGCACAGCGAACACGGCCGCCACCACAAACACAGAGAACGGCAGCCCCAAAAGGTACCCGCCCCCGATAAAGAAGAATGGCGTGTAGTAGATGGTGATGATCTGCCCGTCGGTGATGAGCTGGGCAATGCCCCGGCCCGCCACCATCAGGATCAGCGTGGCAATGATGGGCTGCATGCCCACCTTGGCCACCAGAACGCCATTCCACAGCCCACACAGCAGCGCGATGCCGATGGCCCCCAGGATGGCCACGGGCAGCGGAAACCGGCTCTCGGTGCCCGACACCGCCCCGCCAATCATCCACGCCGCCACGGCAGCGGCAATAGCCACCACCGCACCGACCGAGATGTCGATGCCGCGCGTGGCAATCACCATCGTCATGCCCAGCGACACCAGCACCAGCGGCGCTGCGCGGTTGAGGATATCGATCAGGCTGCCGTACAGATGCCCATCGCGCCACTCGATGTGCAAGAAGCTGCTGTTGAAGGCGGTGTTCACACCCAGCAGCAGCAACAGGGTGATGAGCGGCCAGGCCAGCCGGTGGGCCATGAGAGCCCGAAGTACAGAGGGTTTGTTTTCAAGCATGGTTGGCTGCAATCAGTTCATACACGTCGTCTTCGCTGCTGCCTGCAGGCAACTCACCCACCTTTTCGCGTTCGCGCAACACCACAATGCGGTGTGCCACGCGCACCACTTCGCTCATTTCGGAGGAGATGAACAGCACCGCCATGCCCGCCTGTGCCAGCCGCAGGATCTGCTCCATGATTTCCTGCTTGGCCGCCACGTCGATGCCGCGCGTGGGCTCGTCCAGAATCAGCAGGCGGGGCTCAGTGGCCAGCCAGCGCGCCAGAATGGCCTTCTGCTGGTTGCCGCCCGACAAGAGGCCAATGGGGGTGTCCACACTGGCGGTTTTGATGCCCAACATTTGCACATAGCGCTGCGCCATCTCGGCTTGCTCGGTGCGCGACAAAAAGCGCGACAGCCCCAGGCGTGCCTGCAAGGCCAGCGCAATGTTCTCGCGCACCGACAGCTCGGCCACGATGCCGTCGGTCTTGCGCTCTTCAGGGCACAGCGCCAGGCCGCTGGCAATGGCGTCCATGGGGCTTGCGAAGGTGATGGCTTTGCCGTCCACCCGCAGCAGGCCCCGGTCTGGGGCGTCCATGCCAAACAGCAGCCGTGCCAGCTCGGTGCGGCCCGAGCCCAGCAGCCCCGCCAGTCCCACCACTTCACCGGCGCGGATCTGCAAATCCAGCGGCTTGAGCTGCCCTGCCTTGCCCAGCCCCTCGATTTGCACCAGTGCGGGCGTGGCGGCGTCCATCGCATGGGGCGCGGGGGCATGGGCGCTTTGAGCGGCCAGCTCTCGCCCCAGCATGGCGGCAATCAAGGCGGGCGCGGGCAGGTCGCGGGCCAGCCATTCGCCCACCCAGCTGCCGTTGCGCAGCACGGTGATGCGGTCGGAGACGGCATACACCTGGTTCAGGAAGTGGCTCACGAACACAATCGCCAGCCCCTCGCCGCGCAGTTTGCGCAGCACCTGAAAGAGCTTTTGCACCTCGTCGTCGTCCAGGCTGGAGGTCGGCTCGTCCAAAATCAGCACGCGCGATTCGATGCCGATGGCCCGCGCTATCGCCACCAGCTGCTGCACGGCCACGGGGTAGTCCGACAGCAGGCGTGTGACGTCGATGTCCAGCCCCACGCGCTGTACCAGCGCCTGGGCACGCTGGTGCACAGCACTCCAGTCGATGCGAAAGCCTTGCGACCAGCCGCAGCGGGGGTAGCGGCCCGCAAAGATGTTCTCGGCCACCGAGAGGTTGGGGCAGAGGTTGACCTCCTGGTACACCGTGCTGATGCCCAGGCGTTGCGCTGCCAGGGGCGAGTCCGGCCACACAGTGGTCAGCCCCCGCGCTCCACCGCTGCGCGGGTCGCTGCCCCCCGAGGGGGTGTCGCCTTGCTTGGGGAGGCCCGGCGCTGCGGCTGGCCCACCCAGGCGCATCTGCCCGCTGCTGGCTTCCAGCACGCCCGTCAGCACTTTGATCAGCGTGGACTTGCCCGCGCCGTTCTGGCCCATCAGCGCGTGGATCTCGCCCGGGTACAGGTTGAGCTGCACATCGCGCAGCACGGGGATGCCTGCAAACTGCTTGTGGATGCCCGAGAGCTGTAGCACGGGATTGGAAGTAGGGGTGTTCATCAATTTCTGAAGGTCTCGGTCATGCCTTCAGCCCGCGATGCGGGCGCGACGCAAGCGCGGGCCGCCGCGCAAGGGCCTGAGCTGGCCGCGCCGCCCCGCCGCGCTGGCTGCGTTCCCCTCCCGAATCGCGCAGCGAGTCGAGAGAGGGGGAAGGCGCAAAGCGACTCAGGGGGTGCTTCATTTCATGCTTTGTTTTTGTTGTAAACGTCCACTAGTACTGCGGCCAGCAGCACCACGCCCTTGATGACCTGCTGGTAGTCGATGCCAATGCCCAGGATGGACATGCCGTTGTTCATCACGCCCATCACAAAAGCGCCAATCACCGCGCCCATCACCTTGCCCACGCCGCCGGAGGCAGAGGCCCCGCCAATGAAACAAGCGGCAATCACGTCCAGCTCAAAGCCCAGGCCCGCCTTGGGCGTGGCGGTGTTCAGCCGTGCGGCAAACACCAGGCCCGCCAGGGCGGCCAGCACACCCATGTTGATGAAGGCATAAAACGACAGGCGTTCGGTCTTGATGCCAGAGAGCTTGGCGGCTTTTTCGTTGCCCCCCATGGCGTAGATACGCCGGCCAACGGTGGTGCGGCTGGTGATGAATTCAAAAAACACGATCAGCAGCGCCATGACCACCAGCACATTGGGCAAGCCCTTGTAGGAGGCGAGCAGGTAGCTGAAGGCGATGAGCAGCACGGCAAATACCGCTGTCTTGATGGCGAAGAAAGCCACAGGCTCGGTCTGCACGCCGTGCTTGAGGCGGTTGGCACGCTCACGCACCGCAGAGACCGTGAGCGCCACAGCGACTGCCAGGCCCAGCACCATGGACGTCACGCGCAGCCCTTCGCCGTTGGCAAAGTCCGGAATGAAGCCCGAGCTGAGCATTTGAAACGACTCAGGGAAGGGCCCCACCGACTGCCCCGCCAGCAACGCCAGCGCCAGCCCCTTGAACACCAGCATGCCCGCCAGCGTGACGATGAACGAGGGAATGCGCGAGAACGCCACAAACCAGCCTTGCACCGCGCCGATGAGGCCGCCGCACACCAGGCACACCAGGGTGGCGGGCACAAAGTGCCACTGGTACTGCACCATCAGCACCGCCGCCAGGGCACCAATGAAGCCACACACCGAGCCCACCGACAAATCGATGTGCCCCGCCACGATCACCAGCAGCATGCCCAGCGCCATGATGACGATGTAGCTGTTTTGCAGGATCAGGTTGGTGAGGTTGAGCGGCTGCATCAGCGTGCCGTCGGTCATGTACTGAAAGAACCCCATGATCGCGACCAGCGTGATCAACATGCCGTATTCGCGCAGGTTGTGCTTGGCGTGGTCCAGCAGTGACCGCGCCGATTTGGCAGGTGTATGGGCTGCAGCCGAGGCCGTGGGGGAAGAAGTAGTCATCTGGCTCATATCCGGTTTTCGTTGTGCTGGGGGCTGTGCGATGCGTAGGCACTGGCGCGAAGCGCCTCAGGGGGGGCATTCACTATCGCGCGCATGATTTTTTCTTGCGACGCTTCTGCCGTGGGCATCTCGGCCACCAAGCGGCCTTCGTTCATCACATAGATGCGGTCAGAGATGCCCAGCAGCTCGGGCATCTCTGACGAGATCACGATCACGCATTTGCCCTCGGCCGCCATCTGGGCGATGAGGGTGTAGATCTCGTACTTGGCGCCCACGTCGATGCCGCGCGTGGGCTCGTCCAGGATCAGCACCTCCGGGTTGGTGAACAGCCATTTGGCCAACACCACCTTTTGCTGGTTGCCGCCAGAGAGGTTGAGCGTCTTTTGGTCCACGCCCGAGCAGCGCAGGCGCAGCTTGTGGCGGTAGTCCTGCGCCACCTGGTGCTCTTTTCCGTGGTCGATCACGCCCGCGGTGGACACCCCTTGCAGGTGGGCCAGCGAGACGTTGAACTGGATGTCTTCGTTCAGCACCAGGCCATTGCCCTTGCGGTCCTCGGTCACATAGGCCAGGCCGTTCTGTACGGCCTTTTCCACGGTGCTGACGTCGATGGGCTGGCCGTTGCGCAGCACCTCGCCGCTGATGCGGCGGCCCCAGGATCGGCCAAACAGGCTCATGGCCAGCTCGGTGCGGCCCGAGCCCATGAGCCCGGCAATGCCGACGATCTCGCCGCGCCGCACTTGCAGGTCAATGCCTTTGATGAAGGGCTGCTCGTTGCGCTGGGGATGGTAGGCGCGCCAGTTGCGCACCTCAAAGGCCACCTCGCCGATGTTGGGTTGGCGCTGCGGGTAGCGGTCGGCCATCTCGCGGCCCACCATGGCCTGGATGACGCGGTCCTCGCTCACCGCCTGCGCGTGGCAGTCCAGCATTTCGACGGTGCTGCCATCGCGCAGCACCGTGATGGAGTCGGCCACGTGGGAGATTTCATTGAGCTTGTGCGAAATCAGGATGCAGGTGATGCCCTGGCTTTTGAGCTCCAGCAGCAACTCCAGCAGGGCGTGGCTGTCGGTCTCATTCAGGCTGGCCGTGGGCTCGTCCAGGATCAGCAGCTTGACCTTGCGCGACAAGGCCTTGGCAATCTCGACCAACTGCTGCTTGCCCACGCCCAGGTGGGTGATGAGGGTGTCGGGCGACTCTTTGAGTCCAACCTTGTGCAGCAGGGCCTGTGTCATCTGGTGTGCGGCCATCCAGTCGATCACGCCGCGCTGGGCGGGCTCGTTGCCCAGAAAGACGTTTTCTGTGATGGACAGCAAGGGCACCAGCGCCAGCTCTTGGTGGATGATGGCCACGCCCAGGTGTTCGCTGTCGCGAATGCCCTGGAACTTGCGCTCTTCCCCCTCAAACACGATGGCGCCGCTGTAGCTGCCGTGGGGGTAAACGCCTGAGAGCACTTTCATCAGCGTGGACTTGCCCGCGCCGTTCTCGCCCACGATGGCGTGGATTTCTCCGGCGCGTACCCGCAGGTTGACCTTGTTCAGGGCAACGACGCCGGGGAAGGTTTTGCGGATATCCCGCATCTCTAGCAACATGGTGGTGTCTGGTCTGGATGGCTCGTGCACGGGGCCTTGCAGCCGGTGATCGATAGGGCGGGGTGGGGCCGGGCACCTGTGGTGCGTGGCCCCACCCATCGGTGTGCAGGCTTACTTGACCTGCGCTTCGGTGTAGTAGCCGCTGCCGATCAGCACGCCGTTCCAGTTGGAAGCATCTACCGCCACGGGCTTGAGCAGGTACGAGGGCACCACCTTCACGCCGTTGTTGTAGGTCTTGGTGTCGTTGATCTCGGGCTGCTTGCCCGTCAGCACCGCGTCCACCATGTTGGCCGCGACCTTGGCCAGCTCGCGGGTGTCCTTGAACACGGTGGAGTACTGCTCGCCCTTGAGGATGGACTTGATGGAAGGTACTTCGGCGTCTTGCCCGCTGACCACGGGGCAAGGCTGCTGGGCGGTGCAGTAGCCCACGCCCTTGAGGGACGACAGGATGCCGATGGAAATGCCGTCATAGGGCGACAGCACCGCGTGCACCTTGTCCTTACCGTAGTAGGCCGAGAGCAGGTTGTCCATGCGCGCTTGCGCCACGGCGCCGTCCCAGCGCAGCGTGCCCACCTTGTTCATGCCCAGCTGCTTGCTGCGCACCACCAGCTTGCCGCTGTCCAAGTAAGGCTGCAGCACGCTCATGGCGCCGTCATAAAAGAAGAAGGCGTTGTTGTCGTCGGGCGATCCGCCAAAAAGTTCGATGTTGAACGGGCCCTTGCCCTGCTTCAGCCCCAGCTTGTCCACCAACGATGTGGCTTGCAGCACGCCCACCTGGAAGTTGTCGAACGTAGCGTAGTAGTCCACGTTCTTCGATCCCTTGATGAGTCGGTCATACGCGATGACCTTCACGCCTTTGTCGGCCGCGCTTTGCAGCACGCGCGACAGCGTGGTGCCGTCAATCGACGCAATCACCAGCACCTTGGCGCCTTTGGTGATCATGTTCTCGATCTGCGCTAGCTGGTTGGGGATGTCGTCCTCGGCGTACTGCAGGTCGGTCTTGTAGCCACGCTCCTTGAGCACCTTGACCATGTTGTCGCCATCGGCGATCCAGCGCGCAGACGACTTGGTGGGCATCGAGATGCCGATGCTGCCCTTGTCCTGGGCCGATGCCAGCGATGTGGCGCCCACGGCGGTCAGTGCGATGGTGGCCAAGACGGCCTTGAAAATTGCTCGCTTCATTTGTCTCTGTCTCCTGTTGTGAATATGTTTTTTTGATGTGGCGTCCGAGTGGCCTGAGTTGGCGGCTACTGGCGCGCCCCAAGCCAGTGCCACCGCGTAAGGGCCTGAGCTGGCCGCGCCGCCGCGCTGGTGGCGGCCCCCTCTGGGGGATGACGCCGCAGGCGGCTCAGGGGGCGTCAATACTTTCTCTTGGGGAACTCTTGTGCCGCGACTTCCATGGGGAAAATGCCTTCCTCGGTCACGATGCGCTTGGGCACGGGCTTGCCAGCCTTGATGTCTTTGACAGCGCTCATCAGTTGCGGGCCCAGCAGGGGGCTGCATTCCACCGACACATTCAGCTTGCCTGCGATCATGGCTTCAAAGGCCCCTTTCACCGCGTCGATGGAGATGATGGTGATGTCCTTGGCGGGCTTCATGCCCGCTTCCTCGATGGCCTGGATGGCACCAATGGCCATGTCGTCGTTGTGCGCGTACAGCACGTTGATCTTCTTGCCCTCGGCCTTGAGGAAGGCTTCCATCACCTCCTTGCCCTTGGCGCGGGTGAAGTCACCGGTTTGCGAGCGGATGACCTTGAACTTGGGGTCGGCCTTGATGATTTCCTCAAAGCCCTTCTTGCGGTCGATGGCCGGGGCGGAACCCACGGTGCCTTGCAGCTCGACGATATTGACCTCGCCCTTTTGGTCCTTCATCTTCTCGACCAGCCAACGCCCGGCCTTGCGGCCTTCTTCCACAAAGTCCGAGCCCATGAAGGTGACGTACAGCGAGGTGTCCTTGGTGTTCACGGCGCGGTCGGTCAGCACCACCGGGATCTTGGCGGCCTTGGCCTCGCGCAGCACGGGCTCCCAACCCGATTCGACGACGGGCGAGAAGGCGATCACGTCCACCTTTTGCGCAATGAAGGCGCGAATGGCCTTGATCTGGTTTTCCTGCTTTTGCTGCGCGTCCGAGAATTTGAGTTCGATTCCGGCCTCTTTGGCGGCGGATTTGATGGACTCGGTGTTAGCGGTGCGCCATTCGCTTTCGGCCCCGACCTGACTGAACCCGAGCACCAGCGGCTTTTGGGCCCAGGCGGATGGCGCAAGCAGCCCGGCGGCCGAGGCGCAGGCGATGGCGGACCCGAAGGTGCGGCGATTGATGGTCATGGTGTTTTGTCTCCTGTCTGTTGTTGCTATGGTTTGGGTGAGGGGGAACGCTGCAGGTGCGCGGTGCCTCGTTTTGCAGACCGAGGCGGCGCTGGTGCGCACCGTAAATAGGGGTTGGGTTCAGGCCAGCATGTAACCGGTCTTGACGGTGGTGTAGAACTCGGCGGCGTAGCGGCCTTGCTCACGGGGGCCGTAGCTCGATTCCTTGCGCCCGCCAAACGGCACATGGAAGTCCACGCCCGCCGTGGGCAGGTTCACCATGGTCATGCCGACGGCGGCATGGCGCTTGAAGTGCATGGCACGCTTGAGCGAAGTGGTGCAAATGCCTGCGCACAAGCCAAACGGGGTGTCGTTGGCCAGCGCCAGCGCGTGGTCGTAGTCGTCTGCCTTGAGCACGCAGGCCACGGGGCCGAAGACCTCTTCGCGGGCAATGCGGTGCTCTGGCTGCGCCAGGAACAGCGCCGGGCTCATGTAGTGCCCCGGTGTGGCGCGCTCCAGCAGCTCGCCGCCCCACACATGCTCGGCGCCTTCGTTCTTGGCGATGTCGATGTAGCTTTGGTTGTTGGCCAACTGGTGGCTGTCCACCACCGGGCCCATTTCGGTGCCGCGCTCCAGCGCATGGCCGACTTTGAGCGTAGACAGCCGTTGGCGCAGCCGCGCGACAAAGGCTTCGTGCACGGGGGCTTCCACAATCAGGCGGCTCGATGCGGTGCAGCGCTGCCCGGTGGAGTAGTACGAGCCTTGCAGCGCGCAATCAATGGCCTGCTCAAAGTCGGCATCGGCCAGCACCACCAGCGGGTTCTTGCCGCCCATTTCCAGCTGCACCTTGGCGCGGCGCAGCGTGGCCGACCGCAAGATGCGCTCGCCGGTCGCCACCGATCCGGTGAAGCTCACCGCGTTGACCAGCGGGTGCTCCACCAGCGTTTGGCCCACTTCACGGCCGCTGCCCATCACCATGTTGAACGCGCCCGCAGGCAGCCCGCAGCGGTGGATGATTTCTGCCAGCGCCCAGCCGCAGGCCGACACCAGCTCGGCAGGTTTGAAGACCACGGTGTTGCCGTAGGCCAGGGCGGGCGCAATCTTCCAGGCCGGAATCGCCATGGGGAAGTTCCAGGGCGCGACGATGCCCACCACCCCGACAGGCTCGCGGGTCACGTCCACCTGCACGCCCTGGCGCACCGAGGCCATCAGTTCGCCCTGAATACGCAGTGCCTCGCCCGCAAAAAATTTGAAGATCTGCCCGGCGCGGGCCACTTCGGCCACAGCCTCGGGCAGGGTTTTGCCCTCCTCGCGGGCCAGCAGCGTGCCCAGCTCGTCTTTGCGGGCCAGCAGCTCGTTGCCCACTTGGTCGAGCACATCGGCGCGCCGCTGTGGGGTACTTTGGCTCCAGTAGGGCAGGGCGTCGGCTGCGGCGCGAATGGCCTGCTCGGTCTGGTTGCGGTCGGCGCGCGCGTACTCGGCCACCACTTCACGGGTATCGGATGGGTTGGTGCTGACCCCCGTGGTGGTGCCAATCTCCCAGCGACCGTTGATGAGGTTTCTGGGGTTTTGCTGCATATCGCCGAGTCGCATGGAGACCTTTGCTATGGATGAGCGGCAAAGTCTAGGTTTGATTTGGATATCAATCCAATCGTTTTTTATGCAAAATAGATATCAGTCTCTGCATTCTGGAAAACCCGATGAGCAACTACAACCACTGGTTCATTCGCGCCCGCTTGAAAACACGGCAGTTGCTGCTGCTGGTGGCGTTGGCCGAGGAGGGCAACATCCACCGGGCGGCCCAGGTGTTGAACATGACCCAGCCCGCCGCATCCAAGCTGCTCAAGGACCTGGAAGATGTGCTGGAGGTGTCGCTGTTCGAGCGCTTGCCGCGCGGCATGCGCCCCACTTGGTATGGCGAGACGATGATCCGGTACGCGCGCATGGCGCTGGCCAACCTGAACCAGGCGCACGATGAGCTGGTGGCGCTCAAGTCGGGGCACTTTGGGCAGGTGGGGGTGGGGGCCATCACGTCCCCCGCATTGAGTCTGTTGCCCGCCGCGATTGCTTTGGTCAAGCAGGAGCACCCTAGCCTTCGCATCATGCTGGACATCGAAACCAGCCCGGTGCTGCTGGAGCGGCTGGACCAGGGCAAGCTGGACATCGTGCTGGGGCGGTTGTTTGCCGAGCACGACAAGGGCAATTTGCGCTACGAGCCGTTGACCGAGGAGATGGTCTGCGCGGTGGCCCGGCCGGGGCATCCGTTGTCGGGCATGAGTGGGTTGACGCTGCGCGATGTGGTCTCGGCCGGCTGGATCGTGCCGCCTGCGGGCAGTGTGCTGCGCCACCGGTTTGACCTGATGTTCCAGCAAGACGGCCTGGCCCCGCCGACCAACACGGTGGAGTCCTCGGCCTTGTTGTTCATCACGCGCATGCTGCAGCAAAGTGACATGGTGGCGGTGTTGGCGCTGGATGTGGCGCAGTACTACGCGTCGCATGGCATCGTGACGGTGTTGCCTTTGGAGATGCCGTGCCATATGGATGCGTTCGGCATCATCACCCGGGCCGATCGGTTGTTGTCGCCAGCGGCCAAGGTGATGATGAAGGCGATCAAGCAGACGAGTCTGGTGCAGTATGGGCGGCGGTTGGAGTTGGGGGATTAATTGTTTTTGGTGGAATGTGCTGATAGTGCTTGTGGGATAAGCGCTAGCAGCTATTGATTTGATAGTAATTAGCGCTACCTCATACCGTTCGGGCTGAGCTTGTCGAAGCCGGGGCTTGCTCGTTGATCTTGCGGCGTGCCTGATTTGAGGGCGGGTGCCGGGATGTGCGCCCGGCGGCGCACCTTCTTTTGGTGCAACCCGCTGCGCGGGTTGTCTTGCGTCGCCAAGGTGCGCTACGCGCACGGGGCTCTCGTGTTGAAACATTCCAGCCCCAAAAGAAGGCAAAAGAAGGCGACCCCACTGTCTGCGTCCCTGCGCTGCGCTTCGGGCAGCCTGCGGTGCTCGCGTCCAGCGGGGTCTCGCTCAAACTCGCTGCGCCCAAACAGTCGCGATCCCTGATCCGCCGGCCGCTGCGCTCCTCGGCGCATACAGAGGGGCTTGGGAGCCGAACAACCGACATCCATTCGGGCCATCGCTGCGCTCGGCCCCACTTTGCGGGCGCATGCGCTCCGCGCTGGGCGCAGCGCCAATCAGGTCGAGCGTAGCGACGACCCGTGTGGCTGTTGGGCTGTTTGGATGTTCGGCTGACCACCCCCTGTGGCTGCGCCTGCGGCGGGGCGGTTGCGGGGTGGCATGGGCGTCGAAGCGCCCATGCTTAGTTATCTGACTCGCTGCGGCTGTCCGAACGGAGCGCCCCCGGCGCGCAGTGAGTTCCGCAGCGCACCCCGCAACCGTCCCGCCGCAGGTTTGCCCCGAAGCGCAGCGCAGGGGTCGCAGACTTGGGGTCGCCCTTTCTTTGGTGACTTTCTTTCGGCGAAGCGAAAGAAAGTTACTGCGCCGCCGGGCGCATTCCCCGGCTCCCGCCCTCAGCCCAGGCATGCCGCCCAATCAGCGCACAGATCCAGGCTTCGGTAGGCTCTGCCCGAACGGCATGAGGTAGCGACTAATTACTATCAAATCAATAGCTGTCGGCGCTTTATAAATGAGCGCTAGAGCCTCGTTTGACTAAAAATCAAACCCACCCAGCATCCACCTTGAACTCCTGCGCCGTGCACATGGCCGCATCGTCCGATGCCAGAAACAACACCATGCGGGCGATGTCATGCGGCTGCAGCTTGTCGGGCAGACACTGGTTGCGCGCCAGCTCCTTCTCGCCCTCCGCATCCAGCCACAGCTTGATCTGGCGCTCTGTCATCACCCAGCCCGGCGACACCGTGTTGATGCGAATGCGGTCTTGCCCCAGCGTCTTGGCCAGCCCCCGGGTCAGCCCGTTCACCGACGACTTGGCAATGGCGTAGCACGGGTAGCCTGTGCCCTTGCCTTGCCAGCCGGTCGAGCCCAGGTTGATGATCGAACCTGCCCCCAGCCGCCGCATACCGGGCACCGCCGCCTGGATGGCGAAGAACGCGGGGCGCTCGTTGATGGCGATGCGCTCGTCGTAGTAGTCGGGGGTCACCGACTCCAGGCTGTGCCGGTCGTCGCTGGCCACGTTGTTCACCAGGGCCGAGAAATCGCCCAGGGCCGCCGCTGCATCGTGGATGGCGGCCTGCAGGGCTGCAATGTCCTTGACATCGCAGGCACGCCACCACGGCCGGGGCAGGCCTGCGTCGGTCAATTGCTGCACCAGCCGTTCACTGGCCTCCTGGGCCACGTCGATGAAGGCCACTTTGGCCCCTTGCTCTGCAAAGGCCGTCACGATGGCCGCCCCAATGCCACTGCCGCCGCCGGTGACGAAGACGCTGCGGCCGTTCAGGCTGGGAAAGCGTGCCATGGCAGGGGTGGATGGGGCAGAGGCAGAAGCGCTTGAAAAATTTAACATATCAATTTAAATATCAATCAATGAATAAAAATAAGTATTCAAGTATCAATTGACGTTGATAAGATGCCCGCCGTCAAGAGGCATCGCCCTGAGCGGCCCCTAAAACGGTTCAAAAAACACAACGGAGACAAACGTGGGCCTTTTGAAAATGCCGGGTGCGGCGGATGGGGTGGGCGCGGCGTGGGCCATGCCCCCTGTGGGCGCTGTGCGCTGCGTGCACGCCGCAGGGGCGGCCTTGGGTGAGGGCGTGCTGTGGTCGGTGCGCGAGCAGGCCCTGTACTGGGTCGACATCCTGGGGCGGCAGTTGCACCGCTGGCGCCTGGGCGATGGCGAACGGGCCCAATGGACGTTTGACGAAGAGATCTCGGCCGTGGCAGAGCGCCGCGATGCCCCGGGTTTGCTGGTCACCCTGCGCCGGGGCTTCGCCTGGTTTGACCCGGCCACGGGCGCCGCACCGCGCTATCTGCACCAGCCTGCCGAGCCATCTGGCAACCGCTTCAACGATGGCAAGTGCGACGCCCAGGGCCGGTTCTGGGGCGGCACCATGGACTTTGACTGCCAACAACCCACGGGCGCGCTGTATCGCTACGACCCCGACGGACAGTGCTCGCGGCACGACGAAGGCTTTGTCGTCACCAACGGCCCCACCTGGGCCGGGGCGGCGCAGGGTGGGCACCTGTACTTCAACGACACGGTGCAGGGCTGCGTGTACCGCTACGACTTCGATCCCGTGCGCGGCAGCGTGTCGAACAAGCAACTGTGGCTGCGCCTTGCCGAGGGCGATGGCGTACCCGATGGCATGACCACCGATGCCCAGGGCCGCGTGTGGATTGCGCACTGGGGCGGCGCCTGCGTCAGCTGCCACCACCCCGAGACAGCGCAAGAGCTGGGGCGTGTGCACCTGCCCACCAGCCACGTCACCAACTGCGCCTTTGGCGGCGCAGACCTGCAGACGCTGTTCATCTCCACCGCCCGCACGGGCCTGTCGCCAGAGCAGTTGGCCGCGCAGCCTTTGGCTGGTGGCCTGTTTGCCGTGGATGTAGGCAGCCCCGGCATGCCTGCGCATTTGTTTGGTGGATAGGCGCAGTCCATGCGCCGTTTGCGCTGCGCCCGCTCCGCGCACATCCTTGATTGAAAGACAGAACCTTCATGATCTCTGCATCCAACCCAGCCTCCCACCCCGTCGTCTGGCTGCACCATGCCGACCAGCACCTGGGCCTGGTACCTACCTTGGGCGGCAGCGTCGCTGCCTGGCAAATGGACCATGCGGCCAGCCCCGAGGGGCGGTTGAACCTGTGGCGCCCCTGGGATGGCGCTGCGGCGGACCTGTACCAGATGGCCTCGTTTGCGATGGTGCCCTGGTCCAACCGCATCAGCGGCGGCGGCTTTGCGCAGGGGGGGCAGTTCCAGCCGATGCAGCCCAACCGGGCGGGCGAGCCGTATCCCATCCATGGCGATGGCTGGCTGCAGCCCTGGGATGGGCGCCAGGTGGGGGACGACACGCTGGAGATGTCGCTGCGCTCTGAGCGCTTCCAGGGCAACCCTTATGACTACGAGGCCGTGCAGACCTTCCGCTTGGTGCCCGGCGGGCTGGACCAGCAGGTGCTGGTGCGCCACCGGGGTGCAGAGCCCATGCCCTATGGCCTGGGTTTGCACCCCTGGTTTTTGCGCACCCCGCGCACACGCATCAGCGCCCCGGTGGCCTCGGTGTGGCTGTGTGGGGACGACCCCATCCCCGTGCGCCAGACGGCAGATTTCCCGCCTGGGTGGGACTTGAGTGCCGGCATCTCGGCCCATGGCGATTTGATCGACAACGCCTACACCGGCTGGGGCGGCACGGCGCAAATCGATTGGCCCGAGTGGGGCGTGCGGCTGCAGGCGCACATGCCGGACTTTGCGCAAGACGGTGAGGCAGGGCAGCACTACTGCCTGATTTACCGGCCACCCCAAGGCTCGGCGTTTTGCTTTGAGCCCATCACCCAGCCCATTGATGCTTTTCATCTGCCCGGCCAGCCAGGCCTGCGGGTGCTGGCGGCGGGTGAGGCGCTGCGGCTGAGCGTGCAATGGCGGTTTGGGCCGCTGGCCGCCGCACAGTGAGTCGACGGCCGGTGCCCCGAGGTGGGGCGCCGCGTCAGGTCACTGGCGCCGGGTTGAACAAGACCAGCGCGTTGTGCAGCTTCCACTGCTCTGCCCAGGTCTTCTTGCGGCCACTGGCCACGTCCAGCATCAGGTGGAACAGCTCCCAGCCCACCTGCTCGATGGTGGCAGAGCCTTCGGCAATGGTGCCTGCGTTCACGTCCATCAGGTCGTGCCAGCGCCGGGCCAGGTCACTGCGGGTGGCCACTTTGATGACGGGGCACTCGGCCAGGCCGTAGGGCGTTCCGCGCCCGGTGGTGAAAACGTGCAGATTCATGCCAGCGGCCAGTTGCAGCGTGCCGCAAATGAAGTCACTGGCCGGTGTGGCCGCATAGGTCAGGCCCTTGGCTTGCAGCTTTTCGCCGGGAGAGAGTACGTTGGCGATGGGGGCCGAGCCAGACTTGACGATGGAGCCCATGGCCTTTTCCACGATGTTGGACAGGCCCCCTTTTTTGTTACCGGGGGTGGTGTTGGCACTGCGGTCCACGCTGCCGCGCTGCAGGTAGGCGTCGTACCAAGCCATTTCACGCACCATGGCCTGGGCCACCTCGGGGGTGGTAGCGCGGGCGGTGAGCTGGGCAATGCCGTCGCGCACCTCGGTGGTCTCAGAGAACATCACGCTGGCGCCTGCGCGCACCAGCAGGTCGGTGCAAAAGCCCACGGCCGGGTTGGCGGTAACGCCGGAGAACGCATCGCTGCCGCCGCACTGCACGCCCACCACCAGTTCGCTGGCGGGCACGGTTTCGCGGCGGCGGGCGTTCAGGCGCTTGAGGTGGGTTTCGGCCTGGCGCAGGATGGATTCCACCATCGACATGAAGCCGACATGGGCTTCGTCTTGCAGGCACACCACGTCCAGTGCGGCAGGGGTGTTGCTGCGCTCGTCCACCAGGGGGATAGAGCCCGGAGGCAGCAGGCGCTCGGGCTGCAGCTTTTCGCAGCCCAGGCTCACCACCATCACCTCGCCGCCAAAGTTGGGGTTGGAGCTGATGTTGCGCAGGGTGCGGATCGGGATGATCGCGTCGGGCGCGTCAATGGCCACACCGCAGCCGTAGCCATGCGCCAGTGCTACCACGTCGTCCACGTTCGGGTACTTGGGCAGCAGCTCTGATTTGATGCGTTGCACGGCAAAGTCCGTCACGCCCGCCACGCACTGCACGGTCTGGGTGATGGCCAGAATGTTGCGCGTGCCCACCGAGCCATCGGCGTTGCGGTAGCCCTCGAAGGTGAAGCCCTCTAGCGCGGGCTGCATGACGCCCCGGGTGGTCGCCATAGGCAGGTCGTCCAGTTCGCGCGCCTCGGGCATGTTCAGCAGACGCTCATGCACCCAACTGCCTGCTGCGATGGCGTCGATGGCGTAGCCGATGGGGACACCGTAGCGCAGCACGGCCCCGCCAGCGGGCAGGTCCACCAACGCTACCTTGTGCCCTTGGGGCACCTTGTCACGCAAGGTCAGGCCTTCAGGCAGCGTGATGCCGGCAGGCAGGCCGCCATCGTTGGCCACGATGGCAACGTTGTCGCTCTCGTGCATCCGGATGGTCATGGGCTTCAGTGTCTCTGAGGGTGGGGTTTCGGACATCCATGTCTCCTATGATCGGTCGCTTCGCGTGCAGCCTGTGGTCTTGCATCACGGGTTTGGTAGCGGTACCATTTTAAACCACCAATGACAGAAAAAGACAACCCCAAGCGTTCCCGCCGCAGCAGCGGGGCCATCACCCTGCGTGACGTGGCCAAGCTGGCGGGGGTGGCGCCCATCACCGCATCGCGCGTGCTCAACACGCCAGACCAGGTGTCTGAAGAGGTGCGCCAGCGTGTGCTCGATGCCGTGCAGCGCACGGGCTATGTGCCCAACCGCATGGCAGGGGGGCTGGCCTCGGCCCGCAGCCGCCTGATTGCGGCCGTGGTGCCCAGCACGGTGATGTCGGTGTTTATGGAAACCATTGAGTCCCTCAACAGCACCCTGTTCGATGCGGGCTACCAGCTCATGCTGGGCCAGTCGGGGTACTCAGCCGCACGGGAGGAGTTGCTGCTGGAGGCCATCATCGGCCGCCGCCCCGATGGCATTTTTCTCACCGGCATCATGGGTGCGGGCAAGGGGCGCACGCGGTTGGTGGCGTCGGGCATTCCGGTGGTCGAGACCTGGGACCTCACCCCCACCCCCATCGACATGTTGGTGGGTTTTTCTCACCTGGACATTGGTCGGGCCGTGGCGCGCTTCTTCATGGAGCGGGGGCGCAAGCGCTTCGCGCTGGTGACGGCCGACGATGAGCGGGCAGGGCGTCGCGCCGCCGCATTTTCAGAGGCTGTGGTGCAGGCGGGGCTGCCGCCAGTCACCACCATCAGTGTGGGGGCGCAGCGTTCGCTGCGCAGCGGCCGCGATGCCCTGGGGCGCCTGCTGCAGCAATGCCCTGAGGTGGATGCCGTGTTCTGCAGCTCTGATCTGCTGGCGCTGGGCGTGGTCACAGAAGCCCGTGCCCGCCAGTTGTCTGTGCCTGGCCAGCTGGCCATCATGGGCTTTGGCGATGTGCCTTTCGTGGCCGACCTGCTGCCCGCCTTGAGCACGGTGCACATCAATGGCGCACACATCGGTCATCTGGCAGCACGCTACCTGATCGACTGCGCCGAAGGGCGTCCGGTGGACCACAAGGTGGTCGAAGTGGACTTCTCCATCGTAGAGCGCGATACCACCTGAGGGCTGGTGGTCGGCCCCTCGCGCGACAGGCGCGCAGGCTTACGGCCCGCACTGTAGCGCTCCATTCCTGGCGCCCTGATTTCAGGGAAAACCCTCATCAAACCGTCGTTGACGCCTAGATTTGGTACCGCTACCATTTGCATATTGAAATTTGGTAGCGGTACCAAATTCGGGCTTTGAAAAAGGTGCGCCATGAGCCAGCAAGCGCCCAAGGTCTGGATACAGGGCCGCATCCACAGCAGCGCCCCAATGCTGTTTATGTGAGGGGCGCGTGGCCCACACCTCTTTCCAAAACCCGTAGGAGACAACCATGAAGAAACTGCTCTGCACCCTGGCTGCGGCCCTCACCATGGGGTCGGCGTTTGCCTGGCCCGACAAGCCTGTCACCCTGGTGGTGCCGTTCCCACCCGGTGGCTCCACCGACCTGATCGCCCGCACCCTCATCCCCAAGCTGCAAGACAAGCTGGGCGGTACGTTCATTGTGGACAACAAGGCCGGTGCCACGGGCACGATCGGCGCAGGCGCTGTGGCGCGCTCTCCTGCGGACGGGCACACGCTGCTCGTTTCTTCGTTGGGCCCTTTTGTGATCGCCCCCCACCTGCTGACCAAGGTGCCCTACGACGCCCTCAAAGACTTTGACTACCTCACCGTGGCGGTGCAGGCCCCCAACGTGCTGGTGGTGCCCGCATCCTCGGCCCACAAGTCGCTGGCCGATGTGATTGCCTTTCAGAAAGCCAATCCCAACAAGATGACCTTTGCCTCCTCGGGCAACGGCAGCAGCGATCACCTCACGGCCGAGCTGTTCTGGCTGCAGACCAGCACCAGCGGCATCCACGTGCCCTACCGTGGTGGTGGCCCCGTGATGACGGACCTGTTGGGTGCGCAGGTGGATGCGTCCTTCATGAACATCAACACCGCCATGCCTCAGATCCAGGCGGGCAAGCTCAAGGCACTGGCCATCACCAGTGCCAAGCGCTCCCCCCTGCTGCCCAACGTGCAGACGCTGGAAGAAGCGGGCATCAAGGACGCCAACGTGTACTCCTGGCAAGCGATTGCCGCCCCTCGTGGCCTGCCCGCAGACATCAAGGCCAAGCTCCATGCCGCCATTGTGGCGGGGCTGAATGACCCCCAGGTCAAGCCAAAGCTGCTGGAGCTGGGCTTTGAAATCGTGGGCAACACGCCTGAGCAGTTTGCTGCCTTCCAGGCCGCAGAGTTCGCGCGCTGGAAGAGCCTGATCGCCGCACGCAACATCAAGGCCGATTGATGCCTGCGCAGCCGCTGCCTCTTGGGGCCGCGGCTGCGTTCTTGCACCAGCCCTGTTTTTTATTCCCTGAATCTATGTCCAACGCATCTACTCCCCTTGTTACCGAACTCCGTGTGATTCCTGTGGCTGGCCGCGACAGCATGCTGCTGAACCTCAGCGGCGCGCATGCCCCGTTTTTCACGCGCAACATCCTGGTTCTCACGGACAGCTCGGGGCACACCGGGGTGGGGGAGGTGCCTGGTGGCGAGAAGATTCGCCAAACTCTGGAAGACGCCCGTGCACTGGTGGTGGGGCAACCCATTGGTTCTTACCAAAGCGTTTTGCAGCGCGTGCAGCAGAGCTTTGCCGACCGCGATGCAGGTGGCCGTGGCTTGCAGACCTTTGACTTGCGCACCACCATCCATGCTGTGACGGCGGTGGAATCGGCCCTGCTGGACTTGCTGGGTCAGCACCTGGAGGTGCCGGTGGCCGCCCTGCTGGGCGAGGGGCAGCAGCGTACCTCGGTGGAAATGCTGGGCTATCTCTTCTACATCGGTGACCGCGAACAGACCGATCTGCCGTATGTGACCGATCCCGGCGCAGACAACGACTGGTTCCGCCTGCGCCACGAAAAGGCGATGAACGCCCAGGCCATCGTGCGCCTGGCCGAAGCGGCGCGCGAGCGCTATGGCTTCAACGACTTCAAGCTCAAGGGCGGCGTGCTGCGTGGCGACGATGAAGTAGAGGCCGTGACGGCGCTGCACGAGCGCTTTCCCGATGCCCGCGTGACGCTGGACCCCAATGGCGGCTGGCTCCTCAAGGAGGCGATCCGCCTGGGCCAGAAAATGCGCGGTGTGGTGGCCTATGCCGAAGACCCCTGCGGCGCCGAAGACGGCTTCAGCGGCCGCGAGGTGATGGCCGAATTCCGCCGCGCCACTGGCCTGCCCACGGCCACCAACATGGTGGCCACCGACTGGCGCCAGTTCACCCACGCGCTGTCGCTGCAGAGCGTGGACATCCCGCTGGCCGATCCGCATTTTTGGACCATGGCGGGCTCCGTGCGCGTGGCGCAGACCTGCCGTGACTGGGGCCTGACCTGGGGTTCGCACTCCAACAACCACTTCGATATTTCGCTGGCCATGTTCACGCATGTGGGTGCCGCAGCGCCGGGCCGCGTCACGGCCATCGACACCCACTGGATCTGGCAAGACGGCCAGCGCCTGACCAAGGACCCACTGCAGATCGTGGGCGGCCACGTGCAAGTGCCCCAGAAGCCGGGCCTGGGCGTGGAGCTGGACATGGTCGAAGTGGAAAAGGCCCACCAGCTGTACCTGCAGCATGGCCTGGGTGCGCGCGACGATGCCATCGCCATGCAGTACCTGATCCCGGGCTGGAAGTTCAACCACAAGATGCCCTGCATGGTGCGTTGATGTGGTCTGTGCGAAGCGGCTCCATGGGCCCTTCGCATGACGTGAATCGCTGTCGGCTGCTACCGGCAGCAGGTGGGGGGGAATCCAGCCTGCACACCACGGGGGTGGTGTGGGGCATCGTGGGCCTGGCCGGCGCCCCGAGCTTTTGGGTTCTCCTTGCACCTGGCATGCCAACGATAAAAATGGAGACAAGCATGCAACCATCGATCCAGAAACCGCGCCGTCAATTCCTCAAGGCGGCGGCAGGCACCGGGCTGGCCGTTTTGGGCTCAGGGGCTCTGGCACAGTCTTTCGACTTCAAACCCAACCAGCGCTACCCCGATCCCGCCGTTCAGATCCTGGACCCCAGCTTCGCCAAATACCGCATCTACAGCAGCACGGTGGAGCAGGTCGCCACCGGCATGCGCTGGGCCGAAGGGCCTGTGTACTTCCCAGAGGACGGGGGCTACGTGCTCGTCAGCGATATCCCCAACAACCGCCTCATGAAGTACAGCGAGCGCGACGGCAGCTTCACGGTGTTCCGCCAGCCTGCCAACTGGGCCAATGGCAATGTGCGTGACCGCCAGGGGCGCCTCATCACTTGCGAGCACTCCGTCACACGCCGTGTGGTGCGCACCGAAAAGGGCGGGCGCCTCACGGTGTTGGCCGACAGCTACGAGGGCAAGAAGCTCAACGCGCCCAACGACATTGTGGTCAAGTCGGACGACACCGTCTGGTTCACCGACCCCCTGTTCGGCATCAACGGCGAGTGGGAAGGTTCCCGCGCCAAGCCAGAGCAAGCCACGACCAATGTCTACCGCATTGGCACCGATGGCAAGCTGACGGCGGTCATCACCGACATCGTCAACCCCAACGGCCTGGCCTTCTCGCCCGATGAGAAGAAGCTGTACGTTGTGGAGTGGAAGGGCACGCCCAACCGCAGCATCTGGAGCTATGACGTCAACGCCGATGGCACCGTAGGCAACAAGACCAAGCTGATCGACGCCGCTGACCAAGGAGCCCTGGACGGCTTCAAGGTGGACCGAGACGGCAACCTGTGGTGCGGCTGGGGCAGCAACGGCGCTTTGCAGACCGAAGCATTGGACCAAGGCGGCCGCAAGGTCTTCCAGCTCAAGGGCAAGCCCGAGGAACTGGACGGCGTCATGGTCTTCAACCCGCAAGGCAAGGCCTTGGCCCATATCCGCTTGCCTGAGCGCTGCGCCAACCTGTGCTTTGGCGGCCCCAAGAACAACCGCCTGTATATGGCCAGCAGTCATTCGTTGTACGCGCTGTACGTCGAGGCCCACGGCGCGGTGTGAAGCGGCGCAGGCCTGGGGCTGCGTCTGTGAGGTCTGTCAGGTCTGCCAGCCCTGGCCTTATTTTCCTGGGCTGCGTAGGGATCGCTCAAGACTGCCCCTTGGCCAATTGCCATAGATCTTCGGCCAGGGGCGCCATCTCTCCTTTTTGGCGGTACAGCCGAATGTCGATCGGCACGTTCCAGGAGTCTGGGCCCGCAGGCACCAGCAGGCCGTTGCGTAACTCCTCTGCCACCAAGCTCTGGGGCAGCCAGGCTACGCCACGCCCCTCCAGCACCATGGTTTTGAGCAGCACGGCGTGGTGCGAGGTGAAGACCGTGGGCGCATCACCGAATGCCGTTGTCTGCGGGGCATCCTTCTCCAGCCGAGACAGGTGCGAGCGCATGATCCTGCCTAGGCCCGAGGCATCGCTGTAGGCCAGCATTTGCAGCCCTGGCGTGTCGCTGGCGCCCTGCATGGGCTTGGCCTGTACGTGGGCTGCAGACACGGGTCGCAACACATCGCCCGAGAGCCGAAGCATGGGGTACTGAGCCTCGTCCAGACGGCTGGGGACATCGGCATGCCCATGGCACAAAACGAACTGCACGCGGCGCTGCAGCATCAGGTCTTCGCAAGCGTGTGAACTGTCAGACAGGGTCTGTATCGGCCCCACCTGCAGATGGGCTTCCACCCCAGACAACCAGCGTGGAAAAAACGTGAGCGAAAGCACGTGGGTGGCCGCAAAGCGCAGGCTGGCTTGCGCCATGTGGTGGGCCGCACGGGCCTTGGTGCGGGCGGTTTCTAATTGGGCTAGCACTGCTTCGATCAGTGGTTCAAAACGTTGCCCAGCGGCGGTGAGCACGGCAGGGTGCGCGCTGCGGTCAAACAAATCCACCCCCACCCATTCCTCCAGCGCGCGGATATGGCGGCTGAAGGCTGGTTGGGCGATGGCGCGTGCCTCTGCCGCGCGCGAAAAATTGCCGCTGTCGCACAAAGCCAGAAAGTCTTCCAGCCATTCCAGGTCGAGGGGGCGATTGCCAGGTCCCATGGGGTCTGCTTTCTGCGGTGTCTACACGAGATGGTTGGGGGGGCTGGGTGCACAGATAGATGTATGCGATTGGAGTATTGGACGCCTGGCGGCACTGAGGAAATGATGCCTTTCGTGACGCACAAAGCCTTGTCCAACGCATGCATCGCACGCAAGCCGCCTGAATTATCGGTGGGTCTTGGCGCCTTTTATGGCCCCAGCGCTTTGCCTGGGGTCCATTGGCAATGGCTTTGAGCGCACGCGCTTTCATTGTTCCAACCCCGCAAACACCATGAAGATCATCAACATCCTTGAATCCACCCGTCCCATCAAGTCAGACATCCGCAACGCCTACATCGACTTCTCGAAGATGACGCTCAGCCTCGTCGCTGTGGTCACCGATGTGATTCGCGACGGCAAGCCCGTGATCGGCTATGGCTTCAACTCCAACGGCCGCTACGGCCAGGGCGCACTGATGCGCGAGCGCTTCATCCCGCGCGTACTGGATGCCGAGCCCGCCAGCCTGCTCGACGCCACCGGCGAGAACCTGGACCCGCATAAGGTCTGGACCCGCATGATGATCAATGAGAAGCCTGGCGGCCACGGCGAGCGCTCAGTGGCCGTGGGCACCATCGACATGGCCGTGTGGGACGCCACGGCAAAAATAGCGGGCAAGCCGCTGTTCCAGTTGCTGGCCGAGCGCTACGGCAACGGCACGCCCAACCCGCGCGTGTTCGTCTACGCGGCCGGTGGCTACTACTACCCCGGCAAGGGGCTCGAAGCACTGCAGCGTGAAATGGAAAGCTACCTGGCGCGCGGCTACTCGGTGGTCAAGATGAAGATCGGCGGCGCCACGCTGGCCGAAGACTGCGAACGCATCGAGTCAGTGCTCAAGATTCTGGGGCCCGGCCAGCAGCTAGCGGTGGACGCCAACGGCCGGTTCGACCTGCACACTGCCATCGACTACGGAAAGGCCCTGTCGCAGTACCCCTTGTTCTGGTACGAAGAGGCGGGAGACCCACTGGACTATGAGCTGCAGGCCAAGCTGGGCGAGGTCTACCAAGGCCCTATGGCCACGGGCGAGAACCTGTTCTCGATGCAGGACGCCCGTAACCTCATCCGCCACGGCGGCATGCACAAGGACCGCGACTGGTTGCAGTTCGACTGCGCCCTGAGCTACGGACTGGTCGAATACTTGCGCACGCTCGATATGCTCAAGGAGCACGGCTGGTCCCCCAGCCGCTGCATTCCCCACGGCGGGCACCAGATGTCGCTGGCCATCGCCGCCGGCCTGGGCCTGGGCGGCAACGAGAGCTACCCCGACTTGTTCCAGCCCTATGGCGGCTTTCCCGATGGCGTGAAGGTCGAAAACGGCTACGTGACGTTGCCACCGCTGCCGGGCATTGGATTTGAGGGCAAATCAGACTTGATCGCTGAGATGCGGGCGCTGGCCTCCTGAGTTCAGAGCACCCGTACTCCCAGTTCGCCCACCAGCGCAGCTGCCTGGTCGCTGGAGATGATGGCGCCCTTGAAGAAGGGCGCCACCTGCGCCAGCTTCAGGCCGCCCAGGTCCACACCGCGCAGGTCAGCGCCGTCAAAGCGTGCGTTCTTCAAATGCGCATCGCGCAAGCTGCCGCCTTCAAACAACGCATCCCGAAAGTCGCAGCCACCCAGGTCGGCTTCGGACAGGTCGAGCTGCGCAAGGGTTTGCTTGCGAAACGACAGGCCCCGCAAATCAGCACCCACGAGCAGTGATTCGTGGAACTCCAACCCCAGGGTGTGCGCTTCGCGAAAGTGCGCCCCGGTGAGTTTGACTTCGGCAAACAGCGCGCTGGAAAGCCTTGCGCGCGTCCAGTCGGTGTTGTTGAGGTCGCAGCGGTGCCAGCGCGCATCGGTGCAGTCTGCGCGTTGCAGTTGGGCCCGCGCAGCGCTGCAGTCCAGCCATCGGGTGCTGGTGAGGGTGGCGGCTTCCAGTGCGGTGTCTGCGAACGTGCAGCCGACAAAGGTGGCGCCGCGCAGGTCCATTTGCGACAAATCCTCGCCGTCAAAAGTGCAGCGCTCAAACTGCAGTGCTGCTGGGGCGTCGGCCACCAGGCGTTGCAGATCGGCCCGCGATAGGCGTTGATCGGTCACGGGGCTGGTGGCTGTGGTGCTGGGGGTGGAGGTCATGAACAACGAAACCATGGGGGCCCGCCGAAGGCGGTCGATGAAAAGTGGAAGAGGGCCGGGCGCGGCCTGGCTTCAATGCCCCGTGCTGCGGGAGAACAGATGGATCACCAGCACCCCGGCCAGAATCAGGCCGATGCCCAGCAGCGCCGCAGCATCCAGGCGTTGGTCGTAAACCACCCAGCCCACCGCAGACACCAGCACAATCCCCACGCCTGACCACACGCCATAGGCAACGCCCAGTGGCACCGTCTTGAGCGTGAGCGATAGCGCATAGAACGCCGCCACGTAGGCCACGGCGGTCAGCACCGAGGGAAGAGGGCGGGTAAAGCCCTCAGAAGCTTTGAGTGCGCTGGTGCCAATCACCTCGGCCAAGATGGCGGCGCCCAGCAGGGCGTAAGCGGGCAGGGGCATCAATCTTCTTTCTGGCTGCACAGTTGCAGCAACAAAGCCAGGATGCGGGCACGGTGTGAGTCGTCCAGGGCATACACCCCCAGCATTTGCGAAAACCAGAAGCCATCTGCGGCCATCCGGCACACCAGCAGCCGGTCTGCCGCGCCAGGTGTTTCGCCGTCTGCGGCCAGCTCGGTCTGCATAGTCTGGTGCCAGCGCTCCCGTGCTTCGGGCAGGGTCAGGGCCAGCAGGCCAATCGCCCGCTGGGTCTCGACCTGGTTCAGGTGGTGGTGGGTGTCAAAGCAGGTGCGAATGTAGGCGCGGGCATGGCGCCCCGGCCCGGCGGGTTCGTGCTCAAACGCCAGTGCCAGGTTCGCCTGGAATTCTTCAAACAGCTGATCGCACAGCGCCTGCAGCAAGGCCTGCTTGCTGCGAAAGTGGTGCTGCAGGCCGCCCTTGGTCACGTTGGCGCGGCGGGATACGGCGTCCAGCGTCACGGCGTGGGGGCCATCTTGTACCAGGATGTCGCGCACCACCATGAGCAGTTGGCTGCGGATCAGCTCGGGTTGTTTTTGTCGGCGGTGGGCTTCTGTCATTGCTACAAACCATCCGGATGGAATGTTTATTGTAGGGGTGGGCTGGGGATGCGAGCGGGGTCTGGACCCATGTCCCCAGACGCTCGCGGGGCCTTCACTGGACATTTCGTCCAGTGTGGTGGCCAGCGCACCTGACAAGCCTGAGAGCGCCGCCTGCGTCATATCCGGTAACAATCCGTGCCAGTCACAGCACCCCATCGCCCTTGACCCCATTTCCCCGCCATGTCCCAAAACGTCCACACCCTGCACCTGTTCTTTGAAGACCCCATCCGGCTCAAATACTGCCAGCTGGTGTTCCAGTACCTGCAATCTGACAACCCAGAGCAGGCCGAGCGCTGGGCCGAAAAGCTGGGCGGCGCAGACTTGGGCAAGCTGTGGGACAGCGACTGGTTCAACCACGGCGTCCGTGCCCAGGGCCCGGGTCTGGTGCTGAGCTTTGACTCGAGCACACACGACGGTATCCCCCTGCAGATGCTGGAGGAGCTGTTTGCCCATGGCCTGCGCTCTGCGGTGGCCGAGGTGTTTTACGACCAGGTGGGCGAGACCGAGCGCATGTTCTTCGAGCAAGGCATGTGGGTCACCCGCGACGCGTTCTATGGCAGCAACCCCACCCTGAAGGCCGTGGTGGAACGCGCTGAAGACGACACAGAAGAGGGGGAGGGAGAAGAGGGCGACGGCACCAAGAACCCGAGCAAGCCGGTGCCTATTAGTACCCTGCGTACACAGCAAGATGAGCGTGAGCGGGAGGGCCGCGAAGCCGTGGAGGCCATGGTCGGCATGTTCAAGGACATGCGCGAAAGCGGCGTCAACCCGGTGGACGGAATCATGGGCATCTTCATGCTGAAGGCGGGCTTCAAGGGGCTGGTGCACGCCGCGCTGTTCACCCTGGTCACGGTGCTGCTGTTCAAGGGCTTTTGGCTGTGGATGGGCCTTGGCCTGCTGCTGGCGGTGGCGCTGCCGCTGTACTACATGAGCACGGAGCGCAAGTCGCTGTTCTCCTGAACGAGCGTGTGATGGCCGGGCCGAACACAACACATTGAATACACAAAAACGAGGGAGCAAAAACGATGTTGACCGAAATCGAATGGTGGGGAGGCGTGCTGTTTATCGTGGGCGCCGTGGTGTACCGCATGGCCATTGGAGCGCTCGACAAGGACGCAGGGTTCGATGCCAATCGGCTGCTCTCGCACGTGTTCTTTCTGGCCCCGGCTGTGGTGCTGGCGGGCTACTTCTACCCGCTGGAGCGCCCGGGGTTGCGTTACGCCTACTTGGGTGTGTTGGCGGTGGCGCTGCTGGCCATGGTGACCACGCTGGGTATGGAAATCTGGGACAACGTTCAGACCGCCAAAGAGGCCAAGGCCAAGGCCGCAGGTGCGGGCCAAGGCAGTGCCAGCACTGTGCAAGATGCCCCAGAGACCCGCATGCTGGTGCCGGCTGCGCTGGCATCGGTGCAGGCGAGCCAGGGGACGCAAGGCCAGGGCGACGGCAGTGAAGGCGATAGCGAGGACGATGACGAGGAGGTTGGCACCTTCTATACCGTGCTGGGCATGCTGCTGCTCTACAGCCCGGTGTTTGTTGCCTGCGCATTGGGCTGCTACAAAGCCTGGCCCATGGTGCAATCGCTGCTGCAGCGCTAAGCACCTTTTCAACGGCCTGCATCCACAGACAGGCATGCCTTGTGCGTGCCATGTCCAGGCCGTTCCCCTTTCAAGCCCGTACCTCCTTTTCCTCCATGGCCAGCGATTCTTTCTCCGTGCTCCTCTCGCTTTACATGCGGCGCATCCGTGCCAGCGCCTCGGGGGTGGCGACGGAAATTGGCCTGAGCCGTGAAGCCGTGAACAACTGGCGCAATGGTGTGTCAGCTCCCAACCCCCGCTCGCGTGACCGTGTGGTGGCCTGCACCCGCTACCTGCGCTTGACGGAGACCGAGTCCAACCGCCTGCTCAGCGCGGCAGGGTTTGAGCCCGAGTTTCCGCTGCAGGCCGAATCGGTGGGGGCGCAGCCGTTTGCGGCGTTCCAGGACAAGGTGTTTGCCCAGCTGGCACAGGCCATGCCGTACCCCATCTCGCTGCTGCTGTCGCCCGCGCACTGGGGGCAGCCGCCGTTTCGGCAAGAGCTGTTGGCCCGTGCCCGCGCGCAGTACGGCGAGGGCGCGGTGCTGCACATCCAGCCGCCCTACAGCGTGAGCACGGCGGCCGACGAATACTTTGCTGCCATCGGCCGCCAGTGTGGGCTGGGCGAAGTCACCTCCGACTATGAATTTGAAGCCGCGCTGGAGCAGCGCTTGCTCGCGGGCGAGCGGCTGTTTTGCCTGGTCAGCCGCTTCGAGCAGGGCACCCCTGCACTGCGCGAAACCCTGGCGGGCATTTTGCGCAGCCTGAGCGAAATGCACAGCGGCCGCCTGCACCTGCTGCTGTGCGGCGGCGAGGCGCTGGCCGACCTCAAGTACCGCAGCGGCGACTTGTCGCTGCTCAACATCGCCCAGGTCCACCATTGGCCCGAGCCCACGCTGGACGACCTGGTGGTGCTGGCCCGCCACCGCTGGCCCGAGCAGTCCTGGGCCGTGCCCGTGCTGGCCGCTCTGCAAGACCTCAGCGGTGCGCACCCCGCATTGTTTGAAGAGGGGCTGCAATGGTTGGTAGACCACGGCACCGCCGCACTGCAGGGCGATGTGGTGGCTGCGGGCGCGCTGCGCAGCCACCTGCTGGGCAGTGCGCGCCTGTGGCAAACCTTCTTGCCGCTGGCGCAGGCACCGGCCTCGCGCCAGCGCCTGGCACAACTGCTGCAGGCCCCTGATCTGGGCCGTGCCCGCCCCTACTTGCAAGACGACAACCTGCGCCGGCTGTTCTGGGGCAACCTCATCCACGTGCGCGGCGCGGGTGACGCTGCGCGGCTGCATTGGCGCTGCCCCATCGTGCGCGAGGCCGGTTTGATGGTGCTGGAATCATGCTCGAACGATTGAACCTGTTGCTGAGCCCACTGCTCTCGCGCCCTGTGCTGCGTGGCGTGGTCATTGCCGCAGTGACGCTGTTCGTTGGTAGCGCCGTGCTTACCCCCAAGCTCAACCCTGCCACCAAGGGCGCAGTGCTGGGCGCAGAAGGCGCCGGGCCGGTGTGGGGTGAGCTGGTGCAGTGGCGTGTGGCACTGATGCAGGCCTCCAACGAAGAGGGGCACTGGCCTGAAGACATCGCACGCTATGCCCCGCCCACGGGCCAGCGCTTGCTGCGCGTGACCTCGCCAGGGCCCTACCAGTTGCAGGCCGACGTTCTGCCCAACCCCGAGCTGGGCAAGCTCTCGGGCACGCAGGTTCTGTTGCGGCTCACGCCAGGCACCACCACCTGGTCCTGTCGCCCTGGGCGCCCGCCCATCCCAGCGGGCTACCTGCCCATCAATTGCTTGGAAAACGCTGCCGACGACTTTGCGCCCGCACCTACACCTGCACCTGCCAGCGACCCGTTTGGCTGGCTGCGCTCCCTCATACTCTGGTGCGGTCTGATCTTTGTGGGCGGGGCGGTTGTATGGTTCCTGCGCCACCCGCTCATCGGACCTGCGCAACTGCGGCCAGCGCGGCTGCGGCGCACACCGCTGGCCCGGCTGCCCCAGCTCGACAAGTTGCTGCGTATGGTGGGCCGCCTGCAGGGCACCTTGCTGGCGGCCCAGATACGCACGGCCGACTGGCGCAACGCCGTGCAATCTGCCCAAAGCGGCGGTGTCGCACTGGCCCATGCCCTGGCCGATAAAGTGGTGGCCCGCCAGCAGACCAGTGCCGACTGGGCCCTGCCTGGCGTGGTGCTGGAGTGGCAATTTGCCCCCGACCTGCCCGTGTCGCTGGACCGCTGCCTGGTGCTGGTGCCCACGCCGGGGCTCGACGAAGCGGCCCTGGTGCAAAGCCTGCGTGCTGCGCAGACTGGCAGCGACGTGCTGCTGGTGCTGAGCGAGCACAGCCTTGAGGCCCCGTTCCCCCTGCTACGCGCCCATTGCGAAGACAGCGCCAACCTGCATGTGATGGTGGACAGCGCCAGCCTGACCGAATGGCTGCTGGGCGGCCAGGCCCTGCAGGTGCTGCTGCGCCTGCTGTCCACCCAGCTGCGCATCACCCGCATCTCGCCGTACCAGACGCGCGGTGGCGTCACGCGCGAAGGCTCGTTCTTTGGCCGCGCGCAGCTGCTGGCCCGCGTGGTCACCCGAGAGCCCGCCAATTACCTGGTGGTGGGCGGGCGCCAGTTGGGCAAAAGCAGCTTGCTCAAAGCCGTACAGCGCCGCCTGCAGGGCCACCCGCACACCGTGTGCCACTACGTATCGCTGCGCGACCACCGGCTGGCCCCACGCCTGGCGCTGCAACTGGGCCTGCCCGCCCACACCACGCTCGAAGACATCGTGGCCCACCTGCAGGCGCAGGCGGTGGGCAAGCGGCTGGTGCTGTTGATCGACGAGGCCGACCAGTTCTTCCGTGCCGAGTCGGACCAAGGCTATGCGCAGTTGTCCACCCTGCGCTCGCTCAGCGAAGAGGGCCGCTGCTGGTTCATGCTGGCAGGGTTCTGGGATTTGTATGCCACCGCGGTGCTCGACTACCAAAGCCCCCTGCGCAATTTTGGCGAAGTGCTGACCATCGGCGGGCTCGAGCGCGCCGCCTGCCGCGAACTGGCCACCGAGCCGCTGCGCCGCCTGCGCCTGGGCTTTGCCAGCGATGCGCTGGTCGAGCGCCTCATCGATGCCAGCGGCCAGCGCGCCAACCTGGTGGCCATCCTGTGCCAAGAATGCCTGGAGGCCCTGCAACCCGGCGAGCGCGCCATCGAAGCCCACCACCTGAACCAGGCCCTGGCCTCGCAGGCGGTGCAAGACGCATTGGCCGGCTGGGGGCGCCTGAGCCAGGACGAAGCCGCCTGCCGTCTCGACCGTGTGGTGGTCTACCACACCGCCCAGACCGGGCAGACCAGCCTAGTGGCCCTGGCGCAGCTGCTGCAAAGCCACGGCATCATGGCCGACGCGCAGGCCCTGCGCCAGTCGCTGGCCCGGCTGCAACTGGCCTACGTGCTGCGCAAGCAAGAGGCTGAATACCGCTTCGCCATCCCGCTGCTGCAGGGCCAGTTCGAGCCAACCGAGGTGCAGTTGCTGCTGCGCCAAGAGCTGGCGGTGTTGGCCAAGGCCTGACCCTGGCATTTTTTGACCTGTTCATAGTTTCCCATGGCCACTTCTTTCACACTCGAACACGACATCGGATTCGATGCGCTCATGGCCGAAATAGAGCGCCTGGTCTGCTCCGGCGTCCACCCCGACCGAATCAGCGTGTCCCAGTACCCCGCGTCGCAGTGGGTCTGCAACGCCCACTGGGTGTACTCCGATGGCCCGGACGACGCTTGTGCCGCTCAGCGCATGGACGCACAACTCGCGTTGCTGCGCTTGATGCTGGAGCGTGGGGCTGATCCCAACAAGCGCAAGAACCGCAATGCCACGCCTTTGGCCGTGTGTTGTGAGCAGTTGTTGGGTGATACCGGGGGGCGCTCTTTGGAGCGGCTGGGTATGGTGCTGGCGGCAGGGGGCGATCCCCGCAAGACCAAGGACCCCGCGCTGTGCATCGCCCTCGGGCTGGGGGACATGCGTGGCGAGATTTGCAGCATCCCATTTCGGCGTGATGACGCCCAGGCGGGGCATGCCGAAATGGTGTTCCAGGCGGTCGATATGCTGCTGGCGGCCGGTGCCGACATCGAGGCGATGGATCACCGCGAGATGTACAACCCGGTGCTCATGGCCGCCTACATGGGGAGTGTGCCGCTGTTGCGCTTTTTGAATGACCGCGGCGCCAATGTGCAGTTCATCACCCCCGCAGGCACCAACGCGCTGATGCACTGTGCTGGCGATGTGGACGGTCTGAACCTGAGCCGCGCTGGCATCTCGGTGGCGTGGCAGCGAGGGGTCGACCCTGTCGCCACCACCCGCCAGTTGTTCGAATGGGGCCTGGACCCCGCCGCTGCCAATGCCCGTGGTCGCACCCCGCTGCGTCTGGCCGTCAGCGCTGGCAACCTGGATGTGGCCGCCGTGCTGGCCGAGGCCCTGGCGGCCCAAGGCAAGCTCGTGGCTGCCGATGTGCGCCTGTTCCGTGGCACCGAGTACGAGGCCCGAGTGGCGGTGTTGACCACCTCGGTAGCACCCAAAAAGCCCGCCAAGCCCAAGGCCGCAGACGGCACCGCCCAGCGCGCCACCTGGGAGCGCGCGCCCGGATTGATCGACGGGCCCACGGACTGGACCTCCAGCCAATACCCGGATTGGCTGCGCACCTGCCTCAAGGACGTGATCGCGCGGCTGGGTTCGGGCGAAGACCCGCGTGTGCCGCCTGGCCTGTTGTACCTGGAATACGACGACTACTTCCGTGGCCTGAAGCTGTCGCGCACCAAGTCGTACCTCAGCCGCAGCGGCGCGGTGGAAATGGGTGTCCATGTCTTCGATTGGTCTGTCATGCGCATCCGCTTCTCGCAGGTAGAGGGCGACGACTGGGTGCTGCGCGAAGCGATTGATTTGCCCATGGCGCCAGGTGCACCACCCACCAACGATGTGCTGTGCGATGCCATCGGCCAGCTTTGCGTCCGCTACCTCAAAACCCTGGGTTGAAGGCAGGTCGGCGCTGCCGCAGCCACCGGTCCCCTCCATCCCCTTTTCACAGCCTGACGCCATGACCACCAAGCCCAAATGGACCGACCGCATTCATAGCCCCATCCGTGTGCTGAACCATGCCGACGGCCTGCACCTGGAGAAATTCACCGATGCCGATCTGGACCAGATCGCCGACTGCGATGACATCCTGGACATCGACCTGCGCAGCAACCGCACGGCGCAGCCGGTCGATCTGTCGCGCCTGGCTCACATCCAGGGGCTTCGGCGCTTGAGCCTGGAGCGCCTGCAGTTCACCAACCTGCAGGCCCTCAAAGCTTTGCCCCATCTGAACTCGCTGACCATTGCGTACTGCGACTTCAAAGACTTCGAGACACTCAACGGCCTGAATGTAAAGACGCTGTTCGCGTGGAACAACAAGTTCACCCACTTCCCGGCGGGGCTCCAGTTGCCCAGGCTCGAGAGCCTGTACCTGTCGCACAACCGCATCACGGATTTGTCGTTCGTTGCCAGCTACCCCACCCTCAAATGTTTGCATGTGAACGGCAACCGGATCACTGACCTGGCTCCGTTAGCCCACTGCGCGGCTTTGGAATCCCTGTGGGTCGATGACAACCCGCTGGCCACGCTGGCGCCCCTGGCAGGGCGGCGCTACCAGCGACTGCATGTGAGCAGCCATCTCAGCGCCGAGCGGGTGACCCTGCAGCTGGAGTTGCCTGAGGAGCCGTATGTGCGCACCCCAGAAAGCATCGAAGCCTTGCGCATCGCGAAGCTGATGGAGACCAAGGATTGGCCGCAGCTCTACGCCATCACCGACCTGGCCTTGCTGGGCGATGCGTTCTCTCACCTGGTGCACGGGCACTTTGACGAGGAGATGGTGCGCGGCGCGCTGGCACACCCGGCCCCCGGCGCGTTCGATGCGATGGTGACCCATGGCCTGCGCCCGCACTACTGGGAAGAGTCCAAGCTGCTGGTGTCGGTGCTCAGCAGCTTTGGCGAGCACTTGGTGGCCCCGCTGACCCAGAGCTTTCACGCTGAGCTGGCCTTTTACCCGGAGTACGAACCGTTCTATGCGGGCAAACTGAAGCTCGAGCACGCCACCATCGCCCGCATCCTGGCAGAGGCTCCCATCCCCGCGTTTGCCGACCTGTTCCTGGCGTTCTTCCATCTGCGCGAGGGCTTCTCCGAGGCCCACCTGCACCACTACAAGCGCTTGCTCGACGTGGTGGGCAAAGTCCAGTCACCGCAACTGGTGGAGCCGATCATCGACTTGCTGCGCTGTGAAAAGCACATCCTGGGCGGCGACGCAGCCTTCATGAAAAAGGTCTTCAAAGCCATTGGCCAGTTGGGTGCCAAGGCCGATGCGGCGGTGCTGGCCAGCCGCTTTGATGTGTCTGCCGAAACCCGCACCGATGTGGCCGAGGCGTACGAGGCCACCCTCAAGAAGCTGGAAAAGAAAAAGAGCTGATGCGCTGCAGCCAGCCGCCGCATACCGCTGTGTTTTGCCCTTGCCGTTGAACCCGCACCATGTCTGAGTCCCGCCTGCACTACACCGTCTATTTTGCGTCCCGTGTGCAGGCTGCCGCCTGGGCTGCCGAGGCCCAGGCCACCGCCCAACTGCCGCTGCCAGACCAGGCCCGTGTGCTGGGCACCATGCTCGGCCTGGGCGAAGACGCTGGGGTCTCTTTTGAGTTTGCGGGCGCCGCGCAGCTGTGTGCCGAGCTGGCTGTCCTCGGGCCATGGAACCTGCTGGCCGCTGCAAGCTGGCCGCCCGGGTTGATGGAGCGAGGCGCGAAGCTCTTTGGCTGCGAATGGCACAACGGCCCCAAGGCGGAAGGCTTGTGGCTCAACGGCCCCAAGCCCGTCACGCGCAAGCAGTTTGAGGCCGCTGTGCGCAAGCTGGACCCGCTGGAAGAAGTGCACCAGTTGCTCTCCAAAGAACACTACGGCGAGGTCTTGAACCTGGTGCACCACCACGGCCTGGACCCCAACACCGTGCTTTACCACCGCCCACTCATCGTGCATTTGCTCACACCGCAGGCGGGCAAGGCCAGCGGCGTGTTGCCGACCGACGCCATCATTGCCCTGCTGCAAGCCGGGGCGCGGCCCGACCCCCTGGCGCTGGTCACCCACATGCCCAGCTACACATTGCCCGTATTTCCGCTGCACTGCGCGGCCCGGGCGTTTGACATTGCGCTGATGCAGACGCTGGTGGACGCAGGTGTGGAGGTGAACGCTGTGGACGACGAGGGACGCACGCCCTTGATGCAACTGGCCGATGCAACGCACTATTTAGGCAAGCCGGTGACCATGGCCGTGCAGGCCGCGCAGTGGTTGCTGGAGCGGGGCGCAGCGGTCAACGCAGTGAGCCACCACGGGGATTCGGCCCTGGCCGGGGGGGTGCACCAGGCGCTGCGCGACCTGCTCATGGCGCACGGCGGTCAGGTGATTTGGCCGCGCTATGCGCTGGAGTGCGACGCCCCAGAGCAGCAACTCCACGCCATCTCGTACCACGACCATGCGCGGCTGGACGCGCTGCTGGCGCAGGCCCCGCCGGACGAAGCCCATCGGCATGGCTTGCTGGGCAGGGCCGTGGACGAGGGGAACCTCCCTGCGTTGGACCGGCTGTGGCGGCCGGGGGACCATGCGCTGATGTGCATCGACCCCATGGCCGAGTCCCGATTGCTGGCGCAATGCACCACCAAGCACGAAGGCACGGACGTGGCCACGATGCGAGACCTGGTGCAGCGCAGCGCACCCGAGGCATTTCCGGCGCGGGACGCCGCTTGGCTGAATGCCGCCACCAGTTGCCTGCAGGATTTCAGCAGCCGCATCGTGGACCGGCCTGTGGAGATGGTGGACATGCTGCTCGCGCTGGGCGTGCCCGCCGAGCCGCCCGCCGATGCGCAGCACACCCCCTTGGAGGCCGCTATCCACGCCCAGTCTGAAGCCAAGGTGGCGCTGCTGCTGGCCCATGGTGCCAACCCGAACCGGGTGCTGCATCACGGAGGCAACACCTTGCATGAGGCGGTGGAGCACAAGGCGACCGGTTGCATTCCCCTGTTGCTGCAGGCTGGGGCCGACCGCACCCACTGCGACCGCCAGGGCCGCACACCGCTGCAGCTGGCGGTGTCCAAGCGCAACAAGGCGGCGCAGAAACTTCTGGCGGACTGATCGCGCAGCTGTCACTCGGGTTTTGAATGAAAACGGGCTCTAGCACTTATTAAATAAGCGCTGGTAGCTATCATTTTTGATGATTTTGCCGCCTTGCGCTGTGCCTGCAGACCGCGGCTGGCAGGGCGCGCACATAGCTGTGGGGCATGAGCTCACGCCGAAAACAGCTGAGTCCGAGCTTATTGCGAATGACCATTTATCGTTATGCGCGCGGCCTTCTACAGTAAGGGCATGGCGTGCGCCAGCACCTTGGCGCCTGTCATGCGAAGGGATGGGGCCGCGGCCCTGCTGCAAGTCCTTCGGTGCAGTGCCGTGCCGCATGGCGTGCTCACACACACCGCCCGCAGCGGCCTCCAGGGCCCGAACCCTTTCGCTCTCCATCGCTTGCGAAAGAACCACACAACAATGAACTTCCAACAACTGCGTTCCGTTCGCGAGGCCGTGCGCTGCGGCTTCAACCTGACCGAGGTGGCCGCCTTGCTCTACACCTCCCAACCTGGCGTGAGCCGCCAGATCCGTGAACTGGAAGAAGAGCTGGGCATCGAGATTTTTGTGCGCGCAGGCAAGCGGCTGACGGGCCTCACGCCCCCCGGCCAAGCGGTGCTGCCGATTGTGGAGCGCCTGCTGCAAGATGCCGACAACCTCAAGCGTGCCGGGCAGGACTACAGCTCCAGCCACGAGGGGCGCCTGTCCATTGCCGCGACGCACTCGCAGGCACGCTATGCCTTGCCCCATGTGGTGCGCGACTTCCGAGCCATGTTTCCGCAGGTTTCGCTGCATTTGCACCAGGGCTCGCCCAAGCAGGTGGCAGAGATGCTGCTCAGCGGCGAGGCCGACATTGGCGTGGCCACCGAGGCGCTGTCGCACTACGACGCCCTGGTCACCCTGCCGTGCTACCGCTGGACGCACAGCATCGTCGTGCCGCCGGGCCACCCGCTGCTCGATCTGCAAGAGCCCGTGACGCTGCAGCAGTTGCAGGCCTTCCCCATCATCACCTACGAGCTGGGCTACACCGGCCGTTCGCACATCGACGAGGCCTTCGCCCGCGAGGGGCTCAAGCCCGAGGTGGTGCTCTCGGCCATGGATGCCGACGTGATCAAGACCTATGTGGAACTGGGCATGGGCGTGGGCATCGTGGCCTCCATCGCGGTGGACCCCGAGCGAGACCGCCACTTGCGCATGCTGGATGCGCGCCACCTGTTCGAGGTCAACGTCACCCGCCTGGGCGTGCGCCGGGGCACCTGGCTGCGGGGTTATGCCTACAGCTTCATCGAGACCTTTGCTCCCACGCTGACCCGCGAGGCGGTGGAGCGCGCCGTGCGGGGTGTGTCAGCGCATGAGTGAGTGCGTTGATACCCGTTCTGGCTGAGCTTGTCGAAGCTTTGCTCTGCGCTTCGACAGGCTCAGCGTGAACGGTGGTGGGTGGGTTGAGCGGATACACACCCTTGCTATCCGTGTGCCTGCTTCTTTGCGCCAGAAATATCCGTTCGGGCTGAGCTTGTCGATGCCTTGCGCGGCGCTTCGCCAAGCTCCGCTTGAACGTTTCAAGCAGGTTCATACCCCATCCAAAACCTGTGCAGCGCCGCAGACTGCCCAATGCACGCTCAAATCACCCGAAAGCCATGCGTCCCATCGCGCCCCAATTGCTCCACCAGCCCAAACTCCCAGTCCAGGTAAGCCTGCATCGCCTCGCGTGGGCTGTCGGTGCCTTCGTAGGGGCGGCGGTAGCGGTCGATGCGGGGTGAGGCCAGATGGGTTTCGCCTTGCTCCAGCGGCAGGCCTTGGGCAATCCAGGCCAGGGTGCCGCCTTCGAGCACCTGCACGTTGGCGCCGGTGGTGCGGGCCACATCCACTGCCGCGTAGCGGGCCAGCAGGCTGCTGCCGCAGGTCAGCACATAGTGCGTTGCTTGGGGGATGGTCTGCAGTGCCTGCGCCAGCTGCGATCGAACCACAAACCACGCGCCGGGGATGTGGCGCAAGGTGTAGTTGGCGCTGGTGGTCATGTCCAGCACCCACACATCCCAGCCCATCTGCGCCAGCCACGATGCGCTCATATTGGCGCGCACGCCGACCCCGCCAAACGCGTCGCCATCGTCCAATACCTCGACCGCCTTACCCGCGCAGGCGACTGGGCCCTGGCCCACCGCGAGGCCTATGCCCAGGTCTACACCCAGCTCACCCGCCTGCCCATCGAAGCCGCCCGCACCATCACCGGGCGCGCCGCCATCGCGGCCCGGCCGGTAACGCAGGCCGACGTCACGGCCCTGCAGACGGTGGCCGACCGATCCGCCCGCGACGGCATCTTGCCTGCACGGGTGGACGTGGCGGCGATCACGGACGCGCAGGTGTGGTGCGGGGCTGTCTGATCGGGCTGCAGCCCCAGATTTGAATAAAAAGTGGCTCCAGCGCTTAATAAATAAGCGCTGGCAGCTATGAAAATGAGAGCGTTTGGGCGCTGCTCTTTGCTCTTACTTCGTCGAAGCTGTAGTGCATGGGGCGAAGCCCAGCAGCTTGCCGGGCCCATGCCATCCCAGCCGCTCTGAACGCGTCAGGCTTTCTTTTTCTCCAAACGCGCCAGCGTGGCTTCATACGCCAGCAGCACATCCGGTCTTTCTTCGGCGGCCGCATGGAAGCGGCTGGCCAGCACGGCGGCATCGGCCTTGGTGCCCAGCTGGCCGATGGCCTTGAATATCTTTTTCATGAAGGCAGGGTCGCCGCCGATGATTTTCTGCTCAAAGCGCAGCAGGTCCATGATGGGCTCCACCAACTGCGCAGACTGGGTCTTGCCCACCACGTCGAGCAGGTGCTTGCAGAGGTACAGATAGTTCTCAGAGAAGCCCTCGCGCTCGTTGAAGAAGGCGAGGAACAGCTCGGTGCAGGCCGGGCTGGCGATACCCGTCAGGACGCACATGATGATCTCGTGCTCGGACTCCATCTTGCCGACGTAGAACTCCTCCTGGTAGGTGGGCCGTGCCAGCGCCGTGTAAAAGCACTCGGTCATCGGCGCGATGGTGCGTTCGCCGTATTCACAGAGCACGTACGCCAGCAAGTCCGACATCGCTTTGTCCGGGCGCAGGCCGTTGGCGACCATGGCGTGGAATGCGCCCTCCGCCGGGTGCGCCAGTGCACCGCGCAGTGTCGCTGCGTCGCCACGCCGATTCAATAAGCTAGCGAAGGCCCGGCCCAGCAGCGCCAGATCGGTGATGGCGTAGAGCGCTGGCCAATCATTTTTCGCCATCAGGTCGGCCACGTGGCGCGGTGCCTTCTCGTCCTCTGTGATGGTTTCCCCCCTGGGCCATTCATCCTGCTGCAGCCGCAGGGCGATCTGCTCTTCGCGGTGCTGTGGGTCGGCATAGAAGCGGGTGAATTTTCTGCCCGCCAGCGGTGCCAGACTGGTGACGGGATTTTCCTGCACGTCCAGGTCCACCACGGCCGGGCATGCGGCCAACGGGGACAGATCGGTGATCTGGTTGCGTTTCAGGTACAGCGTGGCCAGGCCGGGGTAGCTTTGCACAAAGCCCAGGTCTGAGATGAGGTTGTCCGATATGAACAGGGCCTTGAATCGCGGCAGGTCCAGCCCCGCCGGAAACGCTGTCAGCTTGTTGTGCCACAGATATAGGTGGCTCAACACCTTGAAGCCGTTGAGTGCATCAAAGTCTGAGAACCGGCAGTTGTCGATGATCAGCGTCCCCAGGTGGGGCAGTGCCCGCAGCGCCTGGAGGTTGGTGAATTTCAGCCCCTGCAGCTCCAGCTTGCGCAGGCTGGTGATATGGGCGAGGCGTGCCAAGTCCAAGGGCTCTTTCATCTTGCTGCGGTCCAGCGTCAGTTCGAGCACATCGTCGCAGTCGGCAATTTGGTCCAGTTCTTCACTGGTAAAGCGCTCCAGGCGCAGGCCCTTGGAGTGGTTGAGTACCTTGACGCGGGTGTAAACCGAGTCGGTCCACTTGGATTTGAGCTGGGCCATGGTGTCAGGTTGGGTGTGATGGAACAGTGGGCACAAAGCGCCCGAAAAGCGCACCGCCAGCGTGAAGCGGGCTGCGTCTGTTGATCATAGGGGGCATCCCTGCGAGCGCAGTGGACAGCTTGTCCAGTGGGCGCGGTGCATCTGCAGCGCGAGGTCACCAACGCTTTGTTTGTGTGCCCATTGGCCCTATTTATCCATTCTTATATCTATTCAATTTTCAATGTAACAGGCGTATCCTTAGCGCATGCCTTCCGCCGCCCAAACCTACGCTGACGCCATCCGAACCCTGCTGCGCCCCGGCCCCGCCAAGGCGCAGGCGCTGGCCCAGGCGCTCCAGGTCAGCCAGCCCACTGTCTCCAGATCACTCAGCGCGCTGGGTGACGATGTGGTGCCCTTCGGCGCCGCAAGATCTATTCAATACACCCTGCGCGACCCACGTCGCGCTGATCTGCAGGCCACGGTGTACCGCGTCACCGCCCAGGGCACGCTGGAAACCCTGGGCACCCTCGTCCCGGTATGCCCAGAGGGCTTTGTGATGATCGAAGCGGGCGGTGCCCGGCTGCACAGCGACGGCCTGCCCTGGTGGATCTATGACATGCGCCCGCAGGGCTACCTGGGGCGCGCCTACTGCCTGCGGCACGGCCAGCGCCTGGGCTTGCCCGAACGGCTGGGCGACTGGAGCGACACCCACGCGCTGCGCGCCATCCTGGACCAGGGCGACGACATGCCCGGCAACCTGCTCATCGGCCCCACCGCGCGCGACCAGTTCGTCAACGCGCCCGACCCCGTGCCGATGGCAGCCGCGCAAAAGCTGCCCGCCTACGCGCAGTGGGCCGACCTGGCTGCGCGCGGCGAAGTGGCGGGCTCGTCTGCCGCCGGAGAGCAGCCCAAGTTCACCGCCTACGCAGAGCAAGCCGATGGCACCGCCGCGCATGTGATGGTCAAGTTCACCGCAGAACTCGACACCCCCGTGAGCGCCCGCTGGCGCGACCTGCTGCTGGCCGAACACATCGCCCTGCAGGTGCTGCGGGACCACGGGGTGGCTGCCGCGCAGTCAATGACCTGGATGCACGGCACCCAACGATTTTTAGAAGTGCAGCGGTTTGACCGGCTGGGCGCACGCGGGCGCAGGGCGCTGCATTCCTTCGCCGCGCTGGACGCCGAGTTTGTCGGCAGCGGCGGCAACTGGCCGGTGATTGCCAGGGCGTTGTGGAAGTCCGGGGTCATCACCCCCCAGGCCTTTGACACGGCCTGCCTGCTGTGGGCGTTTGGCACGCTGATCGGCAACACAGACATGCACAGCGGCAATCTGTCGTGCTTGTCAGAGGGGCAAAGGCCTTATGAGCTGGCGCCTGCCTATGACATGACGCCCATGGCGTTTGCGCCCACGGCGGGGGGAGGCTTGCCGAATCGGGCGCTTGAACTGACGGTGGGGGAGCAGGTCAGCGCGGTGGCTTGGAAAGAGGCGCTTGCGATGGCTCGGGTGTTTGTTCGTCGGTTAGAGGACGAGGAAGGATTTAGCGCGGGCTTTGATGCGTGCAAGGTTGAGTTGCTGCGCCATGTGGTGGTGGCTGCTGAGCGTGTTGGGCGGCTCGCGCTGTAGATTGGCTGCTGGCAGTGCTGGGAGCAGAAGCCGGTTGCGTGCTGAGGCAGTTCTTGCCAAAGAGCCTCGATATTTCGGGACAGCCCCTGCAAGCCCCTCGGCCTCCAGACCCCGGTTCAGATGCTCAATCAATGTGTTGCGTCGATGGGCTGAATTTGCCATCCGAAGCGGACGTGTATTGTTCCGTAGGATGGTCTGGTTTCCGCTATCTCTCGCAGTTCCTGCGATTGTGAGCACAAATCCAAGAGCTGCGGTTGCACGTCGGCTCCTATCCCAAAGTGACAGAATCGCGCATGCTTTTTGTTCCTGAGGTTCACGACAGAGACTTCCCTCAACTTGCGACAGGCTTCGCCAATATTGTTGGCGCACAGCGCCTGCTCCGCCGGTTTGAGTGGTTGCATAGCGAAATCGCTGCAAATCCCTTTATGGATTCTTGGCTGCGCGAGCGTTGTTCGTTGGAATTGACCTTCAACGACATACTTGCCAGCGACAGGGTCTCAGAGACCAAGCCTTTACGAGTACACACTGAGGCGGAATACGAGCTGGTGGCGTTCCTCGCCGGTGTCATGAATATCTATCCACGGCTCTCACTTGCGGGTCAACGGCGACTTCAGGGGCGCTTGATCGACGGCTTAAAAACTGAACAAGGGCTACTGGGGATACAGCACGAGGTGACCACCGTGGTCCACCTGATGTCACGCGGCTTTGACGTAGAGTGCCGAGACCTAGAAGAAGGAGGCGGATTTGACTTCTTGGCTCGACGTGACGGAGTTGAGCTGGAGATAGAGTGCAAGATGGCATCTGGCGACATAGGTCGCAAAATCCACAAACGGAAAAGCCTCGCATTGTTCAAGGAGCTACACGCGGCAATCACTCAAGTATTCAAATCTGCGATCGCAGGGCTCGTGGTGCGTGTTACTGTGCCAGACCGATTGAGCGGAAAGCCGGAAGATCACAGGCGAATTGCTCGTACGGTTATCGAAGCTTTGCTACGCGGGGCCGAGGTCTCTTCTGAAACCTGCTCGGTGCGAGTCCATGAATTTCAATTGCTGGGAAGTCCCTTCGATATAAGCAACGAGTCTGAGCTTTCGAAGTCTGCAGTTTCGGAAATGATCTGTCAGATAACAGGTCAATCGAACACCAGCAGCATGACGGTCTTCTCGCCTGGAAAGCATGCGGTTGTTTTGGTAGTAGACAGTATGAAACGAGACAAGGTGCTCGATTCGGTACGCGCAGTGTTGAGAGAATCAGCGCTCAGTCAGTTTACGAGAGCACGCCCTGGAGTACTCGCAGTCCAGTTGCACGATCTATCCGAGAAGCAACTTGGGGGGCTAGCGAGCGCCGACTCCAGCGACAGGCGGAGCGCAACCAGCATCCAGATGATGACTTCGGATCTATTGAACAGCCCGAGTCGGTCCCATGTGCATTCGGTGGTGTACCGAGCGCATGGGCACTTGGTAGATGATGGTGCCATTAAGACGACCTCGAGCCTAGCCTACTACATCGTCAACCAAACAAATGAACACGCCAGTGACCCGCGCTATGCCGTCTTCAGTGACCCGAATCGCCCTCGTAGCAGTCCTATTCTGCTGTCGCCATAGCTGACCGGATTCCGATGCGTCCCACTGAGTGCGTTTAGGCACCGACACTCAATCTGCGCCGGTAGCTCCGATCACGTCGGATGTCTATAGAACGCTGGTCGTAAGAAGCGGGGCGAACGGCTGCTGCTGGCTGATCTTCGCCACTACCCTCGATCCACCGCCCGCATCCCCACCAACCCCGGCATAGCCCCCCGCATCGCCTCCAAAAACAGCCGCAGCCGCGCCGGATAAAACCGCGCATACGGGTACACCAAGTACACCGGCAGCGGTGCCGCATGCCAGTTGGGCACCAGGTGCAGCAAGTGCCCATGCCGCACATCGTTGTCCACGATCCACGCCAATGAAATAACAGCTTCCCTGCATAGGTACCCTGGCTACACTGCGCCCAGTCAAACCAATACAGCCAAGGGAGCGCCCAATGCAATGTCCAACTTGTAGTCAATTCAATTCAGCCACTGACGTGCGGTGCCTAAACTGCAGGACAACGTTGATTTACGAGGCCGAAGGGCATTCAAAGGAATTTAAAAAGGCTGCGCATGCTTTGGATGCCCGCATGTACTCGGGCATCGGTGCTTTGCTCGGATTCTTCCTGGTGGCAGGTTTGCTCAAGTTTGTGTTCACTGCCCATTGGCTCTCTGATCGCGAAATTTATCTTGCCGCTGCACTTTCAGGCCTTGTTGGCTCTGTCATCGGGCTGGTGTTTCTGCGATTCAAATCGAACTACTAGAGTCAAAGGCACTGGTGGGCAGCAGACCTGCCCCTCCGCAATCTTGAGCGATGTGATGCAGCCGGGGATGGTTGGCTGCCAATCGATTGCCGCCGTGCCAACCCACAATTGCGGTCACCGGCTCCTTAAGCCGCCTTGCCTCCTAACCTCCAAGGTAGCCCCCCAAATTTCCACACGCCAAGGAAAAGTTCAGATGTCCATCAAGATCCAGCACGATGATGACCACACCGTCGAAACGCTCGATGAAGTCGCCATGACGTTCATGGCGCTCATGACCCATCGCTTGAACACGAGCCTTCGTGAAAACGGCATTTCATCGTCTGAGCGGCGGCAAGAGATCTGCGCGCAATTCATGTTCAACCAAGCGTATGAACTGGATGCGGGTTGGTTTCAGGACGAGAACGTGCGCTACTTCCCCAAGCTGTGTTTCCTGGAGCGCGCCAAGCCCACGGAAGACGAAAACCTGGGGGCGGTCAAAGTGGTGCATATCCCGAGTGAAGCCTCGTCTTGGCATGAATATGCGCACGGCGTGGTGTCAGACTATTTTGAGTGTGGTGAATCGCTAGATCCTCCCGTGCGCACTGGCTCTTACGATCAGGAGAACGTGTGACCATCGTCGCACTGAGAGGTGTAGGCCTAGGCAGACTACTTTGCGGACCGTGACTGTACGTTTGAATCTGCGGCGATATCGCTGTGCCTGAAATTCTGAGAGATGACTCCTTGGAGTCTTCTCTTCTGCTAGCCACTGAGTCCAGGTGCAATCTCAAAAACATCTCCGTTCGTCGGTGTTGCCGACTCGTGATAGATGTCGTACAGATACTGCGCCAGCTCGGCCGGAGGCACATCGGACGGAATCGCGAGGCCTGCCGGGCGGCGCTTGCCTTCGTTGCCTATGTGGTAAGCGGTCCAGGCGGTACCTGAGCGTTCGATGGCAATGATGCGTCCAAAAACATTAAAGCGGTGCGACATGGAGGAGGCGGCTCCTTTGGTAACTGCGTGACAAGTGGCTTGCTTTGGCGGGGGGTAATGGTCTCATGACCCCACCGCCCGCATCCCCACCAACCCCGGCATCGCCCCCCGCATCGCCTCCAAAAACAACCGCAACCTCGCCGGATAAAACCGCGCATACGGGTACACCAAGTACACCGGCAGCGGTGCCGCAGGCCAGTTGTGCACCAGGTGCAGCAAGTGCCCCTGCCGCACATCGTTGTCCACGATCCACGCCGATGAAATGCACGCCCCCAGCCCGGCCAGGGCGGCGCGGCGCAGGGCGTACAGGCTGTCGGTGGCCAAACGCGGCGTGATGCCAAACGTGTGGGCCTCGCCGCCTGGCTCTTGGGTCAACGTGACCTCGCGGCGGTAGAAGGTGCTCAGGGCCAGCCAGGGCAGGGGTTGCAGGTCTTGCGCGTGCTGGGGTGTGGGGCGCCCGGCCATCAGGGCGGGGGCGGCCAGCACCATGCGGGGCACTTCGGCCAGGCGCACGGCCACCACACTGGGGTCGTCCACCGCGCCGACCTGGATGGCGCAGTCGATGCCTTCGGCGATGAAGTTGGGGCGGCGGGGGCACTGGCTGCACCATTGGCCGGGCGCCTGGCCGACAAGCGCGGGCCCGAGGTGGTGACGCGCTATGGCGCAGGGCTGGCTGCTGCGTCGTTTGCGGTGATGGCGCTGGCACCGCTGCTGCCTGCACAGGCGCAGCTGGGGTTGATTGTGGCCAGTGCCATTGGCTTTGACTTTGGCGTGCAGGCCACGCTGGTGGCGCACCAGACCATTGTGTACGGCATCGACCCAGCGGCGCGCAGCCGGCTCAATGCGCTGCTGTTCACGGGCATGTTCATCGGCATGTCGGCCGGGGCGGCGCTGGGCAGCATGGCGCTGGCGCAGTGGGGCTGGCTGGGCGTGGTGGGCTTGGCCACGTTGGGGGCGCTGGCGGCGCTGGGTGTGCGGCTGGCGGGGCGGTTGTGAATGAAAAGTGCTGCTAGCGCTTGCAGATAAAGCGCTGGCAGCTATATTTTTAGTAGCGTTTGGCGCTCGGGCGGCGCTCAGGTTGCCCTCAATCCGTGCTCAGCCCGCGCTCGTACCAGCCCTTGCTGCGGTTGACGATGTGCACCACCAGCAGCATCACCGGCACCTCAATCAGCACCCCCACCACCGTGGCCAGCGCCGCGCCGGAGTGAAAGCCGAACAGGCTGATGGCGGCGGCCACGGCCAGCTCGAAGAAGTTGGATGCACCAATCAGCGCCGAAGGGCAGGCCACGCTGTGCTTTTCGCCTACGGCGCGGTTGAGCCAGTAGGCCAGGCCCGCGTTGAAGAACACCTGGATGAGGATGGGTACGGCCAGCAGGGCGATGACCAGCGGCTGCGTCAGGATCGCCTCGCCCTGGAAGGCAAACAGCAGCACCAGCGTGGCCAGCAGCGCGCCGATGGACCAGGGGCCGATGCGCTGCAGTGCGGCGTCGAGCGCAGCCGGGCCACGCGCCAGCAGGGCGCGGCGCAGGGCTTGTGCGATGAGCACGGGAATCACGATGTACAGCACCACCGAAGTGAGCAGCGTGGCCCACGGCACGGTGATGGCCGACACCCCCAGCAGCAGCGCCACCAGCGGCGCAAAGGCCAGCACCATGATGCTGTCGTTGAGCGCCACCTGCGACAGGGTGAAGAGTGGGTCGCCCCCGGTCAGGCGGCTCCACACAAACACCATGGCCGTGCAGGGCGCAGCGGCCAGCAAAATGAGCCCGGCGATGTAGCTGTCGATCTGGTCGGCAGGCAGGTACGGCGCAAACCAGTGGCGGATGAACAGCCAGCCCAAGAGCGCCATCGAAAACGGTTTGACCAGCCAGTTCACCACCAGCGTGACGCCAATGCCGCGCAGGTGCTGGCGCACTTCACCCAGGGCGGCAAAGTCCACCTTCATCAGCATGGGGATCACCATCACCCAGATCAGCACGCCCACGGGCAGGTTGACCTGGGCGACTTCCATGCGGCCAATGGCCTGGAAGACGCCGGGCCACAGCTGCCCCAGCCCAATGCCCACCACGATGCACAGGAACACCCAGACGGTGAGGTAGCGCTCGAACACACTCATGGCTTGTGGGGCGGGAGGGCTGGCGTGGCAGGCTGCGGCGGGCGTGTTTTTCATGGGGCTTCACAGGCTTTTGGGGCAATCGGGCGGAAGGGCTCAGTGGGCTGACAGATCGCGGGCGGTGCTTTGCAGCACGGCGTGCTGCAGCTTGTCGGCGGGCAGGCTGATGAGCAGTGACAGGCGGCGCTGGATGGCGTGCAGGGTTTTGCGGAAGGCTTCGAGCTTTTCAGCTTCGCTGCCATCGCCTTCGGACGGGTCGGCATAGCCCCAGTGCGCGGTGGCGGGGTGGCCGGGCCAGAAGGGGCACACCTCGCCCGCGGCGTTGTCGCACACGGTGATGATGAGGTCCATGTGCGGCGCGCCGGGGGCGGCAAACTCGTCCCAGCTTTTGCTGCGCAGCCCTTCGGTGGGGATGCCGGCCTTTTGCAGCACTTGCAGGCCCAGCGGGTTGGGCTGCTGGTTATCGCGCGGGCTGCTGCCTGCGGAATACGCCTTGAAGCGCCCTTCGCCCATGGCGTTGAGCAGCGCTTCGGCCAGGATGCTGCGCGCAGAGTTGTGGGTGCACAGAAAAAGAACGTTCAGGGGGGAGACGGATTCGGTCATTCGGGGCCTCAGGTCAGCAGCAGTTGGAAGAAGAGGATTTGGACGGTCCACAGCACGCGGCTTGTGCAGTCATTGGTGCCGGTTGTGCCGTGGCTGCCTTCGGGGCGCAGCAGGCGCCTTGCGCCGCCGCTGCCGCTTCATTGAACACAGGAATGTTTTCGAGCGTGTGAAAGTGCTCCCACGCCACGCCCTGCGGGTCGGTCACCCAGTGCTTTTCGCTGCGGGCGTAGCAGCAGGTGGTGGCGCCTTCGTCCAACAGGGCCATGTCGGCGGCGTTGGCGCGGGCTTTCAAATCGGCCAGTTCTGCCGCGTCGTCAACCTGAAAGCCCAGGTGGTCCAGCCCCGGCTGGTTGCCGCGCGTAGAGATCGCAAAGTTCACGCGCGGGTCTTCCAGCATCCATTTGGCGTAGTCGGCCTCCACCCGGGCAGGGGTGGCCGCAAACAGGCGTGAGTAAAAGGCGATGCTGGCGGCAAGGTCGTCGACATGCAGGTGAACGTGAAAGCGCTTCATGGTGGGGCTCCTGGGGATGGGTTCTTGGGGGCGGTGAGACGTGTGTTCTCAGCAGGCGCAAGGGGTGGTAGCAGCGGCGGGCAGGCAGGTCTGGCCCTGACAGCAGTTCTCGGTCAGGTAGCCGATCAGCGCGTTCATGCGGTCGAACTGGGCGCGGTAGATCAGGTTGCGGCCAGCACGCTCTTGCGCCACCAGCCCGGCGTGGGTCAGCTCTTTGAGGTGGAACGAGAGCGTGTTGGGCGCTACGCCCAGGGCCTCGCTCAGGGCGCTGGGTGTCAGCCCCTCGGTGCCTGCCACGACCAGGGCGCGAAAAATCTCCAGGCGCGAGGCTTGGGCCAGCGCGGCCAGGGCTTTGACGATGTCGTTGGTTTTCATAATTCAATAATAATTGAAATATAGAAGTAATGGCAATAAAAAAGCACCGGGGCCGGTGCTTTTTTGCTAGGCAGGGTGGGCCAGGCCACCTGCCGGGTTACATGCCCAGCGACTTGAGCAGGTCGTCGGTGTCGCTGCTGCCACTGGTGGCTGCTGGGGCGGGCGCCGGTGCGGGCGCGTCGTGCGACTGGGCCATCAGGGCGTCCGGGTCTGGGGCTTCCTGGGCCTCGAAGTCGTAGAGCTTGATGAACTCGGTGCGGTCCATTGCCAGCTCCAGGTAGAAGATGTTGTTGTTGCCGGTGTAGAAGGTCACGCGGCGGGCTTCGGGGTTGTCCAGGTTGGCGTCCACGCTCAGCATCACTTGCTTGTTCAGCACCAGCATCTTGGGCTGGTTCTGGGTGATGTGGGTTTGCAGTTCGCGGCGAATCTTGCCGGTGAAGTCGCCTACCACCTGGTTCATCAGCTCGCCCATCACGTTGCTGACTTCGTCCGAGGTGTAGGAGGTCACCAGGTCGTCCCGGGACATGCCCATGCTCAGCAGGTAGCTCTCGTACAACTCCATGGCCGCTTGGGCCGAGAAGTTGATGATGACCAGGCCGGAGAAGCCGCCGTCGAACAGCACAAAGCAGCCGATGTCGGGCTTGAGGCAGGTTTTGGAGATGCGTTGCACCATGCCCGAATAGTGGACCTGGCTTTGGGTGGCGACGGTGAGCACGCGTGTGACGGAGTTGCACAGGCTCATCAGCAGGTCTTCGGTGCCGAATACGACGGGTTTATCTTGGTGGCTCATGGTGGCTGGAGGCGGTGCGTTGATCAGGAAGGTCTGTGGCGTAGCATAGGCCATGAAAGCCTTTGTCACCAGATGCGTTACCCCAGTTGTGGGGGCAGGCGCAACACAGTGCGGGTGCTTGCTTTCATGGCGCGTGGGAGAGAGGTCAAGAGCCTGCGGGCGGGGCTGGCTGCACAGGCCTGCTATGCAGCCATTGCCGCAGCAGGGCCTCGGCGGGGATGGCCTTGGAATACAGGTAGCCCTGGGCCTCGTCGCAGTCCAGCTGGGTGAGCAGCGCGGCCTGTGCGGCGGTCTCCACGCCTTCGGCCACGGTCTCCAGCTTCAGGGCCTTGGCCATGCCGATCACTGCGGTGACGATGGCGCGGTTGCCCGCATGCGTGTCCATGCCACGCACGAACGACATGTCGATCTTGAGCTTGAACACCGGAAAGCTCTGCAGCCGCTCCAGCGACGAGTAGCCGGTGCCAAAGTCGTCGATGGACAGGCAAAAGCCCGCTTCGACCAGGCTGGACGCCACCAGCCGCGCTTTCTCGGGCTCGTTCATCAGGGCGGACTCGGTCATCTCCAGCTCAATCATGCCGGGCGCTACGCCCTGGGCGCGCACCAGGCGCTCTGCACGTTCAGCAAAGCCCTCGTCCATCATCTGCGTGGCCGACACATTGACGGCCACACGGGGCACCACGGCGGCGCTGTCTTGTTGCCAGTGGGCAATGTCTCGGGCGGCCTGGGTCAGGGTCCAGTCGCCCAGCTCGCCAATGAGGCCGCGCTCTTCGGCCACGGGGATGAATTCGCCCGGGCTGATCCAGTGACCGTCTTCATCGCACCAGCGCGACAGGGCCTCGACCCCGCACAGCACACCCGTGGCCAGGTGCACCTTGGGCTGGTAGTGCAGCTGCAGTTGCGATTGCGCCAAAGCGCGGGCGAGCTTGGTGCCTAAGGAAATGCGGCGCTCCAGCTTCAGCCCTAGCAAGTCGGAGTACAGGTGGCTGCCGCCCCCGCGCGCCTTGATTTCGTACATGGCGATGTCCGCATGCTTGAGCAGGTCTTCCACGTCCTCGCCCTGGTCGGGGAAGGTGGCCACGCCAATGCTGGCACCCACCTCGAACTTGAGGCTGTCGATGAGCACCGGGCGGGCGAGCGCCGCTTGCAATTGCTGGGCACGCAGCAGTTTGTCTTCGCCTGGCGCCAGGGCGTAAACGCACATGAACTCGTCGCCGCCCACGCGGGCAAATACGTCGTCCTTGGCGCAGGCGGCGCGAAAGCGGGTGGCCAGCTCGGCCAGCACGTTGTCGCCCACCACATGACCGTGGGTGTCGTTGATTTCCTTGAAACGGTCCAGGTCCACGAACAGGACGGCGGCCGCTTGGCCGTGGTGCTGCGCGTGATAAAGCATTTGCTGCGCCAACATCATGCCGTTGGTGCGGTTGGGCAGTCCTGTCAATGAGTCGTAGAAGGCCAGGCGCTCCATGGCCTGCTCGGTGGACTTGCGTTCAGTGATGTCCAGCACCGTGCCGTAGCCCCGTATCGGGTTGCCTTGGTGGTCCCTCTCGATCACGCCGCGCGCTTCAATCCAGCGCACGCCGGGGCTGGATTGCACCCGGCATTCGTAGCGGAATCGGCCCACTTTCTGGGCGGCCGTCCACTCACCATCCACCCGTTGGCGGTCATCCTCGTGCACGCAGGTGAGGAAGTCGGGGTACGTGAACGGCTTGGCCACAGGCCAGCCCAGCAAGCGCGCCGCTTGGGGGGTGAGGGCGAAGTTGCCATCAAAGTGGGTCTGCCAAGTACCGATGTTGGCCACGGCCTGGGCGTTGAGCAGGTCGCGCGTGAGCTGGGTTTGCTCGCGCAGGTCTTCAAACACCAGCAGCAGGCGCTGGTCTTGCCCCTTGTCTTGCGTGGGCAAGGTGTGTGCGGTGATGCTCACGGGCACGGCCAGAGGATTGTGGTGGGGGCGCACCTCCACGGTGTCGCGGGCGCTTTGCTGGCGCAGTGCGGCGTCGATCAGGATGGTGATGTTGGTCACGTCCATCACGTTGGCCAAGGGGCAGCCGCGCAGGCTGTTGGGTGCAAAGCTGAACAGCTTTTCAAAGGCGCGGTTGGCAAACACCACCTTCAAATCAGGGGTGGCCACCATGGTGCCGTAGGGCAGGTTGGCGAAGGCGGCGCCATAGTCGCGCAGGTCCGCAATCAGTTCGTCGCGGTGGGCGATGTAGCTGTCAATGGCCAGGCCCACGTCCAAAAATACCACCTTGATGAGGGCTTGGAAGGTGTGCAGCAACTCGTCGGCCGGGGCATTGCTCAGCCCCTGCGCGATGCGCGGAAATAGCTCGGTCAGGTAGTGGCTGTAGGCCCCCAGGTACCAACCTGGCGACAGGCCCACCTTGGCATGCACCAGGCCGACGCGCAAGCGGTCTTCCAGATAGGCGCGGTCGTACACCCCGGCAATCAGGGATTTGAAATAGCTGGACTGGGATTTTTTGAGACGGGCGAGGGTGCCTTCGTCCGGAATGAGTGCGCGTGTTTCGCTGAAGGACAGCAGGTGCTCGTAAAACGATTCGATGAAGCCGGGGGCTTTGTCGCCAAGCATTACATGCAGGCGCTGTAACGCACTTTCGTCCTGCGGCGTCAGCGACAGGAAATCCTTGCGGCGTTGAAAGTTTCGGCTGAGGTCCACAAAACTGCCTGTCAATGGGTTACCGAATGCGTCGAATGGAATGAGAGCGCTGGTTGACCAGTTCCATCTTGCGCCAATTTACCACCCCTGGCTGGATGTGTTTACATTTAGAAACCTTTGGGTGCTATGGGCTATTCAGACCCGGTGCCAGTGGTCCGATTTTGTTGCGCCGCTGCGCTTTTATTTCTGAAAAATAACGGCATCCAGTTCCAGCGCGCGGACGCTGGATGCAGCCGACTCGGCCTCAGAGCGCGAGGCAAACGGCCCCACCCGCACCCGAGTGCGGGTGCCTTTGGCGCTGTCCAGGGTCTGCCGGAAGGCGGGCAGGCCTTCGTTGAGCAGGCGGGACTGGGCTTTGCGTGCATTGCTTTCGTCGGCAAACAGACCCACGTTGATATAAAAACCGGGCGCGGTGCCCACGGTGACGCCACTGGCGGCAGAGGCCTTGCCCTCAGCCTGGCGGGCCGCAGAGGATGCGGCAGGTGTTTTGCCTGCTGGCACCGGCTTGGCGCGCGTGGGCTCTGAGGCCTTGGCTGCCACGGCCTTGGAGGCTGCCGCCTGCTGTGCGCTGGCTTTGGACGCCGGGGCTTCCTTGGCTTTGTCAGCAGGCTTCTCTGTGGGTTTTTCGGTGGCTTTTTCGGTGGCTTTTTCGGTGGGTTTTGCCGCTGGCTTTTCGGCCGACTTTTCGACGGGTTTATCCGCTGGCTTGGCTGGCGTTTTCTCAGGCGCTTTGTCCGCGACAGAGGCCGTCGCTTGAGACGCCCCCTTGGCCCTATTGGCTCCGTTGGCCCCATTGACCCCATTGGCAGGGGCTTTGTCTGCTGGTGCTGCAGCGGGCTTCACGGCAAGGGATTGCTGAGGTGCTGCGGCCACGGTGGCAGCGGGCAGCACATCTTCTGCGTCACCGGCCACGGTGGGCGCACTACTGGGTGGCTGCGGCTTGGGCTGCGCAGCGGCCATGTCCGCCTCTTCTGCCACAGGGCGGCTGGCGGGGGTGAGGGTGGGGGAGGGTGTGTTCCAACTGGCGCTGGGAGCCGCGGCCTGCGCCGGCGCCGCCTGGGCAGGCGACTCGCCCGTGAAGGTGCCTTGCGGGAAGACCAGGTAAGCGAGCAGTGCCGCACCCGCCAGCAGTGCATGCCCCGCGATGACCCAGGTGAGCCGTTTGCGCGACACCGCCTGCTTGGCCAGCAGGTCGCAAGCTTCGGGGATGTTGGCCGACGCAGCCAGCGCTTTGGTCACGCGTTTGCGGATGTCGGCGTGCAGGATGGCGTGGGCGTACAGGCCCGGCACCACGCTGCCCAATATGGCAAAAGCACCCACCACGCCCCATTCCACCGCCTGCGGCCACTGCAGCAGCGGGCGGCCCAGGCCAAACACCAGCAGCGCCACGCCTTCGGCAGCGGCCACATACACCAGCGCGGCGCCCCACAGCTGGCGGTACACCATCCAGCCCAGGGTGAAGAAGCAGGCGGCCCAGTGCCAACTGGTCAGGGTGCGGCCCATGGCGTCGAGCCGGGCAAACGCCTGAACGTAGCGCTCTGTGTTCACAGGGCCCAGCGCGGCCCGATAGAGGGTGGTGACGGCGCTGTCGGAAGGGGAGTCCAAGGACATCAGAGGAATGTGGGGGGCATGAACCGATGGGGCGGGCATAGCCCATTCTGGCACGCCCGCCAGAATTTGATCGGTGGAAAAGCGCCGTTTGGGCGGTGCCCGGGCCGCGCGGGAGGCTCTTGCTGGCCCGGTATGGCAATATTGTGTGCCAAAAATGGCGCTAGCGCCTGATAGATAAGCGCTAGCAGCTATCAAAAGATGAGTAAATCGCAGACCCCGCTGGAGGCCGTCACATCACGGGTCACCTGTTCCTGTGAAAACGACTCAGGCCCCACGCACCATGGCCATGATTTGTCCGGCGTCCAGCGTGGCAGCCTTTTGCCGGATTTGCGGCAGGTACTGCGTTTGCATTTGCTTGGCAGGACCGAGCAGGCTCTGAAAGGTGTCGCGCAGCAGGGCGGTGTCCATGGTGCGCCCCCCGGCGTAGTAGCGCTTGGCCACCTGGCCCAGCGCGTAGGTGGTGGCAAATGAAAACGCCATGCCGGTGGCTGCGCCACCCAGCCCGCCGATGGTTTTGCCCGCCACCTTGCCCAGCAGGCCGCCCAGCAGCTTGCGGCCAAACTGCTCGACATATTGCGATGCCATGCCCACCCCAGCGGCGGCGATGAATTCCTTGATGTGCCCCCGGTCCAGCTCCACGCCGTGCGCCTTGCCGATGGCGTGCACCATCTTGATCTGCAGTGGAATGATCGCCATCGAGGCCCAGGACTGGGGCAGCAGCTCCAGCGCGCCGTTGAGCAGGGCGTAGTTCAGGATGGATTTGTCCAGTTCGGCATCGTGCGGCACTGCGGTGGTGGCAGAGGCGGAAAGCGCTGACGTCGAAACCTCGGCGGTGGCTAGGGCACCAGCGTTGTCCAGCGCCAAGGCCAGAGCCTGCTCTTCCTGGTCAAAGGCCGTGGTCTGTTGTGCGCCCAACTGCAAGGCTTGCTTGAGCGCTGCCAGAAACTCGCGCTCTGCAGCGGTCTGGCGCCCGTCCACATCGCACACGCACACGGCCATCTCGTAGGCCAATTGGCGGTGGGCTGGGTCTTGCAGTGCGGCAGTGGCCGCTTGCAGGCTGGTGCGGCGCAGCAGCACGTCTTGGTACAGGCGGGGCAGGTCTGGTAGGTTGCCGTCTGCGGCCAGCGATTGCGCGATGCGGCGAATCTCCTCGCGCTCGGTGTCATCCTTGGCCCCATCGGCAAAGGCGGCCAGCATGGCGATGGTGAGGACGGACTGTTGCTGTTGCAGGTTCATAGGGCTCTCTCCACGGGGGCAATGAATGGCCGCGCTGGGGCTTGCGCGGGGGTAAGCCTCGCATATCAGGGGGCTTTGGGCGGCATCAATGGCTGACGGTGTGGGGTTTTTGGGGCCTGCTCGTGTTTGGCCTTTGAGGTCATCGCCGCGCGCCCTGCACCCAGGCCGATTGCGGCCTACCATGGCGACTTTGCTTGCGAAGGGCCACCCATGACCACCACCCTCAAGATCGATTTCGTGTCCGATGTCTCCTGCCCCTGGTGCATCATTGGCCTCAAGGCGCTGGAGCAGGCGGCCGAGCGCTTACAGGGCCAGGTGGCGCTGGACTTGCACTTTCAGCCCTTTGAGCTGAACCCGCAGATGGGCCCAGAGGGCCAGGACATTGGGGAGCACCTGCAAGAAAAGTACGGCGCAACGCCGGAGCAAAGCCAGAAAAATCGCGACGCCATCGCTGCGCGCGGGGCCGAGTTGGGCTTCACCTTCCGCATGGACAAGCGCAGCCGCATCTACAACACCTTTGACGCCCACCGCCTGCTGCACTGGGCGGAAGAAAAGGGCTTGCAGCCCGCATTGAAGAAGGCGCTGTTCCAGGCCTACTTCACCGACGGCCAAAGCCCTGGCGACCACGAGGTGCTGGTGCGTGTGGCGAGCGACGTGGGGCTGGATGCGGCGGAGGCCCGTGAGGTGCTGGCATCGGGCCGCTATGCCGACGAGGTGCGCGAGCGCGAGCAGTTCTATCTGCAAAACGGCATCCACTCGGTGCCCGCCATCATCGTCAACGAACGCCACTTGATTCAGGGCGGCCAGCCTGTGGAGGTGTTTGAGCAGGCGCTGCGCCAGATTGCGGCCCAGGTCTGATTTTTGTCAAAAATGATAGCTGCTTGCGCTTATGGATAAAGCGCTAGAGGCTATTTTGATGCTGAATTGACAACGCCCCGCAACGATGGCCGCTGCGGGGCGTTTGTGGTGAGGCTGGCGGCCTACTTGCGCACGGGGATGGCTGTGGCTCGGTCTACGGGCACGGCGGTCAGGCTGTTTTGCGGCGAGCCGTCGATGAGCTTTTCGGAATACGTCAGGTACACCAGCGTGTTGCGTGGGGCGTCCACCATGCGCACGATGCGCAGGCGCTTGAACAAGATGGACATGCGTTCGCTGAACACTTCTTCTTGCTTCTTGAGCGGTTCGGGGATGCTGATGGGCCCCACCTGGCGGCAGGCGATGGAGGCCTCGGCGCGGTCTTCGGCCAGGCCCAGCGTGCCTTTGATGCCGCCGATGCGCGCCCGCGATACGTAGCAAGTCACGCCTTGCACGCCGGGGTCGTCATAGGCTTCTACAATGATGTCGTGGTCGCGGCCAATCCATTGGAAGGCGGTGTCCACCGTGCCAATTTTCTCGCCCGATGCGGCCAGGGCGGCGCTGGGGGCTGTGGCCACCAGCAGGCCGCCCGCCAAAGGCGCCAGCAGGGCCAGTGCTGCCACGGTGCTGCGCGCCAGGCGGCGCAAGGCGGTGGGGGGCATCATGCGGCGGGCCCGGTTTCGGTGCAGCGCTGTGCCAGATGGGCCAGGGCTTCTTCCACCTGGTCCACCAGCACCAGGCACAGGTCGCCCGGTTGCAGGCGTGCCAGGGCATAGTCAATGGCCACGAACTCGCCCCGGATTTCTTCGACATGCTTTGTGCGGCTGGCGCCCGCCAGGCCTTCGCGCAGCAGCGCCATGACCTCGCCGTCGCCCCGGCCGCGCTGGGCAGCATCCTGGTACAGGATCACTTCGTCAAAGGCGGCGCCCAGGATCACGGTTTGTGCGCGGATGTCTTCATCGCGGCGGTCACCCGCGCCGCTGATGACGACGCTGCGGCGGTTGCCGGGCAGGGCGTCCACGGCCTGCACCAGGGCGCGCATGGCATCGGGGTTGTGGCCGTAGTCGGCAATCACGGTGGCGCCGCGGTAGTCCATGACGTTGAAGCGGCCAGGGGCGTTGTCGCTGTCGTTCACAAAGCCCGACAGGCCGCGCCGAATGGTCTGCCAGGGCACGCCTGCTGCCCAGGCCGCAGCCACCGAGGCCATGACGTTTTCCACCTGGAAGCCAATGCGGCCGTTGCGCGTGATGGGCACATCACGCAGGTGGATGGACTCGCGCCACGAGCCTTCGGACGCCACGACTGCGTCGCCGTCCACATACACGGTGCGGTGGCCTTGGGCGCGGTGCGTGGCCATCACGGGGTGGTGGCGGTCCAGCGCAAAATAGATCACCTTGCCGGGGCAGGCCGATGCCATGGCCGCCACGATGGGGTCGGTGGCGTTGAGCACAGCATAGCCCGTGGGGGCGACGTTCTGCACGATCACCCGCTTGACCACCGCCAGGTCTTCCACCGTGGTGATGTAGTTCATGCCCAGGTGGTCGCCTTCGCCAATGTTGGTCACCACGGCCACCTGGCAGCGGTCAAACCCCAGGCCTTCGCGCAGGATGCCACCACGGGCAGTTTCAAAAACGGCGGCGTCCACCTCGGGGTGCAGCAGCACGTTGCGGGCACTCTTGGGGCCGCTGCAGTCGCCGCTGTCGATCTGGCGGCCGTTCACATACACGCCGTCGGTGTTGGTCATGCCCACGCGCAGGCCCTGCGCGGTGAACAGGTGCGCAATCAGGCGTGCGGTGGTGGTCTTGCCGTTGGTGCCAGTCACGGCCACGGTGGGGATGCGGCCATCATCGCCATGGGCGTAGAGGCGGTCCACCATGGCCTGGCCCACGTTGCGGGGCTTGCCGTAGCTGGGGGCCAGGTGCATGCGCAGGCCGGGGGCGGCGTTCACTTCCACAAAGCCGCCGCCTTGCTCTTCGAGCGGGCGCAGCACGGTCTCGGCCACCATGTCCACGCCGCAAATGTGCAGGCCCACCATTTGGGCGGCTGCAATGGCGCGGGCGGCCACGTCGGGGTGCACGTCGTCGGTCACGTCGGTGGCGGTGCCGCCGGTGGACAGATTGGCGTTGTTGCGCAGGATGACGCGCTGGCCCTTGGCGGGCACGGAGTCAGGGGTCAGGTCTTGCATGGCCAAGCGGGCCACGGCAATGTCATCGAGGCGGATCTTGGTGAGCGAGGTGGCATGGCCCTCGCCACGGCGGGGGTCTTGGTTCACCACTTCCACCAGTTGGCGCACCGTGTGCACGCCGTCGCCCAGCACCTGGGGCGGCTCGCGGCGGGCAGCGGCCACCAGTTGGTCGCCCACCACCAGCAGGCGGAAGTCGTGGCCAGGCAAGAAGCGCTCGACCATCACGGTGCCATAGTCGGCGGCGTTTTTGTAGGCTTCTTCCAGCTGGGCGCGGTCGGTGATGTTCACCGTCACGCCCTTGCCCTGGTTGCCGTCTTGCGGCTTGACCACCACGGGCAGGCCTACTTTGAGGGCCACTTCCCAGGCTTCTTCCACCGTTTCGACCGGCTTGCCCAGCGGCACAGGCACGCCTGCAGCATGCAGCAGGCGCTTGGTCAGGTCTTTGTCCTGGCCGATGGATTCGGCCACGGCGCTGGTCGAGTCGACTTCTGCGGCCTGGATGCGGCGTTGCTTGGAACCCCAGCCAAACTGCACCAAGCTGCCGCGTGTGAGGCGGCGGTAAGGGATGCCACGGGCCACCGCGGCTTCGACGATGGAGCCCGTGCTGGGGCCCAGGCGCTCGTCTTCGTCCAGCTCGCGCAGGTCGGCCACGGCCTTTTCGGCGTCAAAGCTGCCGTTGCCCAGCGCGGCCTGGATGAGCTGCTGCGCATCTTCAAACGCCTTGCGGCCCACGGCTTCTTCGCTGTATTCGACAACCACCTGGTACACGCCAACATCGGTGGTGGCGGTGGTGCGGGCGAATGTCACGGGGCAACCGGCCTGCGCCTGCAAGGCCAGGGCGGCGGTTTGCAGCACATGCGCCAGCGAGATGTCGCTGTCGCCGCCTTCGGGGTGCAGCATCCCGATGGCCGGAAACAGTGCGCGCAGGCGCGCTTCAAAACCAGCGATCTTGCCAATGGCGCGTTCGGTCTCGCTGCAGGCCACCAAGGCCTCGATGGCCATGTGGCGGCTCCAGAGGTTGGGGCCGCGCAGGGCCCGGGTGCGGGTTACGTCCATGAATTTTTCTCTCTATGTTCCGTCAGAGCGCAGTGCGGTGCGAAGTGTGCTCTGGTGTCATCGCGTGCAACAAGAAGGTTGGGGTGGCCTGGGCGGCTGTTGCGCCCAAGGGGTTGTGGGGCCGGGTCAGTGGGTGTCCAGCGTCGTCACCGATGTGGGGCGGGGGCTGACCGGGGCGTGCAGTTCGGGCTCAAAGGTCTTGATGCCCGCGCCGATCAGGTCGGGGGCAATGTCCAGCGCCCAGGCCGCGCCAATGGCGGCCAGCAAGGCGTCGGTGTTGGGCACCACGGCGTTTCGGCCAAAGGTCAACTCGCCCAGGGTGCCCAGCACATGTTCTGCAGTGCCTGTGGCCAGCACGATGCGCCCGTTCTTGACCAGCACGGCGCGGCCGTTGTCCTTGGCGCGGTGCTCCACGATGGCGGGCAAATCAGGGTTTTGTGCATACAGCACCACCGCACCATCGCACAGCGGGGCGAGCGCTGCCACCTGGTCGATGGCGGCGTTGAGCACGGCAGCGCCGTCGTCCAGCACCACATCCACCTGGGTGCGCAGCACCTTGGTCATCTGGTCTTGCTCATGCACATCGAATTCGGCCAGCGCGCCCAGGCCATCCATGTCGGTCACCACGCCCACCTTGCAGCGGTCGTAGGCCAGACCATCGCGCAAGATGGTGCGGGCGTCGTTCTCTATCACAGCGGCTTGCACCATCTGGTTCATCAGCAGGCGGTGGGCGGCTTCCCAGTGGGCGCTGTCGGCAGATTCGACGCGGCGGCGGTCCAGGAAGAGGCCATCGCGACAGGCCAGGCCGGTGTGGTGGCCGCCCAGGTGCAGCAGCCATGCCACCACGCGGGCAATGGTGGCCGTCTCACGGGTGCCCGCCACGCCCACCACGGGGATGCGGCCTGCCGTGCCTTCTTGGTGTTCCTCGGAAGGGAACAGGTGCTCTGCAATCGCCTGCCCCACAGGGCGCGGCGCGCCCACAGCGGGCTTGAGGTGCATCAGCAGGCCGGGGCCTGCGTTCACTTCCACAATCGCGCCGCCCTGGGCGTGCAGTGGCTTGGAGATGTCCTTGGCCACCATGTCGATGCCAGCGATATCGAGGCCCACCACCTTGGCGGCGAGCTGGGCAATGTAGGCCACCTCGGGATGCACGTCGTCGGTGCAGTCCACCGCCACGTTGCCGTTGCGCTGCACCACCACTTGGCGGCCTGCGGCGGGCACCGAGTCGGCTTGGAGGTCTTGGCGCTTGAGTTCCAGCAGTACTTTGGTGTCGGTGGCCAGGTCGATGATTTCGAGCGGGTACTCTTCCTCGTAGCCACGGCGTGGATCGGAGTTGAGCTGGGTGTCGATGAGTTCTTTGACGGTGGAGCGGCCATTGCCAGTGATGCTGACCACCTCGCCGCGCGCTGCGGCCACCACCTTGCCACCCACCACCAGGATGCGGTGCTCGTCGCCAGGGATGAAGCTCTCCACCATCACATCGCTGCCCTCGGGGTAAGCCACGTGGTAGGCGGCTTCGATGTCTTCTTTCTTGCGCAGGTCCAGCGTCACGCCCCGACCGTGGTTGCCGTCAGACGGCTTGACGACCACGGGCAGGCCGATGTCTTGGGCGGCTTCCCAGGCTTCTTCGGGGCTGTTGACCACCTGGCCTTCGGGGATGGGCACGCCGCAGGCCTTGAGCAGGCTCTTGGTGAGGTCTTTGTCGCTGGCGATGCCTTCGGCGATGGCGCTGGTGCGCTCGGTCTCGGCCGTCCAGATGCGGCGCTGGCTGGCGCCGTAGCCCAATTGCACCAGATTGCCGTCGTTCAGGCGGATGTGGGGAATGCCCCGGTCGGTGGCGGCGGTGACGATGCAGGCGGTGCTGGGGCCAAGGTACTGGTCGTCCACCTCGGTGCGCACGCGGGCCACGGCGGCTTGCACATCAAAGGGTTCGTCGTTGATGGCTGCCATGATGAGCGCATGGCCCTGGGCCAGCGCCACACGCGCCACGCTTTCGTCACGGGCACGGAAGACCATGCGGTACACGCCGCGCGCCGAGGTGCTGCGTGTTTGGCCAAAGCCGGTGGGCATGCCCGCCAGGTTCAGCAGTTCAATGACGATGTGCTCCAGCACGTGGCCGCACCAGGTGCCTTCTTGCAGGCGCTGCAAGAAACCGCCGCGTTCGCCAACGCCGCAGTGGTGCTCAATCAGGGCGGGCAGCCAGGCGGTGAGGCGGTCGTTGAAACCAGGCAGAGCGTTGGAGGGATGGTCTTCCAGAACCCCGAGGTCCAGCCAGACTTCCAGCACGGGGCGGTAGGTCCAGATATTGGGGCCACGCAGGTAGTTGATGCGAAGCAGTTGGATGTCGTCGATTTTTGCCATGGATCGGAGCGGTTCAGAGACACCGGACGGGCCGGACAGGGTTGCAATTGTGCGCCCGGTTGGGCTGGAAATTGGCGGGAAGGTGGGATGTAAGTGTCAGCTTTCGTTGGCGGCCTGGGTTTCGGTCAAAATTCCCGCATCTGCACAGGCTGCAGTTTTGGACTGTGGACTGCTGAAAAACAAAGAATATGCAACATCACCATTCTGTAGACGCCTCGGGTGTCTTTTCTGGCCCTTTGGGGGCCGATTTGCGGGCCATGCTCGCGCCCCAAGAAAACGTGTTGGCTACGTTACAGGTTGACCTGAGCGTGGATTTGCGTTTTGCCAAGGGCTGGGTGGTCGTGACCGCCAACCGCCTGATCGCTTGCGATGCGGGCTCCACCACCTGGCAAACCTGGGCGGTGGGAGAGGGGCTGTCACTGAAGATGCAAGACCACGGCGGCGTGGGCACACTGGAGCTGCACAGCCCCGAAAAGCGCTTGTCGTTCTGGCGATTCACGCTGGGCAACCACCCGCAGGCGCTGCGTCTGGTGCAACGATTTGAGCAGCAGCTGGCGTATGCGGCGGACCCGGCAAGCGCCGAGCAAGAGGCTGACGACCCCGCCTGCCCCATCTGCCACACCCCGTTGCCGCCCGACACCGAAGAGTGCCCGGCCTGCGCACGCGCTCAGCCCCCGCAAACGTCCACTTGGGTGCTGCTGCGGCTGTGGCGCTTTGCGCGGCCCTACCGCAAGCAATTGGCGGCAGGCTTTGCGCTGACGATGGCGTCCACCGCCGCCACGTTGGTGCCGCCGTACCTCACCATCCCGCTGATGGACGACATCCTGATTCCTTACCAAAACGGTCAGCAAATCGATCCCGCAGTGGTGATGGTGTATCTGGGGGGGCTGCTACTGGCGGCGCTGGCCGCTTGGGGCTTGTCTTGGGCGCGCACCTACATCCTCGCGCTGGTGTCCGAGCGCATTGGTGCGGATCTGCGCACCACCACGTACGAGCACCTGCTGCGCCTGTCGCTCGACTACTTTGGCGGCAAACGCACGGGCGACCTGATGGCTCGCATCGGTTCGGAGACGGACCGCATCAACGTGTTCCTGTCGCTGCATGCGCTGGATTTCGTGACCGACGTGCTCATGATTTGCATGACGGCGGCCATCCTCTTCTCCATCAACCCGTGGCTGGCGCTGGTCACGTTGGTGCCGCTGCCGTTCATTGGCTGGATGATCCACACCGTGCGCGACCGTTTGCGCACAGGCTTTGAGAAGATCGACCGCGTGTGGTCTGAAGTGACCAACGTGCTGGCCGACACCATTCCCGGCATCCGCGTGGTGAAGGCTTTTGCACAGGAAAAGCGCGAGGCCCAGCGCTTTCGCGATGCCAATCAGCACAACCTGGAAGTCAACGACAAGCTCAACAAGACCTGGAGCCTGTTCACTCCCACCGTTTCGCTGCTCACTGAAATCGGCTTGCTCGTGGTGTGGGCCTTTGGCATCTGGCTGGTGTCGCACAACCAGATCACGGTGGGTGTGCTCACCGCGTTCATTGCCTACATCGGGCGCTTCTATGGTCGGCTGGATTCGATGAGCCGCATCGTGTCCGTGACGCAAAAGGCTGCCGCTGGCGCCAAGCGCATTTTTGACATCCTGGACCACGTCAGCAATGTGCCCGACCCGGCCCAGCCTGTGAAGGTGGACAAGGTGGAGGGCTCCATCACCATGCAGGGCGTGGGCTTTCGCTATGGCAGCCGTGCCGTTATCAAGGGGCTGGACCTGGAGATCCGCGCGGGCGAGATGATCGGCCTGGTGGGCCACAGCGGCTCGGGCAAGAGCACGCTGGTCAATCTGATCAACCGCTTTTATGACGTCAGCGATGGCTCCATCCAGGTCGATGGCATCGATATCCGCCGCTTTGCGGTGGCCGACTACCGTTGCCACATCGGTCTGGTGCTGCAGGAACCCTTCCTGTTCTTTGGCACCATCGCCGAGAACATTGCCTACGGCAAACCCCACGCCACACGTGAAGAAATCGTGGCGGCCGCCCGCGCGGCCCATGCGCACGAATTCATCCTGCGCCTGCCGCACGGCTACGACTCGCTGGTGGGTGAGCGCGGCCAGGGCCTGTCGGGCGGTGAGCGCCAGCGCATCTCGATTGCCCGTGCGCTGCTGATCGACCCCCGCATCCTGATCCTGGACGAAGCCACCTCGGCGGTGGACACGGAAACCGAGAAGGAAATCCAGAAGGCGCTGGACAACCTGGTGCAAGGCCGCACCACCATTGCCATTGCCCACCGCCTGTCTACCCTGCGCAAGGCGGACCGCCTGGTGGTGATGGACCGTGGCGAGGTCGTGGAAGTGGGGCCACACGACGAACTGATGGAAAAGCAGGGCGCTTACTGGCGCCTGTATGAAGCCCAGGCCCGCCGCGCCGAAGAAGACGCCCAGGCCGCAGGTGTGATCATTGACAGCAGCTTGCTGCACCCCGCCCACCCTGCGGGCAACCCTTGAGACAGAAGAAGAACCATGACTGCTCAGACCCCTTCCCCTGTCGCTCCATCCTTAGCTCCATCCACCGCTTTCTCGGGGCAATTGCACCGCAACCCCCATGGCCGCTTGGTGCTCACCTTGCCCGACGGCACTGCCCATGAGGGCGTGGTGCCCGTGCGCGCGTTCCCTATTGCTGCGCCCCATGAAGGCTTGTCCCTGGTGGGCGCAGATGGGCATGAACTGCAATGGATCGATCGACTGGACACCTTGCCAGCCCCCCAGCGCCAATTGCTTGAAGAAGAGTTGGCGGTGCGGGAGTTTGTGCCTACTATCGAAAAAATCATTGCAGTGTCTAGTTTTTCAACCCCCAGTACCTGGGATGTGCAGACCGACCGAGGCGCCGCCCGGTTGGTGCTCAAGGCCGAAGAAGACATTCGCCGCCTGGCGGGTCGTACCCGGCTTTTGATTGCAGCGGGCGAGGGGGGGCAGTTCAAGGTGCCCGATACCACGGCGCTGGACAAGCATTCGCGCAAGTTACTGGAGCGCTTCTTGTAAGTAGCGATGGTCTGGATGGTGGGTGGTTTCTAGGGGTTAACCCTTAATTTTGGCCAATTGGCAAAAAAGACCTTAATTTGCCCTTCTTTTTGCCGAAATGAAGTACGAAGAAGGTGGCAGAGCCACCGCATGTTTTTACTTCACCACGGGCCACTGCCATGCAAATGCCACCTGTCGACCGATCGCCGAGTTGGCGTCCTCAGGGCGCTGATTTGTATTCCACTGGCGCCTCCGGCGCCCCTGCGGTGCGTCCTATCAACGCACCCAATCCCGTCGAATCTGCGGACCGACTGGGCGAGGGGGCGACCGTGCGAGAGCCTGACAAGCCGTCTGCCACCGATACCCAGAACCGCGACTGGACCGAAGTCAAGAAGAAGGAAACGGTGGAGGAGCCGCCTGAGCCGCCCAAAGAGCCCATCTACAAGCAGCTGCTGGAGCTGATCCAGTCCATGTGGCGCGCCAGCGGTAGCGCCGTGGAGGTGGCGCAGGACATCAACAAGATGACCCAGCAAGAGCGGCTGGCCCAGCAAGTCAAGCAAGAAGAGCTGACTTACTCCGACCCCAAGATCAAGCGCACTGCCGGGCTCTGACCGAGGCCTGGGGCTTTGCCGGGCCCGTGTTTTATTCCGCCTTGCTGCCTGCGCTGGCGCTTTCAGTGGCCGTGGCGTGTTCCGGTGTTGGGCTGTGTGCAGGCTGGGCTGCCTGGGCGGCTTTCTGTCGATCGCGTTCTGCACGGTATTTGGCGGCAAAGGCGCGCACTTCCTCGTACGAAACGTAGTTGTCGTGGTCGGTGTCGGCCTCGTCAAACGCTGCTGACAGGCGGGGGAACAGCTTGACCTCGGTGCGGCTGAGCTTACCGTCGCCATTGAAATCCAGCATCTTGAACTCGCGCATGGCCTTTTGCTCGCCCTTGCTGGGGGCTGCGTTGGCGGTGCTGGTTTCTGTCGGGGCGGGGTCTGGGCTTTGGGCCAGCACCAGGCTGCATGCCAGGGCGGTGCTGCAGGCCATCAAGGTTTTCAGAAAAGACATGGGCGCGCTCCTGGGTGATTCGGGGGATGGCTGCGGACGGGTGGGCGTCATTGGCGCCCTGCAGACCCCATCGCTCCGGTTTGGTCGTCAGGGCAGCTTGGGACTTGGCAACGCATTTGCAAGCGTGTGAGTCCGCTGGCTCACCAAAGGTTGCAGTTCTTCACCGCCGTTTACCGTGATGGCATGGGCGCGCGCATCGCTTGAGCCCGGTCATTGCGGGGTGCTTGGCGCGCTGGAATGGGCCGGAATATTGGAAATGCCGCTGCTCACATGGCCCGATGGCACATGCTGCGCCGCCGAGTTGACGTGCCCCGTCTGGTCGTCAAAGAAGAAGTCGGGCTCAAATTCGCGCAGGAAGGGGCCTTTTTCGAGGCCCCCCAGAAACATGGCCTCGTCCACCGCTAGGTTCCACTTCATCAGGGTGTTGATGGCGCGCTCATGCGCCGGGGCGCTGCGGGCCGTGACCAGCGCAATGCGCAGGCGCATGCCCGAGGCACCCGCTTGCTGTTGCAGCTGGTGCAGGGCGGCCAGCAGGGGCTTGAACGGGCCACCAGACAGCGGCAGCGCCGCCTTGCTGATCTCGTGCGTCTGGAAGGCTGCCAGCCCTTCGGCCTGGTACACGCGCTCGGCTTCGTCCGAGAACAGCACCGCATCACCGTCAAACGCAATGCGCAGCTCGTTGGGGTAGTCCACCCCGGCGGCCACCGATTCGGTCAGCACCCGCGCCGCAGGAAAGCCCAGCGCCAAAGCGGCGTTTACATCTTGCTCGTTGGCCGACAAAAACAGGTGCGCGCCCAGCGGCCGCAGGTAGCGAAAAGGGTCGCGCCCCTGGGTGAACACGCCGCGCTCCAGCGGCAGCCCAGCCTCCTTGGCCGAGCGAAAGATACGCAGTGCACTCACCGGGTCGTTGCGCGAGAGGATGACCACCTCCACCCGCCGTGCCTGGGGCGTGTTGAAGGCCAGCAGCTTGCGCACCAGCTGAAACGCCACGCCGGGCTTGGCGGGCACCTGCAGGCGCGCTTGCTGCAGCTCCATGTAGGCCCGTGGGTCCAGCGGGTCAAAGACACGGTTTTCTTCTTCAAAGTCAAACAGCGCGCGTGACGAGATCGCCACCACCAGTTTGTCGTCCAGCGTTACGGCCATGGTGTGAGTTCCGGAGGGGGCTTTATTTCACAAACTTGTTCAACTCGATGATGGGCTGCATCACCGCCAGCACGATGGTCATCACGATCAGGCCCATGCTCACGATGAGCAGCGGCTCCAAGATGGTGGCCAGTTGCAGCGAGCGCCGCTGCACTTCGGTTGATATTTGTGTGGCCGCGCGCTGCAGCATCAGGGGCAATTGCCCCGTCTGCTCGCCCAGGCGGGCAAACATGGACACCAAGCCCGGGAAGCGTTTTTTTTGTGCCAAGGCCGATGCCAGCGGGGCGCCTTCGCGCACCAGCACCAGTGCGTCCAGCGCATCGGCGCGCATGGCGCGGTTGTTCAGTGTTTCGGCGGCGGCCTGCAGTGCCTTCAGGATGGGTACCCCGGCGCCTGCCAGCATGGCCAGCGTGCCTGCAAAGCGGGCGGCGTTGTAGCCGCGTGCCAGCTTGCCCACCACGGGCAGGTTCAGCCAGGCGGCGTCAAACTTTTCACGAAAAGACTCGAAAGTCAGCGCCCAGCGAGCGCCAGAAGCTATCAAAATGAGAGTGATCAGCATCAACCAGCCGTAGTGCCGGACCAAGTCGCTGATGGTCAGCATCATCACCGTGAGAAACGGCAGCGCCCGCTTGGTGCCCGCAAACACGCTGGCCACCTGGGGCACCACGTATCCCACCAAAAACAGCACGATGACGATGGCCACCACCGTCACGATGGCCGGGTACAGCGCCGCGCCGATGAGCTTGGCCTTGAGGGCCTGGCGGTCTTCCAGGTCGTCGGCCAGGCGCTCGAGCACCATGCCCAGGTCGCCACTGTGCTCGCCTGCGCCAATCACTGCGCAGTAGATGTCAGAAAACTCCCGTGGGTGTTGCCCCAGCGCCCGGGCAAAGGTCGAGCCCGCATTCACCTCGGCACGCAGTGCCGCCACCAGGTGGCTTTGTCGGTCGTCGTCGGCCTCTTCGCTCAGCGCGGTGAGTGCCCGCTCCAGCGGCAGGCCCGAAGACACCAGACCTGCCAACTGCCGGGTCCAGATCGCCAGCGCTGTGGCACCAAACACCGGGCGGGTGAACAGGCGCTGCCCCAGCGCGCTGGTGCCCCCTGCGGTGTTTTGTCCTGTTTGCACCAGCTCCACCGACATGGGCACCAGCCCCTGGGCGCGCAGCATGCCGCGTGCGGACTTGGCGGTGTCGGCCTCCAGCAGGCCTTTGCGGGTCTGGCCCTGGGCGTCCAGGGCTTCAAATGAAAAAGCGGGCATGTATCGGGTGGCAAGCGGTGTCAGTGGGCAAGGGACGTTGCAGTGCAGGGCGCTGCAACGCCCACGATGGTAGCCGCTTGGTGTGAACGCGGCGTGGTTCTGGGCGCCAGCGCACATCGAGATTCCTACCGAAGTCTCACAATGCCCCCTGTGTCTGCGGCACAGGGCTGCAGGCCATGTCAGTCAAACACCAGGGAGTGATTCATGCTCAAAGGCAAAGTGGGACTTGTGACCGGGGCTTCGTCAGGCATTGGCCGCGCCATTGCTCTGCAGTGGGCGCGCGAGGGCGCCAAGGTGGTGGTGTCCGATGTGAACACCGCTGCGGGCGAGGAGACTGTGGCGCTGGTGCGTGCCCAAGGGGGCGATGCGCTGTTTGTGGCCGCCGACGTGGGCAGCGCCGCCGACAGCGAAGCCCTGGTGCAGCGCACCGTGGCGCACTATGGGCGGCTGGATCTGGCCTGCAACAACGCCGGCATTGGCGGCCCGCAGGCCCCCACAGCAGACTACCCGCTGGACGGCTGGGCGCAGGTCATCAACATCAACCTTTCGGGCGTGTTCTACGGCATGAAGTACCAGATCGCCGCCATGCTGGAGGGCGGGGGCGGCGCCATCGTCAACATGGCGTCCATTTTGGGCGCTGTGGGTTTTGCCACGGCACCGGCCTACACGGCCGCCAAACACGGGGTGGTGGGCCTGACCCAGGCTGCCGCGCTGGAGTACAGCGCCCAAGGCGTGCGCATCAATGCCGTGGGTCCGGCCTTTATCCACACCCCCATGATCAGCGGACTGGAGGCCAACGCCGCCGTGCAGGCCATGCTGGTGGCCTCGCACCCCATCGGCAGGCTGGGCCAGCCCGAGGAGGTAGCCGAGCTGGTGACCTGGCTGGCGTCGGACAAAGCCTCGTTTGTCACCGGGGCGTACTACCCCGTTGATGGCGGCTATCTGGCGCGCTGAGCGGACTTGGCAGGCTTGGCTCAGGCCAGGGCGGCTGTGTGATCAGCCAAACTGGCGTGCGCCTGGGCCGCAATGTCCAGCGAACGCAGCCTCAGCGCTGGGTCGTACACATCGCACACCAGGATCAGCTCGTCGGCTCCCGTGTCTTGTACCAGCCGGGCCAGGCCTTCGCGCACTGTGTCTGGCCCGCCGATCACGGCGGCCGCCAGAAAGTCGCCAATCGCCGCGCGCTCTTGCGGCTGCAGCCGGGCCGCAAAGCCCTCTACGGGAGGCTGCAGGCTGATGCGGCTGCCCGTCAGGATGCCCAACACGCGCTGGTAGGTGCTGCTGGCCAGGTATTCGGCCTCATCGTCGGTGGGGGCTGCAATCAGCGGCACGCCAATGGCCACATAGGGCTTGGGCCAGGCGGCCGACGGGCGGTACAGGTTGCGGTACAGGTCAATCGCCTGGTGCAAAAAGCGCGGCGCGAAGTGCGATGCAAAGGCATACGGCAAACCCCGCTCGGCCGCCAACTGGGCAGAGAACAGGCTGGAGCCCAGCAGCCAGATGGGCACGTTGGTGCCCGCCCCCGGCGTGGCCACCAGCCGCTGGCCGGGCTCGGCCGGGCCCAGCAGGCGCTGTAGCTCGGCCACGTCTTGCGGAAAGTCGTCGGCCGTCTCCACCCGGCTGCGGCGCAGCGCGCGCATGGTGGTGGGGTCGGTGCCAGGGGCGCGGCCCAGGCCCAGGTCAATGCGGCCGGGGTACAGCTCGGCCAGCGTGCCAAAGGCCTCGGCCACCACCAAGGGGGCATGGTTAGGCAGCATCACCCCGCCCGAACCCACACGGATGCGCGAGGTGCCCCCCGCAATGTGCCCCACCAGCACGGCCGTGGCCGAGCTGGCAATGCCCGCCATGTTGTGGTGCTCTGCCAGCCAATAGCGGGTAAAGCCCAGCGTCTCGGCATGCTGGGCGGTGCGCAGCGCAATCTTCAGGGCCTCTGCCACCGTGCCGCCTTCGCGCACGGCGACCAGATCAAGCATGGACAGGGCGGGGCGGCGCAGGGTGGGGGAGTGGGCATGGGTCATGCATTCATTGTCTGCTTGTGCGGCGAGGGCTGCTTGCGTGCCTGCACTAGCCGCTGTCCGCGTCGGGGTTGCTGCCACCCAAAGCGAACGGAGGTGCATTTTTTTGATAGCCAAAACACGGGTTGCGATACAAAATGTTTCACGAAAGTGTGTTCGCCACCGCAACGCCCTTCGCTTTGTTCACCAACCCGAGGCCAGGCATGGGCTTTTTCAGCCGTTTTTTCAAAATCCGAGAGCAAGCCCCAGACACTGCAGAGACCACCTGGGCCATGGAGGACAACGGCAGCGAGCTGGTGCTGGACCCCGAGTACGCAGCCACCCTGATGACCGAGTTGGACCTGGATGCCGCCATAAGCAGCCATGAGGCGTGGCGCATGCAGCTAGACGACCTGGTGCAAGGCCGCTCCACCGAAGTCCCGCAGGTAGATTCCATTTGCCAGGCCGATCGCTGTGACCTGGGGCGCTGGCTGGGCGGAACTGGGCGCCTGCGGCTGGGCCACTACCCGGCGTTTGACATGCTGGTGGCCCGCCACCAGTACTTCCACCAGCAGGCCGCTGCCGTGATTGCTCTCATGCATGCGGGGGACCAGCTCAAGGCGCAGCAACTGTTCAACACCAGCTGCCGCCATGCGTCCAACCAGGTGCTGCTGTTGCTCAAAGAACTCAAGCGCGGTCTGGGCCGCTGAGCGTGGTTCAGAGCCTTGTGGGATTTTTGCTATTGATAAGTGAGCTGCCTGCGCTTATTTGATGTGCACTGCGGGCAGATTGATGGCAAAAAATTGCCGGATCAATAGCTCCGTCCCCCTTTGTACATCGCATGCTGGCGCCGGTTCAGCGTAGCGGCTTCGCCCAGGCGGCCCATGGCGGCGCCTGCATGGGCGTGGGTGATGGCCATGCCCAGGCCGTCGGCCGCGTCGGTACCGGGCAGGCCGGGCAGGCTCAGCAACCGTCGCACCATCTCCTGCACCTGGCTTTTGGCAGCACGGCCGTGGCCCACCACGGCTTTTTTCATCTGCAGCGCGGTGTATTCAGCCACCGGCAGGTTGCTGGCCACCAGGGCCGTGATGGCCGCCCCCCGCGCCTGGCCCAGCAGCAGGGTGGACTGCGGGTTGACGTTGACGAACACGATTTCGACCGAGGCCACATCGGGCTCGTAGCGCGCCGCCACCTCGGTAATGCCGTCAAACAGAATCTTGAGCCGCCCAGGCAAGTCGCCCAGCGCGAGGGTGGTGGTGCGGATGGTGCCGCTGGCCACGTAGCTGAGCTTGTGGCCGTCCATGTCCACCACGCCAAAGCCGGTGGTCTGCAGGCCGGGGTCAATCCCTAAGATGCGCATTTGCTATTGAATTTGTAGCTGCTGGCGCTCATTCAATAAGCGCTAGAGGCCAATTTTGTTTAAAGCCCGAAGTACCAGCGTGCTGAGTGGAAGAACACGGGGGCCGCAAAGCACAGCGCATCCACCCGGTCCAGCAGCCCGCCTGCACCCGTGACCGACATGCCCTGCATGCCCCAACTGGTCACGCCCCGGTCGCGTTTGAGCGCCTTCATCACCAAATGCCCCAGGCTGCCCGCAACGCACGCCAGCAGCGCCATGCCCAGCGCCTGCCCAGGCTTGAACGGGGTGATGAACGACAGCAGCCCGCCCGCCAGCCCGCCTGCGGCCACACCGGCCAGCCAGCTCGCCCACTGAAAGCTCTGGCTTACCTGTGGCGCCACCGGCTTGTGCGGAAAGCGCCGCCCCAGCAGGTGCTGCACCAGCATGCAGGTTTGCACCACAAACACCAGAAAGAAGACGAGGAAGGCGCCCTTTTCGCGGTAGCCCGGAAAGTCCAGCAGCAGCAGCGCGGGCACATGGCTCATGCCATACACGCAGACCATGATGCCCCACTGCAGCTTGGCGTTGCGCTCTAAAAAGCGCTCAGGGTCGTTGGCCAGCGCGCTCACTACCGGCAGCGCCAAAAACACATACACCGGGATGAACACCGTGAACAGGTCAAACATCTTGCTGCCCACGATGGTGAACTGCAGCGGCAGCACCACAAAGAAGGCCAGCACCAGGCTGCGGTGGTCGCCGCGCCGCGTGGGCGACAGCGTGATGAACTCGCGCAGCGCGAAGAAACCCACAATGGCAAACAGCACCGTGGCCACCGTATCGCCCAGAGCCCAGCCAATCCAGAACACCGTGGCCATCATCCACGAGGTTTTGATCAGGCCCCAGAAACGCTTGGCCTCCTGCGTGCGCGCATCGGCCAACGGGTCGTCACTGGCATGCTCGCGCAGCGTTTTGGCAAAGCCCCACAGGGTGGCCAGCGAGAGCACGCCAAACATGACGATGAACAAGGCACCGATCTGCTGCGAGGTGCTGAGGTTGCGCAAAAAACTATTCATTCCAAGAATCCCATTCCGGCCTATTCAATGCTGCCTTTGTGGTGGGCGCTGCCCCTGCCGGGGACGCCGAGCAAAGGCCGCCCTGCAGCGAGGGCGTCGTCCCCCCTCGGGGGGGAAGGCGCGAAGCGACTCAGGGGGGGCTTCATTTCAAACCTCGCGCAGGGCCATGACAGCGCGGCGGGCACGGTCGAGAAAGGGGCGGCGCTCTTCGCCAGACTCCAGCGCAATCGGCGCACCAAACGTCACCGAGCACAGGATGGGCACGGGCACTACCTCGCCCTTGGGCATCACCCGCTGCACGTTGTTGATCCACGCGGGCACCAGCACCACGTTGGGAAACATCTGCGCCAGCTTGAACAGGCCGGACTTGAACGGCTGGGGCTCATCGCCATGGCCCCGCGTGCCTTCCGGGAAGATCACGATCGAGTCACCGCTCTCCAGCGCGCGCACCAGCGGCGTCAGCGGATCTCCCTCGGGCAGCGCGGCGCGCAGTTCCTCGGGGCTCGGCTCACGGGGCAGCGCATCGGGCGCCGGGTCGGGGCCACCAGCGGCGGCGGTTTCGGCCTCGGTGCTAGGTAGTTGCACTGCCACTGTCACTGCTGCTGTGGCCTGCGCGGCATCGGCCACAGCGGGGACGGCTGAAGACGCGGCGGCTGCGCTGGGCGGGTGTGCCGGGCTGGCTTGCCGGTCCACATACACCGCGTTGAACACCGCCGTGGTGATCCACTGCTTGAACGGCGTCTTGGTCCAATAGTCCTTGGCCGCAATCGGGCGCGTGATGCTGCGCAATTCCTCCGGAAGCGCCGCCCAGATCAGCACCATGTCGGCATGGCTTTGGTGGTTGGCAAAGTAGATGCGCTGCTCCGCCTTGGGCGGGCAACCATACCAACGCGCCTGGGAGCCGGTGAGGAACCGCACCACGCCCAGCAAAAGGAAACTCATTAACTTGGCAAGCATGGCGGGGATGATACGGGGCAGGCGCGGCACCGATCTAATGGTTGGGATGGGGCAGTTCAGGCGGGCGCGTGCGGAAGTGCTGCGATGAGTTCGAGCCACTGGGCTCGCGGCGTACTGGGACGCAAAAATACCGGGTTGCCTGTGGCATCAACGCCCTGCACAGCAAAGACATTCTTTGCCTGATCGATTCCGATGGTGACAATGGCAGTGATGGCCCTTCCCTTCCAACAAACAAGTGAGATGCCTTATCTCTCAATTGCGCGGGGCACTCGGGGTGTGAAAGTCCTTTTCATTCGTTACGCATCGAGAAGAGCATGAGTCAATTTCCAGTCGCCGTTGATCCGGAGCTTGTCGGGGAGTACCCAGTTTTAAGCAAATCAGGCGGGGGTTACTTCTTTGATGAGGTTCTTGAGTATCGGGTCTGGTGTCATCCTGAGCGCGTCGCCCCAGACGAGTGTGAAGGCGACGATTACTACTGCGCCTTCAGCGCGTACGAAGATGCGCTGGCATTTTCACAAGACACCCCAGGCTCGGAGGAGCCCTTGGTTCTCATCCGCCAGCGTGAATGGATTAACGAGCCTAGCCCCGGCACCCTTATCCATGAAAAAGGAGAGCGCATTGCTGAGTGGCGCGTGGAGTGGTTGGAGTCCGGTCCTCGCCGCGCAGGCGAGATTGAGGCCTTCATTGCGGCAAGCTGTAATGCTTAGCAACTCGTATATGGATGCCATCTCAACAGCAAGAGCCTGATCGATTGGTGACCAGAGGGCAGAAGATCGGCAGTCGTAAATCCGGCATCTTATGTGGATTCAGTCGCGATCCGTGCTGACATGATGGTGCTGTGCTTGCTTCGAGCAAGGTTGCCGCAACAGTGGCATCGGTCTTTTTGCGCTGCACCCAGCTCGAATGGGGTGCGCGTAAGGCGCTGGGTTTCTAGGATGTGCCAGTGTTCGTCGGCGATGGCGATCTGGTTGACGGATTTAGCCAAGTCGACGGCCACGGTATTAGCATGCATGTCGGACGCCTTTGGTTTGAACTCCTTGTCCCCACGCCCATGAATTCCAGTGCGCTAATCTCACGCAAACAAACGGGGAGTTCATCCCATCATTGCAGCGGACCTGTGCTGGCTGGTCCGCTGAATTCAAAAGTTAGGCATCTTGATTTGCGGGAGGCATGAATGAAGCGGGAAGATGCAGAAGGTCTCTATCAGGTCTATGAACGTGCACTTGCGGTCTTGGCTGAATCAGAGTCGGTGCTCTGGCAGTTGCCGAAAGGGCCCGAGCGTGAAGCCCTTGTCCGCGCTTATTCGCACCTGACCACCTCCATCCTTTGCGACTTGAGAGCACCATTGGTGCGCGAGTACCCCGATCTAGATACAGAGGGGCCTCAGGGGCCCTACGACACCGAGCTAGATCAGAATGAGCAAGACGCTGTGGACCGCCTCTCGCCCTCACAAGTGCAAGAAATCGATGCAGCGCTCCTCGCTGAGTGCATTGCCTCGTGGAGAAAAGTGGCTCGCGTAGTAGGCGCGGTTATGCTGCACCATTCGGAGCGGTTCCCGGAGATCGCGGATGGCTACTTCGCTACCAGAGTTGCATTCCTTGTTAGCGAGGGTCTGCTGGAGTCACAGGGAAATCTGGGCTACATGCGCTTCAGCGAGGTGCGACTGCGCCAAGTCGAGAGCAGTGATGCCTAACCCCTCGTTTATGCACTCCCCCACAACAGCAAAAGCCTGACCGATTGAGAACCAGAGGGTTGAGCGCCTGCAGTCGTATATCCGGCATCTGTAGTGGGATCGTAAGAGTCCCGTGGTGCCACAAGCATCTGCGTCACCCGTCGCTACACCATACAAGCGACTGCTGTAAAGCTGGAAGAGTGATCGATGTAGTGCGGTGTGGAAAGAGCCCGGTTGGTCATGATGGTCGATCATCTCGTCGCAAGTGGTGAATCAAAACTGGCAGTGGCGCGGCGTGTTGCCTGCTCGCAGGTCAGGTGGTCTTCCCCAGCCCTGCAGACATACTCCGCTGCGCTGCGCTGTTGCATAGAATCCGCCCGCTGATTTGCTTTGCGGCGTGCGCCTTGACCCTTGAGGCACGCACTTCAGCCCTGCTCGTGTCATCGGCGCAGGCAGTCGCCCTTTCCTTTTTTCTCATCGATCCATGTTTCAGTACGCCAAGTCATTGCTGCGTGGGTGCTTGCGGGGTTCTGGATGCATCCGGGGTTTTTGGCTTGCGGGTGCTTTGGTGGTGATGGTGGGCATGCCCCACCCCGACACCCAAGCCCAGACGCAGCCTGCTCCGGGCGGCGTCTTTGGCCCAGTGCCGCCCAAGGCTGCGGCGGCAGAGCCTGCCAGCTCTGCCAATCCTGCGTTGCCCACGGCGCAAACCATGCTGATAGGGCCGCTTGCACCGCAGCCTCAGCCTGCCTCGCAGGCAGGTGCGCCCAACCCCAGCCGTCTCTCTGCTGTGATGCGGCTGTTCATGCGCCCGCAGGGGCATCTGCTGATCGTGGGCGGCGGGGAAACCCCGGTCAGTGTGCAAAAGCGGTTTGTGGCGTTGGCCGGGGCGGACAACGCACGCATTGCCGTGCTGCCCATGGCCAGTTCCAAGTCGGACGAAGAGGCGCAGGAGGTGGCCCGCGATTTTGCGCACTTGGGGGCCGAGGCGCAGGTGGTGGACTTTCGCCCCGGCGAGGCCAACAGTGCGGCGGTAGTGCAGACGCTCGAAGGCTTCACCGGCTTCTGGTTTTCAGGCGGCGACCAGTCGCGCCTGTCTGGCCTGCTGGTGGGCACGCGTGCCTTGCAGGCGGTGGAGGCGCGCTACCTGGCGGGCGCGGTGGTGGGCGGTACGTCTGCCGGGGCCTCGGTGATGAGCCGCCTGATGTTGACGGGCAAATGGCGCACGCCGCGCAACTCTGAAGAAGAGGAGCAGATCAACATTGCCCGTGGCATGAAGGAGCTGGCCCCTGGGTTTGGCTTCTTCAAAGGGGCCATCGTGGACCAGCATTTCATGCACCGCGCCCGCTACAACCGGCTCATCAGCGCGGTGCTGGACCACCCCCAGCTCATCGGTGTGGGCATTGACGAGGAAACGGCTTTGCTGGTGCGGCCGGATGGTATTTGGGAGGTGCTGGGCAACTACTACGTCAAACTGTTTGACGCCCGCCGTGCCCAGATCGTGGACGACGATGGCCCCATGGCAAAGGCAGCAGACATCCGCATGCATGTGCTGCCCGAGGGGGGCTTGTTCGACCCGCAGCGGCGCAGGGTGACGTTCCAGGAAATGCACATTCCATGAACCTGGGGCATTACCCCCAGATCCGATAAGCCCAGAACGCCTCTTCACGCAGGATGCCGTCATACAGCGCCTGGGGCGTGAAGCCTGTGATGCGGCGGGTGACCCGGCACAGGTGGGACTGGTCGGCATAGCCTGCTCCCACGGCCACCTCGGCCCATGGCACGGTGCCTTGGCCGACATGGGCGGTCAGTGCATCAAAAAAAGCCTGCTCTGATTTGCCCATGCCGCGCAGCTCCCGCAGGGGGAGGCCCGCCCAGCGCTTGATGCGCCGCTCCAGTTGGCGCAGGCTGCGGCCGGGGGCGGACAGTGCCGCGCGTTGGGCCAGGTGGTTGGCCCAGTCGGTGTAGCGGTGTGCGCTGTGCAGGGTGGTGGGGCGGCACGCCTGCCAGCGGGGCTCCAGAAAGTCTTCCAGGCAAGCCAGGCGGCTGGCGCTGTCGGGCTGCGATTGCACGGCCTGCAGTAGGGGGTGCCAGTCGGGCGGCAATGCGGCCTGGGCATCGACAAAGCGGTTGGTCAGGGCTTCGGGCTCCAGCCCTGTCAGCTGGTGCAGGGCATCGGGCAGAAGCAACACCATCATGCCTTCGGTGGGGCCTGCGCACCAGCTGGTGCTGGGCGCTGTTTGCGGGCCGCTGAGCACCCAGCGGCCGGGCAACGGGACGTGCTCGCAGCCCAGTGTGGCCACCGTGCCTGGGGTGCGCGGGACCAGCGTCTCGCCTTGACCCTCAAACCACCAGCTCAGGCTGCACAGGGGCGATGCCGGGAAGTGGTTGAGCCGCTGCGCGTCGGTGAGCTCATACCCCACGGTGCTGCGCACCATGGCCGCGCGCAGGCAAGAGGTGAGCGAGGCCCGGGGCAGCCAGAGCTGGCCTGAGGGAATCAGCCCAGGTGGATGGTCTGCGGTTAAAGGTGCCAAGGTCGCCATGGCCGCGCAGTGTACCCAGGGATCCTCTGCACAAATCGCCGCGCCGTGTGCATCTGCGGTCTCGGGCGGTCTGCGGTGTTGCAAATACTCGCAATAGCGGCGGCTATTGCTGCGTTTTGCGCCTTGCATCCCATCCCGATCCGCAGCGCACACTTGGCCAGCGCGATTCGTGCAGAGGATCCCTCGCCTCAGGTGTCGTGTTCGTTCAATACGCGCTGCGCTGGGTGGCACACCATGCGGGGCATGAACACTGCCGCACAAACTTCGCACGCCGACCCGATGGTCCTGACGCCCCCTGCCGTCGCTGTGGCGCCGATGGCAGACCACCCTACGGCCCCCCGCCCGTTGTCGCCCAGCGGCCCGCGCAGCGCTTGGTGGGGCCTGCCCCTGCTGCGTGACATGCATGCCGACTATCTGGGCTTTGTCACCCGCTTGCACCAGCAGCATGGCGACCTGACCCGCATGCGCCTGGGCTACGAAGACGCCTGGGACCTGATGCACCCCGACCTGGTGCGCGAGGCGCTCATCACCCATGCCGACCATTTGATCCGTTGGGAGCGTGGCATGGAGGTGTTTGAACAGGTGTTTGGCCAAAGCGTGCTGGTGACCGAGGGCGCCGTCTGGCAGCGCCAGCGCCGCATGCTCATGCCCGCCTTCACCCCCAAGCGCGTGGCAGGCTACGCACAGCTGATGACCGATGCCGCCCGCCGTGCACTCGACGCTGCCGTGCCTGCGGGCCAGCAGCGCGCGCTGGTGCCGGTGGATGCGCTGTGGACGGATGTCGCCATGGACGTGATCTTGCGCACGCTGTTCAGCGAATCGGCCCAGGCCGATGCACGCGATGCCGCCTGGGCCACGCAGACGCTGTCGCAGGGCGCGTTCCGGGAAATGTTCATGCCCTTCACATTGCCCGACTGGCTGCCCCTGCCGGGCAAGGCCGACAAGCGCCGAGCCCTGCGGGCGCTGAAGGGGCTGGTGCAGCGGCACATTGACGCCCGCCAGAGCGAAGCCCCTGTGGCCGACGGGGCCTCGGGTAAGCCCGAGCGCACCGACCTGCTGCACATGCTGCTGGCCCTGCGCGACGAAGGCACGGGCGAGGCCTTGTCACCCCAAGAAGTGCTGGACCAGTGCCTGGTCACCTTTCAGGCGGGGCATGAGACCAGCGCCACCACCTTACTGTGGTGGACGACGCTGATGGCCCAGCACCCTGAAGCTGCCGAGCGCGCCCGGGCTGAGGTGGACGCGGTGCTGCAAGGCGGTGTGCCCGGCCCAGAGCACATGGCCCAATTGCCCTGGCTGGGCGCCACACTCAAGGAGGCCTTGCGCCTGTACCCGCCCATTGCTGCGCTGATGAACCGCCGCACCACCGCGCCCATCACTCTGGGCGGGGTCTCGGTACCGCAGGGGGCCATGCTGCGCATCACCCCCTGGGTGCTGCACCGCGATGCGCGCTGGTTTGCGCAGCCCGAGCAGTTCCAGCCCGCGCGCTTTCTGGAGGGTGCGCCGCCCATCCCCAAGGGCGCTTGGATTCCCTTCGGTCTGGGGCCGCGCGTGTGCATTGGCCAGCACTTTGCGATGCTGGAGATGACGCTGCTGGCGGCCATGCTGCTGCAGCGTTACACCGTGCGCTGGCCTGATGCCGCACCGGCTTGCGCGCCCCGCTTGAACGTGACGCTGCGGCCTGAGGAGCGGGTGTCGGTGTGGCTAGAGCGCAGGGGCTGACCTTGGGTGGCGCATAGTCAAGGCTTATGTTGGTATTGCCTGCGTTGATCTTCCCGCTGGTCTTGGTACTTGCCTTGCCGAAGCTGTACCAAATCCCCAAACAGCTTTGGCTGGCGGAACTCCACTTTTGCCCACAGCGGCGCGGCTGGTGGGTGATGGCCTGCGGCATTGCCTACCTGGCTTTGTTGGGCTGTACCCTCAGGCTGGGCTTTGTGCTGGCGCAGGCTGTGTGGGGCTCAAGTGAGCCCTTGTCTGCCTTTGGGGTGGTACTGGGCTGGGTGGCTGCCTATCCGTGCGTCTACGTGGGCGCGGCGTGGGCTTTCTATCATGGCCTGAAACCTCGGCCTGGGGTGGTCGGCTGAGCGATGCAGGGCTACCTCGGACAAGGTTCTACGGCAGCTCCGCACTCCCCATGCGCCCCAGAATCGTCCGCGTGCGCCCTGCCAGGTAGGCCGAGCCGGGCGTTTTCTCAAACCGCTTGGGCGCGGGCAGCATCACGGCCAGCCGGGCGGCTTCGGTGGGGGTGAGCTGGGCGGCGCTTTTGCGAAAGTAGTGCTGCGCAGCGGCCTCGGCGCCGAACACGCCTTCGCCCCATTCCACGTTGTTCAGGTAGATCTCGAGGATGCGCTCTTTGCTCAGCAGCTGCTCCAGCAGCAGGGTCAGCACAAACTCCTGGCCTTTGCGCAGCAGGGTGCGCTCGCCCGACAGCAGCAGGTTTTTGGCCAACTGCTGGGTGATGGTGGAGCCGCCACGGATTTTGGGGGCGCGCACGGGGCGGTCGGGGGTGCGGTTTTGGGCTTTGGCCACCTGGGCTTCGGCCTTGGCGTTGCGCTCCCAGGCTTTTTCGATGGCGGCCCAGTCCACGCCTTCGTGGTTCACAAAGCCATCGTCTTCCGAGGCAATGACGGCGCGCTTGAGGTGGTCGGAAATCTTGGCGTAGGGCACCCACTGCTGGCGCCAGGGGATGCTGCCTTGGCTGGTCAGCAGCGTCCAGGCTTCGGACCGCTCGAAGGTCGTGGACTCGGGGTTGACCACCGCCATGGCGGCGATGCGCAGCACAAAAAACAGTTGCAGGCTCACCAGTGCGATCAGCACCAGGCCCAGCCAGCGGGCCAGTGTCTTCATGGTTGCATGGCTCCAAAGGTGGGGCGCTGCTGATGGCTTTCCTTGAACCGTTCACGCGGAGCTGGTCGAAGCGCCGCGCAAGGCTCGGGCAGGCTCAGCCCGAACGGCCTATCCAGTTCATGCAAGTTCATGGCGACTCATGACTCAGGCGGTCTGGCGCATCTCTTCCAGCACCTGGGCGGAGGGTGGGCGCACACCGCGCCAAATGGCGAAGGCCTCGGCGGCTTGCTCCACCAGCATGCCCAGGCCGTCGCGCGGCACGGCGCCGTGGGCGCTGGCCCAGTCCATAAAGCCTTGTGCTGCGGGGCCGTACATCATGTCGTAGGCCAGGCTGCCAGGGCGCAATACGCTGGCGGGTATGGGCACGGCTTCGCCGCTCAGGCTGCTGGCGGTGGCGTTGATGATGACATCAAAATTGCCCTCTAACGCTTGTGGAGTAAGCGCAAGCAGCTCTGCTTTTTGTAGCGCTGCCAGGGCGCTGTGCGATGCCACCAGCGCCTCGGCCTTGGCCACGGTGCGGTTGGCAATGGTGATGTGGCGTGCCCCAGCGTGCAGCAGGGGCCCCAGCACGCCGGCGGCGGCGCCGCCCGCGCCCACCAGCAGCACGCGGGCACCTTTCAGGCCTACGCCTGCGTTGCGGGTGATGTCTGCCACCAGGCCCAGGCCGTCGGTGTTGTCGGCGTGGATGCTGCCGTCGACCTGAAAGTTGAGGGTGTTGGCCGCGCCTGCCAGGTGCACGCGTTCGCTGCACACAGCGGCCAGGGCCGGGGCTTCAAACTTGAAGGGCACGGTGATGTTGCAGCCTCGCCCGCCCTCGGCCAAGAAATCGCGCACGCCTTGCGCAAAGCCGCCCAGCGGTATCAGGCGGCGCTCATAGTGCACAGGTTGGCCGGTCAGTTCGGCAAAGCGGGCGTGGATAGCGGGCGAGCGGCTGTGGGCGACGGGGTTGCCCATCACGCAGTACAGGTCGGCGGGGGAAGGCGAAGAGGTCATGGGAACAACAAGGGCTGCATGCAGGGGGCGGCCTTGGGGCGGGGGCCGCCGCGGGTAACGGGTAACGGGTAACGGGTAGCGGGTAACGGGCTTTGCCAGGGGCTGGCGGCTCAGACGGATTCGCGTTCAGTTCATCTCCACCCCAACCGTTCGGGCTGAGCTTGTCGAAGCCTTGCGCCGCGCTTCGACAAGCTCAGCGTGAACGGTTAGATATTTTTGAATGCATTTGGGTATCAGAAGCTACCTCACGCTCGTCTCCAGCGTCTGGTCGCGGGTGAACTTGAAGCGGGCGACCATGGCCACCTGGTCGGCCTTGGCGCGCATTTCGGGGGTGAAGTGGCCAAACGGCGCGGCGGCGCGGGCAATGGCTTCGGCGCGGCGGTCCAGTGCGCCCTTGCCCGAGCCTTGCACCACCTCGGTGGAGAGCACGCGCCCGTCGTGGTTGACGGTGACGATCATGATCAGTTCGCCGTAGAGTTTTTTACCGCCCTGTTCAGGGAAGTTCTCGGTGCCCTTGTCTTCCACCTTGCGGCGCAGCGCGTCGTAGTAGATGGCGTAGGCCTCTTCGCGGGTGGCGGGGCTGATGTAGCGCTTTTTGGGGCGCGAGTTTTCTTCGTTGATGCGCTTTTCAATCTCGGCCAGCAGCTTGACGAGCTGGCGGCGTTTTTCTTCTTGCGACATCTGCTCGCCGCTGTCGCTTTGCTTGCGCGGGTCGGGCTCGGGCATGGTGGCCAGCTGCTTGCGCATTTGCGTGAGCAGCTGGGTTTGCTGCTCTTGCATTGCGTCCATCTTGCGCTGCATCTCTTCAAAGTCGTCGCCCACCGCCGTCAGGGCCGAGTAGGGCAGGGGGCTGGTGGCTCGGCCCTGGGCGGCGTCACCGCCACCGGCCAGGTTGGACTGGGCGATGGCCTGGGCTTTTTCAGGCCGTTCGTTGGACTTGGCGTTGACCAGGATGACTTCGAGCGGCGTGTCTTGGAACACGCGATTGAAGCCCTCGGGGTCGATGAAGCGCACAGAGATGAGGGCCGCGTGCACGGCCACCGACACGCCCAGTGCAATCTGCAGCGTGCTGAAGGAGCGAAAGAGCGAGCGCATGGTCACGGCGTTGGGTTATCGGCGTTGGCGTTGGTGGGTGTGTCTGCCTCATTGACGTCCACGGCAATGGCAATCGGGCCTGCCACGGCTTCGTCGTCTCCGTCGTCTTCCAGGGGCGCATCATCGCTGGCATCGGCGGGGTCGTCCAGCCGCTCCAGCACGGTGCCGTGCAGGTCCAGCGTGATCTCGTCCACC